>JBBSGS010000012.1:0-22351 GCA_038253875.1 Chthoniobacterales bacterium
GGGCGCGCTCCAGCATTACGGGGAGACGTTGAAGGCTGAGCCGAAAAACAAGGAAGCGAAAGACAACTACGACTACGTCAAAAAGAAGATCGACGAGCTGAAGAAAAAGAAGGAGCAAACGCCGACGCCGACCCCTACCCCCACCCCTTCGCCTTCGCCGCAAAAGGATCAAAATAAAAACGACAAGAATCAGCAGGACCAAAACAAGGGTCAGGGGAAGGACGATCAACAAAACAAGGACCAGAAGAACAAGGACCAGCAAAAAAACGACCAGCAGCAGAAGTCGCAGAACGGTCAGGGTTCCGGCCGGGATCAAAAACAGCAGCCGAAAAACGGGGAACCGCCGAAGCAATCTCCGGGTTCCACGCCGACGCCAACTCCCACACCAACTCCAACGCCGGGAACAACCCCTTCGCCCGGCGAATCGCCTTCGCCCACGCCGACTCCGAGCCCTTCCGCTAGCGCAAGTTCTTCACCCGGCGAAGAATCGCCCACTCCTACTCCCACCCCGGGAGATCAATCGGGAAGCTCGCCGTCGCCCACACCCGGCAACGAAGGCTCACCGACGCCCACTCCCGGCTCGGGCGAAAACGGCGAGAACGGACAACAACCGAGCCGCACGCCTGGCAGCACTCCGGCCAAGCCATTGACCGGTGACGTCAAAGGCGCGGGCGGAGATCAACCAAAGGAAAAACAGCCGGCCGCGGAAGCGGAAGCCGAACCGGAGAAAGAAGGCGAGATGAGCCCGAAGCAAGCGGCGCGACTCTTGGAATCGATGAAAGATGAAGAGCAGAAGGTCCTGCTCGATGAACACAAGGCAACGCGTCGTGTCTATAAGGACTGGTAGCGGGAGCGGTTGACCCCGAAAGCCTTCGAGGTTGATGGTCGAGGGCTGGCGATCGATAAAAAGAGCGATGTTTCGACGAATTTTTTTGGTGGCGTTTTTCGCTCTCGCGGGAGCGCAGATGCTCCGTGCGGAAGCGCCGACCGTCACCGCGGTCCTGACCACTTCGGAGACGGAGGTCGATCGCCCGGTGCAGTTGCAAATCAAGGTGACCGGCGATTCCGACGCGACTCCGCCTAACGACATTGCGGTGGATGGCCTCGAGATCCGTTACACCGGGCAGTCTCAGCTCGTCGAAGGGCGCAATTTTCACTTCAGCTACAGCTTCATTTACAGCTACACGATCCTGCCGCTGAAAGCCGGGACCTACACCATTCCGCCTCAAACCGTCCGCACCAACGGAGGCGAAATGCGCACGCCCGCGCTCACTTTGAATGTCGCGCCTAACGATGCCGGCACGACCCGCTCCCGTCGCGGAAGGAGCGGCAGTGGCGGGGCGATTGACGAGCGTAAACTGGTCTTCGCCGAACTCGTGGTCCCCAACACTTCAGCCTACGTCGGCGAAATCGTGCCGGTGGAAATCCGCCTCGGCTTTAACACCCGGGTGCGCGCCCAACTCGCGGAAGGCCCGGCTGTCACCGGTCAAGGTTTCACCACCCAGCGGATGCCGGAACCGAAACAAAGTTTCGAGACGATCGACGGCATCAACTATCAAATCGTCACCTACAAGACCGCAATCGCCGCCGCCCGCAGCGGAAAGTTCGAGGTCGGTCCGGTGGAAGCGAAAGCCATCGTCCAGGTGCCGCGGCGCACGGGCGGCGGCGGCAGTCGTTCGCCTTTCGATGTCTTCGGGATGAACGATCCGTTTTCCGATCCGTTCTTTAACGATCCTTTTGCCGGCATTCCGGAACAGCGGCAAATCGAGATCAAGAGCCAGCCCGCGACCCTCGAGGTAAAGGCATTGCCGCCGAACCCTCCGGCTAGCTTCGCCGGCGCGGTCGGGATTTTTAACCTGGCGACCGAAGTGAAGCCAAAGACCGCGCAGGTGGGCGATCCTTTCACCGTAACCGCCAATCTTTCCGGGCGCGGTAATTTCGACCGGGTGACCGCGCCGGCATTGGACGATGACCGTGGCTGGCACACCTATCCGCCGAGCGCGAACTTCAAGGCGGACGACGACGTCGGGCTGAGCGGCACCAAGACTTTCGAAATGGTGCTTACCCCTAACGAGAATAAGACGGCTGTTCCGCCACTCGTCTGGACCTACTTCGATCCGTTGAAAGAGAAATACGTGACCTTGCGAAGTGACAAGCTTCCGGTGGTGGTCGAGGGCGGAGCCGCGCCCGCGCCGAGCGGGGCGATCGCCAGCGCTTCCGCCACTCCGCGGCCTGCCGCACACCCCACTCCCGCGGCCCACGCGGAAGACATTCTCTATCAACTGACGGATTCGCCGCACTGGGTGCAAAGTTTTGCGCCCATCTTTTTGCGCCCGGCCTTTTGGGTGGGGCAAGCGCTGCCGCTGCTCGCCTTGATCGGATTCTTCGGCTGGGAATCGAGAAAGCGCCGTCTCGCCGATCGTGAGCGGCAGAGAATGGAGGCGTGGGAAGAGGAGACGGCCGAGCTTCAGAAAAGGCTGCGCCGTGCCGACGATCCGCCGGACCGGTATTTCGCGGGCGCGCTTCGGGTAGTGCAGTTGAAGACCGCGCTCGCCCGCCGCATGGAACCAAATAGTGTCGATGCCGAAGCCGCGGTATCGGCTTTTCAACTCGATGATGAGAAGCGTGCGCGGGTGCGCGAACTTTTCCGGCGGAGCGACGAGCTGCGTTATAGCGGCCGGCAAAACGGCCACGACCCGATCAACGAGCAAACGCGGCGTGAGGTCCTGGACCTAATCGAAAATCTTTCCTGATGCGCGCGCGATTTTTCCTTTTTCTGCTCACCGCGATGTTTTGCCTAACGAATACGCCGCGAACGCACGCCCAGGCGGACGCGACGTTCGCGAAGGCCAGCGCCGATTATGCAGCGGGCCATTTCGCGGAGGCGATCAAAGGCTACGAAGCGCTCATCAAGGAACGCCATTGGAGTGCGAGTGTTTTCTACGATTTGGGCAACGCCTACTTCCGGGAAAACGACTTCGGGCACGCCATCCTCAACTACGAGCGCGCCCTCGCCCTCCAGCCAGCGCAACCCGAGGCGCAGGCAAATTTGCGACTGGTGCGCGATCAAGCGCGCGCGCTCGAGCTGGCGCAGAACTGGCCGGAAGAGCATCTCGCTTTTCTCACCGCGGATCAGTACGCGATCCTCGCCGCCGTCGCTTTCTGGTGCGCGGCGTTCATTCTCGGCGGCCTCTTCTTTGCCAAACGCCGGTCGGTAGTTTGGATTTTTACTTTCGTCCTGCTCTGTGCGATCACGGGCGGGTCGGTCTTCACGGTCGCGGCCTTTGAGACCGGCAGAGCGGGGCGCGACGTCGCAATCGTGACCGCGCAAAAGGTCCAGGCCCGGCTCGCGACCGCGGAGAACGCCGGCACCGTCCTGGTCCTACCGCCGGGGAGCGAGATCAAAATCCTGAGCACCCGCGGCCAGTGGAGCTACGCCGCTTTGCCTAACGATTTGCGCGGCTGGATTCCCGCCGCCAGCGCGGAACGGGTGCGGCTGCTTTAACCTGGATTTTGATTGGAATGCGCGGAAGCGCTTCGATGGCAAACCGACTTCCTGGTTGAGAAACAATCGAGCATCCGCATCTTGAAATCGTGAATCCGGAGATGGACATCGGGACGAACAAGAAGGCGTTCCAGATCAATCTCGACCTGAAAAAATACGGCACCTTTGCCGAGATCGGGGCCGGGCAGGAAGTGGCGCGGCGCTTCTTTCAAGTCGGCGGCGCCGCGGGCACGATCGCGAAAACGATGTCGGCCTACGACATGCAGTTCAGCGACGCCATTTACGGCTCGGCGCAGCGCTACGTCAGCCGGGTGCGCCTGCAGACGATGATCGATCACGAGTACCAACTGCTCATCGAACGGCTCGACCAGAAGCTCGGGGACGAGCGGACCTTTTTTGTTTTTGCCGACACCGTGGCGGCGCGCAATTTCAAAGAGCATAACGAGTCGCACGGCTGGCTCGGCATCCGTTTCCAGGCGGAAACGAGGGGCGATTCGAACCAGATCATCATCCACGTGCGCATGCTCGACGAAGCGAACGTCGATCAACAGGAGGCGCTCGGAGTCATCGGTGTAAATCTGATTTACGCCGCGTTCTACTATCATCAGCCGGAGAAATTGATCTCCTCCCTGCACGAGAACCTCGCCCCCGGCCGGCTGCAGGTGGACATGATCAAATTCTCCGGGCCCGCTTTTGCGGAGGTGGACGACCGCCTCATGAGCCTGCAACTGGTGAGCCAGGGCCTAACGAATGCAGTGATGTTCAATGCCGACGGCGAATGCGTGCAGCCGGCCGATGTTTTCTATAAGAAAACGATCATCGTCGAGCGCGGCAATTTCCGTCCGGTGACCTACGCGACGAACGACATGCTCGATGGCGCGCGCGCGGATGTGCTCCGGCAGGCGGACGCGACGGAGGAGGATCTGGTCGTGGTTATGGAGATGACGCTGGAAAATCTGCTCTCCGAGGGTCAGCTCAATCATGCCGATTTTCTGGCGCGGGTCGATATTCTGGGATCGTTAGGCAGGACGGTCCTGATCTCGAAGTTCGGCGAATACTACAAGCTCGCCGCCTACCTCTCGCGCTACACCACGAAGATGATTGCGCTCACCATGGGCGTGCCGAGCCTGCAGGAAATTTTCGACGAGAAATATTATCTCAACCTCGAAGGCGGGATTCTCGAGGCGCTCGGGCGGATGTTTAAAAGCGGATTGAAACTTTTCGTTTACCCGATGGAAGACGAGGAGACCGGCCGCCTCATTACCGCTACGCAACTCGAGGTCGCGCCCAATCTCCATCATCTATACCAATATCTGATCGACAATTCCTTCATTCAGGAAATCTCGAATTACCACCGCGAGTATCTGAAGATTTTTCCGCCCGACGTGCTCGCGAAAATGCAGACGGGCGATCGTTCGTGGGAAAGAATGGTGCCCCCGGAAGTCGCCCGCATGATCAAGGAGCGCGAGTTCTTCGGCTATCGCCGAAGTGCGGCTTAGTGCGTCGGGCAAACATTCTGATTCAACCAGGTCGAAATCTGGTTTTCGAAGAAGAACGCCACCCCATCGCGCAGCGTGTCTTCGCCTGCAAAGCAATTACCCTGCACTAGAGTTTACCGCCTACCTGTGAAACGTTAGGCAAGATGAAGCTCGTCATTGCCGCCACCGGGGCCAGCGGCACGATTTACCTGCAGCGCCTGCTGGCGACGATCGACGCCGCCGCACACGAGGTACACCTCGTCATGAGCAAGCACGCGAAACAAGTCGAGGCGCAGGAGTGCGGCGGGCTCGAAATCCCCGCGGAGGTAAAACAACATGCCGAGAACGACCTCAACGTCCCCTTCGTCAGCGGCTCGGCGCGCTTCGACGCCATGGTCATCGTGCCCTGTTCCATGGCCTCGTTAGGCAGGATTGCCACCGGGACGAGCGAGAGCGCCTTGCTTCGCGCGGCCGATGTTTTTCTCAAGGAACGCCGCAAATTGATTCTGGTGCCGCGGGAGACGCCGTGGAGTTTGATCCACGCGCGCAACGTCGTCACTCTGCTCGAAGCCGGCGCAGTCGTCCTTCCCGCGATACCTTCCTTTTACAGCCGGCCGCAATCGGTCAATGACGTCGTCGACACCGTGGTCTGGCGAATTCTCGATCAAATCGGGCTCCCGAATCCGCGCGCTTATCGCTGGAAGGACGAAGGCGCCGAAGATTCCGCGTCTTGAAAATCGAAGGCTGGCGCGCCCGCTGGTTGATCGCCTTCGGCCATCGCCTCCTGCGAATCTGGGCGGGGACATTGCGCTTCCAAGTCGACGATCGCGCGAACGTCATCCTCGCTCCGCCTAACGAACGCTACATCGGCGCGCTCTGGCACAATCGGTTGCTCCTTTTGCCGTTCGTTATCAAACGTTATCTGCCGGAGCGACGTGGGGCCGCGCTGATCAGCGCGAGCCGCGACGGGGCACTCCTCGCCGATCTCGTCGAGCGTTTCGGTTTCGAAGTCGTCAGAGGTTCCAGCTCGCGCAAGGGAGCGAGCGCCATCCGGCAACTGGCGGAGGTGATCGCGCACGGCAAAGACGTCGTCATCACGCCCGACGGTCCCCGCGGGCCGACATATGAACTTGGGCAGGGAATCATTTTTCTGGCCCAGCAATCCGGGGCGGAGGTGGTGCCGATCAACATGGAATACTCGAGTTGCTGGCGGCTGAAGAGTTGGGATCGCTTCATCTTGCCGAAGCCATTTTCCCGCGTGCGCGTTATTTTCGGAGCGCCGCATCGAGTCGCGCAGACTGCGAGCGAAGCAGGGTTCGAGCGCGAACGGATGCGCCTGCAGGATGCGATGATGGCGATTGTGGAAATGCACTGAGCTGCCTCCGCCTAACGAGCGGCGTCGCTTCTCGCGGGCCGGCGCTGGTGAGGAAATTTGCGGCTACCGCAGACCGCCGCTAGAAAAGCGCTGACTCTCATGAACCAACCCAACCTCATCGATGGCCGCGTGGTGGCGGAGAAGGTCTATGCCGAGCTGCGTGGCGAAATCGCGACTCTCAAGGCGCAGGGCATCATCCCCGGCCTCGCGGTCGTGCTCGTGGGCGACGACCCCGCTTCACGCGCTTATGTGCGCTCGAAGGACAAGATGTGTCGCGAACTCGGGTTGCATTCAGTGAAGCTGGAACTCCCGGCTGCGACCACGCAGGCCGACCTGCTCGGACATGTCGCAGAACTGAATCGGGATCCGGCGATCCACGGCATTCTCGTGCAATCGCCGCCGCCAAAACAAATCGACGAAGGCGCGATCGTTAGGGCGCTCGATCCCGCCAAAGACGTCGATGGCTTTCACCCGCTGAACATCGCCAGGCTCGCGCTCGGCGACACCACCGGCTTCGTCCCTTGCACCCCCCTGGGTTGTTTACGCCTGCTCCAAGAAAGTGGCGTCGCAGTCAGGGGCGCGCACGTGGTCGTGCTGGGCCGCAGCATGATCGTCGGCAAACCGCTGGCCCTTCTGCTCATGCAGAAAGGAGTCGATGCCACGGTCACGGTGGTGCATTCCCGCACCCGGGACCTCGCGCAGATCACACGCCGGGCGGACGTGATCGTCGCCGCGATCGGCCAGGCCGGATTCGTTAGGGCAGAACACGTGCGGGAAGGCGCGGTGGTGATCGACGTGGGCATCAACCGCGTCGACGACGCCACGGCGGCCCGCGGTTATCGCCTCGTTGGCGACGTGGCCTTTGAAGAAGTCGCGCCCAAGACCGCGGCTATCACTCCGGTCCCAGGCGGCGTTGGTCCGATGACGATCGCGATGCTGATGTCGAATACCGTCAAATCCGCGCGGGCCGCCACGGCCAATCTCGCCAGTTCCAACAGCTGATCGCCTAACAGAGCACCCCCCCCTAACGAATATGGAATACGACTTCATTGTCATCGGTGGCGGCCCGGCCGGCTATGTCGGCGCGATCCGCGCGGCGCAGCTCGGGAAACGCGTCGCCTGCGTGGAAAAAGAGCGGGCCGGCGGCACTTGTCTCAACTGGGGTTGCATCCCAACGAAGTCGCTCCTGCGCAACGCCGAGCTTTATCACCTCATGAGTCACCGCGCGGCCGACTTCGGGTTTAAGATCGAGGGCCTTTCCTACGACTGGAGCAAAGTAATCAGCCGGTCGCGCGCCGTCTCGGATAAAAACGCGTCCGGCATCGAGTTTCTCTTCAAGAAAAACAAGGTCGATTACGTGCGCGGGGAAGCGTCGCTCGAGAGCGCGGGCGAGGTCATGGTTAAGCTCGCCGATGGTAAAACCGAAACGCACTCCGCGCCGAAAATCTTGATCGCCACCGGCGTCGTCTCGCGGCCGCTGCCGGGGTTGCCCTTTAATGGCCGCACCGTGATCGGGAGCCGGGAGGCGATGATTCTCGAGCCGCAACCGAAGAGCATGGTAATCATCGGCGCGGGCGCGATCGGGGTCGAGTTCGCCTATTTCTACAATGCTTTCGGGACCGAGGTGACGCTGATCGAAATGTTGCCTAACGTTCTCCCGGTCGAGGATACGGAGGTGTCGCAAACTCTCGAGAAAGCGCTGAAAAAGCAGGGGATCAATATCCTCACGAACTCGAAGACAACGGAAACCGCGCAGAGCAACAGCGGCGTCGCCATCACCGTGGAAGGCAAGTCGAGGGAGACGATCCAGGCCGAGGTCTGTCTTGTGGCCATCGGCGTGCAGCCGCTTCTGCCTAACGAAAAGCTGCAACCGAAAGTAACCGAGCGCGGCTATATCGAGACGAACGATCGCTACGAGACGAGCCTGCCTAACGTTTATGCGGCCGGCGATATCATCGGTCCGCCCTGGCTGGCGCATGTCGCGAGCTGGGAGGCGATCCAGGCGGTGGAAGGAATGTTGGGGATCGCCGAGCCGCGCAAAGTCCGGACGTTTCCCGGCTGCACCTACTGCCAGCCGCAGGTGGCGAGCGTTGGCCTAACGGAACGCGCGGCGGCGGAAAGCGGCCGGAAATTCAAAATCGGGCAATTCCCTTTCAGCGCGAGCGGCAAAGCCCGCGCCATCGGCGAGACCGAGGGCTTTGTGAAACTCATCATCGGCCAGCCGCATGGCGAAATTCTCGGCGCCCATATCATCGGACCCGAGGCGACGGAACTGATCGCGGAACTGGGGCTCGCGATCACGTTGGAGGCGACTTACGAGGAGATCGAAGCGACCATCCACGCCCACCCGACTTTGAGCGAGGCCGTGCACGAAGCGACCGGCCAGGCTTTCGGCCACGCCATCCACATCTGACTGCGGTGGGCCGTTGTCGCGCTCCTGGTCAGGCCTTGCGACTGCCGACAATCACGAGCACGATCCCGCCGACGAGGGCGAGGCCGCCGAGGAGCGGCGGAAAGGGGACGCTGTGCTCTTCGGTGTGGCCGATCTGCACGGGTCCGACGTCCACGTCCTTTTTGTGCTCCTTGAAGCTAAATCCGCCGTAGGCCAGGGCGATGATGCCCACGACGATAAGAATGATACCAACGATGCCAACAGGTTTCATCGCGACAGAGCGATCAGACCCCGCGACGGCCGGACACGAGATTGATGATCAATACGACGATGGCGAGCACGAGCAGAATATGAATAAAGCCACCGAGCGTGTAGGAGCTGACGAGGCCGAGCAGCCAAAGCACCAAAAGAATAACGAATACGGTCCACAACATACAACAGTCCTCCAGTTTAAGTTTCTTTTCCTTCGTGCCGCGCAGGACGGTTGCGCTTGTTTTCGAGAAAAAAAATCGGCCGTTATCGCCGCCGCTTTTTTTGAGAGCGAACAAAGTTGCCGGCCGTCGGGCGCGAAACTTGCATTTCGAGAAAGGGCCCACCGTCTCCCATGGCTGGTCGGTCCTTCGTTATGCTCCCGCACACTCTTCTCCTGCTCACGCTCAGCGCCTGGTTGAGCGGCGGCTCCATGCACGGGGTCGTCGTCAAGAAAACGTTCAAACCGCTTCCGCCCGCGAGCTCGTTAGGCGTTGAAGGGATTTACCGCCTCGAGCTGCGCGACCAGGAAAATAATTTGCACCGGCAGATGGTCTCGCGAGAAATTTTCGCCCTTTATGAAGTTGGCGATGAATTTGACCACGGCCTCGCGCCCGCTGAAATCCTCCGTCGCAAACAAGCGCCCTCGGTGCAGGAAAAAGAAGCCGCAAAAGTCGCAGCTCCCGTCCGCAAAACAAAGTCCGTGACCAAGCCGAAGCGCATGGTTACGAACAAACCGGCCGTGAGATTGTTTCTCAGGCAGGAGATGCTTGCGGAAACGGAAGGCTTTTAGCTGGATTCGCCAAGCCGGAAAATTGTCGTTTGCGCGCTCGTTCGTATGATTGCGCATGGCGGAGACAGAAACCTCGGCAAGGCAGCGGCTGGCGAAGCTGCGCGCGGAAATTGCGGAGCATAACCGCCGCTATTACGAAGAGGACGCGCCGGTCATCGCCGACCGCGACTACGATCGTCTGTACAGCGAGTTGCTCGATCTCGAGGCGGGCTTTCCGCAACTGGTCACGGCGGATTCGCCCAGCCGGCGGATCGGTGCTCAGCCGCTCAGGGCTTTCACTCAGGTGACGCATCGCGTCCCGATGCTCAGCCTCGACAACACCTATTCGGAAGAGGAAGTGGGCGCCTTTTACCGGCGCATCGAGAAACTTTTGCCTAACGAGAAAATTCCCGTGGTGATCGAACCAAAAATCGATGGCGTGGCGGTTTCGCTGCTCTACGAAAAGGGCCGACTGCGTTATGCCGCCACCCGCGGCGACGGCACCACCGGCGAAGACGTGACGCAAAACATTCGCACGCTTCGTTCCATCCCAGAGGAGTTCAAAGGCGCGGCGCCGGAGCTGCTCGAAGTCCGCGGCGAAGTCTATATGAGCAAAGAGGGCTTCGCGAAACTCAATGCCGAACGAAGTGAAGCCGGCCTGCCGGTCTTTGCCAATCCGCGGAATTCCGCGGCCGGTTCGTTGAAACAGCTCGACCCCGCGATTACCGCGCAAAGGCCGTTAGGCATACTTTTTTATGGGACCGGCGCGGTCGAAGGCATCGAGCTGACGCATCACTCGCAGCTTTTCGCATTGCTCAAGAAACTGGGGTTGCCCGGCGGCGATGTCTGGTGGGAAGCGGAATCGCCGGAAGAAATTCTGCACGCGATCCATCAACTCGAGAAGGTGCGGCACGACTTCCCCTATGAAACTGACGGCGCCGTCGTGAAGGTGGATTCCTTCGCGCAACGCGAGTCGTTAGGCATGACTGCGAAGTCACCGCGCTGGGCGATGGCTTTCAAGTACGAAGCGGAGAGGGTGGAGACGAAGCTGCTCGACATTCTCATTCAGGTGGGCCGCACCGGTGTGCTTACGCCCGTCGCGGCGCTGGAGCCGGTGACCATCTCCGGCAGCCGTGTGGCACGCGCGACTTTGCATAACGATGAGGAAATCCAGCGCAAAGATATCCGAATCGGCGACGCCGTGGTGATCGAGAAAGCGGGCGAAGTTATCCCCGCAGTGGTAAGTGTGCGCACGGATTTGCGCGCTGGGACGGAGAAGATTTTCCGGATGCCGGAGGAGTGCCCGGTCTGCGGAAGCAAAGTGGTGAAGGACGAAGGCCAGGTCGCGGTCCGCTGTGTCAACGCCCAGTGCCCCGCGCAGTTGAAGCGCCGGATCGAACATTTCGCGTCGCGCGGCGCGATGGACATCGAAGGGCTCGGCGCGGCGATGGTAGAACAGCTGGTTTCGCGCGAGCTGGTGCGCGAAGTCAGCGACATCTATCGCCTAACGAATCAGCAATTAAACGAACTCGAGCGCATGGGAGAAAAGAGTGTCGCGAACCTTCTCCAGGCGATCGCGCGGAGCAAACGTCAGCCACTCTGGCGGCTTCTCTTCGGGATTGGAATTTTGCATGTCGGAGTCAGCGCGGCGCGCGCCTTGGCGGATCACTTCGGGAAGCTCGATGAGTTAATGGCGGCTTCGGCGGAAGAGCTGCAGCGCATCCCCGATGTCGGCGAAGTGGTGGGCGCGAGCATCGCCCAGTTTTTCCGCGAGCCGGGCAACCGCGAGATGATCGAAAAACTCCGGGGAGCGGGTTTGCGCCTAACGAGCGATCGAAAAACCGCCCCGGCCTCCGATTCGAAAATCAAAGGAACCACCTGGGTGATCACCGGCACTTTAAGCAAACCGCGGGAAGAAATCGCCGAGGAGATTCTGCACCGGGGCGGGAAGGTGAGCGGAAGTGTGAGCAAAAAAACAAGCTTCGTGCTCGCAGGGGAAGAGGCGGGGAGCAAGCTGGAGAAGGCGCGAAAACTTGGGATTCGCGTGGTCGACGAAACTGAGTTTCTCCGAATGTTGTAGACGCTGGAAGGCCCGGCCGTTGCTTCGCATCCGTTACGCCGCTCTGCGAAACGCGGCCCTGAGGTAGAGGCCTGCCTAACGATTCCCCGCCTAACGAGCGACTCCTTCCCACCGCGCTTCGCAGAGCGAAGCGTCTACAGCTAGGGGGTTCTTGCGGGCGCGTCCAACCGCAATGGCACCGCCCATTTACTTTGCGGTCCCTGGGCCATGGTTTCGGATTTGGTCGAGCCGGCTTCGACGTTGAAGGTCAGCTTCTGGTCGCCGCGCATCACCGTGATCGGCACGGCATCGCCGGCACTGAGGAAAAACGAAGCGTCGATCACATCCTCCGGCTCCTGCACCTGCACGCGGCCAACTTGCAAGAGAACATCGCCGGCTTTCAGCCCGGAATCGGCCGCCGGAGTGTTTTCCCGGATGCGCGTCATCTCCGCGCGCGAACCGGCGACGGCGGTTTGCGCTGCCTGCACATCGATGCCGATCCAGCCATGGCGCGCGTCGCCGAAGCGAACGTAATCGCGACGAATTTTCTCCGCGGCGTCGATCGGCAGCGCATAGCAGGCTGAGCCGCTCTCCACGCTGCTGACGAGAATGCCGACGACCTCGCCTTTAAAATTCAGCAACGGTGCGCCCGCTTCACCTCGTTGGGTGGGCAGGTTGACGCGCAGGTGAGTGGTTGAAAAATAACGGCCAAGATATTTGCGATCGAAACCAGCGACCATCCCAAAGCTTGGCGACTCTGGCAAATCGAGCGGATAACCGATCGCGACTACGGGCGTGGCCAGGCCCAACTCAGCCGATTTCCCGATGGGCAAAAAAGGCGTGGCCGCGTCCACTTTCAACAATGCGAGGCCGCTGCGCACGTCGGCCATCAACTGAGTGGCGTGATATTTCTTGCCCTCGAATTGCACCGTGAAATTATCCGCGTCGCCGCCCACGGAATAGGAGGTGTAGATGGTTCCGGTCGGATCAACGAAAAAGCCGGTGCCGGAAAGCTCGCTGTGCTCATCGGCGGCGTGAATCTTGACCACTGCCTTGCCGCAGCGTTCGAAGACGGCTTTGACTTCGCGACTGATCGCCCCCGCCGTGTCATCCTGCGCACGCAGGATTATCGGACTCGTTAGGCTTATGAACGCGAGGAGCGCGAGAAGAATCTCGAGTCGGCCGCGGGGGGAAATTGAGCGCGCGCTAAAATTAAAAATTGAAAGACGGCTCATAACTCACGGGCAGCCGGTCGAGCACATAACGCGGAGGCGTCTGGGCGCGGTGAGTATAGGCGCTTTCATCAAGCTGACGGGAAAGATCCGGCCCGAGGTTGCGAGTCGCCAGGGTAACCGGCGAGCTCAGTGTAAAATGATCGACCGGCACGGTGGCCACGGGCGCGGCAGCCTCTGTCGTGACCGCATAACCATCGGACTGCGGAGCTTGGTAGACTTTTAGTGAAACAACCGCGGCGCAGACAAGCACGGCCGCGACTGCCGCCGGATAGGAAGTGAGCGACGGAAGATTGAGCCGGAAGAATGAGTCGGAAAGCCGCTGCCAGACCACGCTCCAAAGCGGTTCGCGCAAGAGTTGATCGCGCTGACGGCGATGGAACTCGTGCAGAAAATCTTCGAAGTAGCCGGGAGGCGGTTGCTCAAACTTTTTCAAGCGAAGCAGTTTTCCGATTTCGTCGTCGTTAAAGTTGTCCATGCGGCAGCGAGTTCTTAACCAACGGGGTTCTTGCGGAATTCGTCCAGATAATTTTGCAGTTGGCGATTCGCGTAGAACAACCGCGATCGCACCGTTCCTTCCGATACGCCAAGTATTTTACTGATCTCGGCGTGGGGCATTCCTTGAATATGAAACATGGTGACGACCGCTCTGTGTTCTTCAGACAGCTTCATCATGGACTCGTTCAATCTTCGCTGGAGCTCGGAAAGATCGGCTTCGCGCACCGGGCTGCTCGTCGAAGTGAGCTCGATAAATTCCTTGTCGTTCTGAATGCTCGCATCGACGTCGTCGAGGCTGAGGTGATAACGGCGGCCGCGCTTCTTCAGGAAGTTGAGCGTCATGTTCACCGCGATCGTGTGAATCCAGGTGTAGAACGACGATTTGCCGCGGAAGCCCTTGATCGCGCGATAGGCCTTGGCGAAGACATCCTGGAGCATGTCGTTCGTGTCCTCGTGATTCGAGGTCATGTTGTAGATGAGGCCGTAGAGGCGGGGCGAATACTTCACCACCAGATCATCGAAAGCCGCGGCGTCGCCCGCCTGGGCGCGCGCGACGAGCGCCTTATCTTCGTCGATTCGCGGTTGATCCATCGCCTCGCGGCTACGTTTAACACGCGCCGGTGCGGGCGACGATAACAAATCGGTTAGGCGCCGAGGGACGCGGAGCGCGAGGGCGGGCGTCATCAGTTAGCTGCGGCGATCGCGTACGGAGAGCAGCCAGAGGAGGTTGCCTAACGTTGCGATAAAAGCAGCCACATACGTCCAGGCGGCCGCGTTCAGGACATTGTTTACGCCGATGGCTTCGTTGCCTGGCTGGATGATGCCCATTTGCTGGAGAATGATTTTGGCGCGGCGCGAAGCGTCAAACTCGACCGGCAAAGTGATGAGCTGGAAAACAAGCAGCGCGAGATAGCAATAAATGCCTAGCGTGATCAGCCCCGTGATGTGGAAAAAGAGACCGCCGATAATCGCAAACGGGAGGATACGTGTCGCAATGCCCGTGACCGGAACGACGACCATGCGCGCTTTGAGAGGCGCATATGCCTTCGCGTGCTGGATCGCGTGCCCGCTCTCGTGTGCGGCGATGCCGAGCGCGGCGACGGAGGGCGTGTTGAAAACATTTGTGGAAAGACAGAGTCGCTTTTTCGTCGGGTCGTAGTGGTCGCCAAGGTAGTCGTTCGTCTCGACGACATCCACATCGCGGATGTTGGCGGCCTGCAAAATTTCACGCGCGGCTTCCGCGCCAGTGACGTTCGAGCTGGCACGCACGGCTCCCCATTTTTTGAATGCGCTGCTCACGCGGAATTGCGCCCACAAGCCGATGAGCAGAGGGATGCCGACTAGAAGAAGATAATTGGACGAGAAAAACATCCCGCCCCCGTAACCGTAGGGATGATACATGTGAGTGAGAGAAAACTGTCCTTGGTTTAGACGCCTGATGTCGTCCGATGTTCATTTGCGCTTTGCCGCGGTGTAGCGGCGGGCGTGTCGCCCGCTTGGGGCATGTTCGCTCCAAGGTCTGTGCGGCCGACACGGCCGCCGCTACACTGTGAATTAGATCTCGAGATGATTTTCGAAGCGGGAAAGCATTCGGATGCCCGTTTTCGTCAGCGCGACCACATCTTCGGTGCGCACCCCGCCGAGACCCGGATAATACAAACCCGGCTCAACCGTGAGCACCTGGCCAGCTTTGAAAATTGTTTTTTGAAAACGCGGATACTCATGAATCTCCAAGCCAAGCCCGTGACCAGTGCCGTGAAAAAAACCTGTCTGCCGCCCGTCCCTCACTTCGGTGGGAAAACCCGCGCCGGTGAAGAACTGCTTCACCTCCTGATGCAGCTTCAGACCGTCCACGCCTGGTTTCATTTTTTTCAACGCCAGTGCCTGGCCTGCATTCACTGTTTCCCAGAGCCGGCGTTGCGCCTCGCTCGCCCGCCCGCGCACGACGGTTCTCGTTAGGTCGCCGTAATAGCCGCTCGCTGCCGCGCGCGGAAAAATATCGAGAATGATGAGGCTGTTTGCTTTCAGCGGTCCGTGTCCGCGCTCGTGCGGATCGCAGGCTTGTTCGCCACCGGCCACAATCGTGTTGGCGGGCAGACCGCCGGCGCGCAAAATCGCGCCATCGATTTCTGCGCGCAATCTTTCCGAGGTCAGAACCGCACCTGACCATTCGAGTTTTCCATCTTTCGCTGGCTTCGATTTTTTCAGGACTTCGATCCCGCGGGCCATCCCGGCTTCGGTGATCTCGAGGGCCTTGCGCAACAGCCGCAGTTCCGCATCGCTTTTTGTTTCCCGCGCGGGCCAGTAGAGTTCTCCAGCCGCTTCGACGCGGATGTTTTTCGCCTGCAATTCGCGCGCGAGACCGAGCGGGAATCGCGCCGGGACCAGCGCCGACTTCACTTTTTGTTTTGTGAGGAAATGGGCCAGCACTTTTTCGAAAGCGGGCGCTTTGGTGCGCTTCCCTTGCACTTCCTTTTCAAACCGGCTGTAGGGAATGAATTCGTCCGCCTCGGCTTGTTTTCGGCCGCGATCAATCTCCAAATCGCTCAAAACGAGCGTGCGTTTCCCCTTTCGCTCCAGAAAAATAAAAGGGTCCGGCGCAAAAAAATTTGTCGCGTAAAACATGTCGGCATCGCTCTCGCTCGCGGCTACCATCAGGCGGGCTTTAGGTAATTTTCTTTTCATGTGCTGATAGAATGACTGGTTCCGGCGGGCGCCGAGGTTCTCGAAAGGTGGTCTTTTTCCTTGCAGCAGGCAATCACTGAGCTGGGTAGCGCACACGTCTCGTTAGGCAGGCGCACCTCAACTTCTGCGTACAATGAGCTGGCGCCGCAAGATCCAGTGAAGCAGCGCAAGTAAACCGACACTGGATAGGACGAGGACCAACGTGTTGAAAACAAAGACGCTCACCGTCGCGCCGAAATAGTGTTTCTGCGCCCCGAAGAAAACGTTAGGCCGGCCTTCGCGCCGGTAATCGCTTTGCTCCATCTCGGCGTTGCCGATCAGGTCGGTGATCTTCTGGTTGACGTAGAGTTGCTCGGCGGTGAAGGGGCCGTTGGCATCCTGGAAAGCCTGCCGCTGAAAAGTGGTTTTGCCGCTCAAGACGCGATCGATTTGCTCGAGATATTGATCGAGCTGGCGCCCGCTGCTCGCTTCCAGGCCGGAAAGGACGGCGAGCGTTTCCTTCAAATCGTCCAGGCGCTTGCCGTCGCCCGGATTGCTTTCATGCCGCGCCACGATGGCGTCGATCTGGCGTTGGGCGGCGTCCTGTCTTTTCGTTAGGGGATTGAGTTTCGCCTGGGCCACGACCAGCTCTTCATACGACCAGCGCATGGCCACGAACTCGCAGATGAAGGGCACCTGCAGCCGGCTATCCATTTTTTTGCTCTCGTCGCTATCGGGATGTTCATGAAACCAGCGCGCGAAAGTGTGGACGAGATCGAGGTTGCGATTCATGTCCTGGTATTTGATGAGCGCGCCGCCCATCACGATTTGCGGAATGAGAACGAACGGCACGATGTTCGCCGCCGTTTTGGGATCGGCCACGACGGAGGAGACGACGAGGCCGAGCGAGACCCCGCTCATCGCGGTCATGAAGACGACCGCGAGGTCGGGCCAGAACATGCCGCGAATCTGGAGGATGGCGTTGCCGATGAGAACAAAGAGGATGCACTGCACGAGCGCGAACACGCCTAACGAAACCGTTTTCGCGAAGACGTAATAGCTCAGGCGCACGTTGAGGTTGCGCTCGCGCTGGAGGACAGCGCGGTCGCGGATGATATCGTCCGCGCTGTTCGTTAGGCCGAGAAACATGGCGACGATGAGGGTGAGGAAAAGGAAGGTTGGGATGTGATAAGCGGAGGCGAAGTCGTACTGGCCGCTGTCGGAATAGCGCAGGATCAGCCCGATGAAGAGGGCGAGGAGCGGCGCGAAGCCGATTGTGACGACGAGATTGCCGCGATTGCGCAACTTGCTGATAAAGGCGCGGCGCAGGAGCGTGCGCAGTTGCGTCCATTCGTCGTGCCAGCGAATCTGCTCGCGTATTTTTTGCGGCGGCGCGGGCGGCGCGGTCAGCACCGGATCGCGACGCAACGGCACCTGCTTGACGTCCTGGATGAGCCGGAACGCCTCATACTTGTCGCGCCAGAATTCCGGCGAATAACGGCGCGCCGGCATGAGCTGGCCGCGGTTGTTTTCTTCGTAGATGATGTCGCCGCTGAGATCGCGCAGCGGCGTCTCGAGCACGTCGAAGATGAACTCCGGCCGGGTCGTGCCGCAGGCCGCGCAGGCGCCAAGATCAGCCCCGAATTGGTGCTGATGTTCGGCCTCCGCGAAATAGCGGAGCATGTCTGAGGGCGTGCCGAAAAAGACCAGGCGCCCGCCCTTATCCAGGAGAATCGCCTTGTGAAACATCTGGAAAAGTTTCGAGCTCGGCTGGTGGATGGTGACGATGATGATCTTGTTGTGCGCCATCCCGCGGATGATCTCGATGACGTGCTCGGAATCCTTCGAGGACAATCCGGAGGTCGGCTCGTCGAAGAGATAAACATCGGCCGAGCCGATCATATCGAGGCCGATGTTGAGCCGTTTCCGTTCGCCGCCGCTGAGGGTTTTTTTTACCGGACTGCCGACGATGCTGTCGCGGCGTTCGCTCAATCCGAGCTCGAGCAACTTGGCGTCGAGCCGGCGGGTGCGGTCGCGCCGGGAGAGATGAGGCGAGCGAATCGCGGCCGCGAATTGCAAGTTTTCGCCGATCGTGAGGTGCTCGTCGAAGGCGTCCTCCTGCGGGATATAACTGACGTAGCGTTTGAGCGCATCGAGGTTTTCGTAAAGTGGCTGGCCGTTGAGGAGAACTTCGCCGCGCCCAGACTGCAATTGCCCGCCAATCACGCGCATGAGTGTGCTTTTGCCCGAGCCGCTCGCGCCCATCACACAAACCAGCTCACCGCGATTGATCGCGAAACTGATGCCTTCAAGCGCGATGTCGCTGTTGCTGAAGCGATGGTTGACATCAACCACCTCAAGGCTGCGGATGATGTTGCGCTCTTCCTCGATGATTCGCTCGGAGAAATCGCAACGCAGGAATTGTCCGACATCGATGCGAATGGTGTCGCCGTCTGCGAGCGGCGCGGTGGTGCGCACTGGCAGGTCGCCGACCATGATCGGGCGGTCGGATTCGAGCACTTCAAGCAGGCCGACACGCTGGTCGTAGTCGCACAAAATTTTCAGAAGCACATCGCCCGAGGTGCCGGGCGACAGGAGGATATCGTCCGCTTCAAGCAGGCTCGGATTATTCGAGACGAGATACTCGGACTTCGACGCTTTAAGCTGGAATCGCCCGCCCATCGCGCGCGCCCGGCGTCGCAGGTCAACGAGGTCGAGTTCGGTGTCGTTGTGAAAAATGATCCGGTCTTCCAGCGCGGCCTCGACCTGTGTGCCGGCTTTTAACGTCACGCCGTTGAGGGTCGCGCGAACGTCACGGAGCGCCTTGACGCGTACCTTCAGACCGAAGGTCACTTCGAGTGAGCTGTCGCGTGTGCGCGAACGTTCCATCTCCACCTCATCGGCTTCGCGGTTCACCCGCACGAAAATTTGCGGAAGTGAGACGTTTTTCTTGGCGTTGAAATAAGTCGCCAGATCCTGGAAGGAGAGAACCTGGTCGCCGACAAGGATGCGCTGCCCGGGATAGATGCGGCAAAATCCCCCGCGCGCGAGCGGCCGGCCGCGAACCGAGACTGGCTGCGCGCTGTAATTTTTCAGCAGAATCAGGTCGTGATAACGAAAAGCGAGCAGCCGATCGCTTCCCGTCAGGCTCTTTAAGGTCACGTCGGACTGCCCGTTGGTGCCAAAGGAAATCGCTTCGAGCGGAGAAGCGCCGCGTTGATAAACGGCCGGGTCGAACTCCTCGGACGCATTCAATTGATAGACAATGTCGATCGCCTGCGCCGCCATTCCGAGCTGCGACATGAAGGAATAAAACGCGACCACTTGTTCCTGCTTCAGCCCGGCCTGCGAAATCAAATCGTAGAGTTGGACTCCGAGCATGATTTTGCGGTCGGCGCTCAAGGATGCCGCAAGCTTCTGCGCCATCGCGGAGAGATCCTGTTGCTCGTAGAGCGCCTGGCGAAAAAGCAGCCGCAGCTCGGAGTAAACTGTCTCTGGATAGTCGTAACGCAGGAAACCGAGGCTCGAGTCGATTTCTTCTTCGAGGAGAACTCCGTCGGCTTTCGAGAAACTCGCGAGCACCTGGATGAGCAACGGCAACAGATTCGGCCCTTCCGAGACGCTCCGCGGTTTGCGCATCGCCCGGCGCATCCAACGCCGGCTGCGCCAGCGCAGGCGGTAGGCGAGCGGCGTCACGCGCTGGACGGCGCGATCGATCCGGTCGGCAACTGATGAGACTAATTCGGACATGCGATGCAGCGATGAAATTACCCGTGTCCGCCGTGAGACGCAATGAACGCCGGCATTCCTGCGCGGTCGAAGAGGTTAATCAAAAGCTGTATTCATTCTGAGCGGACGGAAGCCGAAAGGGAGCGGCCGGGCCGGGCTGAGCAGGTCAAAACGAAGGAATGCCTTTGAAGTCCCATCTCACTGAGCTGTCAGTTAGCAGGATTCGGCCCAGCTCCTGCTCTTTTGCAATGCCAAACGCTTCATGATAGTTTTTCCGCTTGCGCTTTCTCGGCGTGAAATCTCCTATGACCCAGCCCGATCGTAATTCTTCAAAAGACAATAAACCCCGCGGCGGCGATCCTAATTTCAATTGGCGCGGTGTCATCCTTTTCGCAATTGCTTTTGCCCTCATTGGGCTGGCGATTCTTTTCCGCGGCGGCACCGGTTACAGCACCGAGGAAAATGTTCCTTACAATCGTTTTCTCGAACTGCTCGAGCACAAGCAGCTCGTCAACGACCCGAAATATCCGTTGCTCCTGGTGGTTGAAGACGGTCGACCGACTCAGAGCATTCGCGGGGCCTACACGCGCCCCGGCGTGGGCAATGCGCCAGCGCAGCAGGTGCCATTTCGGACCACGATTTATCTTAATTTTACCACCGACCTTCAACAAAAACTGGCCGACGCCGGAATGCAGCCGGCCATTCGCACCGAGTCGAATGTACTCGCCCAAGCCGTCATCGGCTTCGTGCCGATCGCGCTCTTCCTGCTGATTCTTTATTTCCTCTTCCGCCAGCAAATCCGCATGGCGGGTAAAGGCGCGCTCAATTTCGGCAAGTCGAAGGCGCGCATGCTCGCGCGGGACAAAAACAAAATCACTTTCAGGGACGTCGCAGGCGTCGAGGAGGCGAAGGACGAAGTGCAGGAGTTGGTGGAGTTCCTGCGTGATCCGAAAAAATTTCAAAAGCTTGGGGGCCGCATTCCCAAAGGCGTGCTCCTAGTCGGCCCGCCTGGAACCGGCAAAACGCTTCTCGCGCGCGCCATTGCCGGTGAAGCGGATGTGCCCTTCTTCTCGATTAGCGGTTCGGACTTTGTCGAAATGTTTGTTGGCGTCGGCGCGAGCCGCGTGCGCGATATGTTTGAGCAGGGTAAAAAGTCCGCGCCCTGCATTATTTTCATCGACGAAATCGACGCGGTCGGACGCCATCGCGGCCACGGCGTCGGCGGGGGTCACGATGAGCGCGAGCAAACGCTCAATGCGCTCCTCGTCGAGATGGATGGCTTCGACACGCAGGAAGGCGTGATCATTATCGCGGCGACCAATCGGCCCGACGTGCTCGATCCGGCGCTCCTGCGCCCGGGACGTTTCGATCGGCAGATCACGGTCAACCTTCCCGACGTCAAAGGCCGGGAAGAAATTTTGCGGGTCCATTCCAAGAAGGTGAAGCTCGCCGAAGGCGTCGATCTCGCGGTCGTGGCGCGGGGCACACCGGGCTATTCCGGCGCGGAACTGGCGAATGTGATCAACGAGGCAGCGCTCCTTGCGGCTCGCCGTGGATTGAAAGGCATCACTCTTTCCGAACTCGAAGAGGCGCGCGACAAGGTGCGTTGGGGCAAGGAACGCCGCAGTCTGGCGCTGAGCGAAAAGGAGAAGACCAACACCGCTTACCACGAAGCCGGCCACGCCCTCCTGCTCGAGATGCTGGAATTCACCGAGCCGCTGCACAAGGTCACGATCATCCCGCGCGGGCCATCGTTAGGCTCGACCATGTGGCTCCCGCTCGAGGATAAATACACCCAGCGCCGCAACGAATTGCTCGACGATCTCGTTGTCAGCATGGGGGGGCGGGTGGCGGAGGAAATTGTTTTCGGCGACGTCACCAGCGGCGCTCGCGGCGACATCCAGATGGCGACGCGCCTCGCGCGCAAAATGGTTTGCGAATGGGGCATGAGCGAAAAGATGGGAATGGTCGAGTACGGCGAACACGAGGATTACGTTTTCCTCGGTCGCGATATCTCCCGGGCGCGCGATTACAGCGAAGCGACCGCCGAGCAAATTGATCGGGAAGTGCGCAAACTGGTGGACGATGCCTATTCGCGGGCAACCGAAATTTTGACAGCGCAACGCGGCAAGCTCGAAGTGATCGCCAAAGCATTGCTCGAATTCGAAACCCTCGATGGCGTGCAAATCCGCGAAGTGATCGAACATGGCCGCTTGCTTAATCCGCCGGGCCCTCGGCCTCCGACTTCTGGCGAAAAAATGGCCCCGGAAAAGCCGCCGAAACAGGTTGTGGTTGCGCCCGACGTAGCCCCGCCACTCGGCGGCGGACTGACCGGTGCACCGGCCTAACGGCTTGGGGCACTTGAGTGGATTCCGAGTCGCTCTCCGGTGCAGCCTAC
>JBBSGS010000013.1:0-21322 GCA_038253875.1 Chthoniobacterales bacterium
ACTCTTCCGGTACCAATCATCAGTCTTCTTCTGGGAGTCTTGCTTCTCCTTTTCGGACGCCGGCTCTTTTGGCTCTTCGTCGCGGCGGTCGGCTTCGGCATCGGTCTCGAACTGGTGCCTTATATCGTGCAACACCCGCCGCCCTGGCTTGCGCTGACGGTTGGCATTGCCCTCGGTCTGCTCGGCGCGATCCTTGCGCTCGCCGTGCAAAAGATTGCGATCGCGGTCGCAGGTTTTCTCGTCGGCGGACATCTCGCGACGGCGTTACTGACGGCTTTCGTCGCCACCCATGCGCAGTATTCCGGACTCACTTTTATCATTGGCGGAATCATCGGAGCGCTGCTTCTGCTGGCGCTTTTTGGCCTGGCCCTCATCCTCTTTTCCTCCCTCGCCGGCGCCGAGCTGATTGCGAGCAATGTTCACCTTCCACCGAGCGGCAGCACGATTCTTTTTATTGGCCTAACGATTCTAGGATTGGTCGTGCAGGGTGCTCTCTCAAATCGCCGCCGCGCTCCCTGAGTTGTGGATCTTGCAAGAGCCCGGCCGTTGCGTCGCATCGAATACGGCGCTCTGCGAAGCACAGCCTTGGGGCTGGCTTCACAGTGACATTTTCTCAACCAGCAAGTCACTCCCGCGCTTCCCAGAGGGAAGCGTCTACATCGAAAGATTCCTGCTGACCCGGGTGTTGCGCTTCGCCATGCTCTTGCTTCATGCGTGATGATCGCTCGTCGGATCCGGTCACCTATTTCTTTTTGCTCCTGCCCTATGGGATCAGCAACGGATTCGTCAGCATCACCCTTCCCTTTGCGCTGGTGCACGCCGGATTCTCGGTCGCAGCTGCGGCGTCCGTGGTAGCGCTTGGTTTATCGGCCAATCTCTGGCGATTCGCCAGTGCGCCGGTGGTGGATCTAACTCTGAGTTTGCGGCGCTGGTATTGGCTGGGCTTGGGCGCCTGTGTCGCGACGCTGCTCGGGTTGGGCCTCATGCCGCTGCGACCGGAAGCGACAGTGCTTCTAACTGTGGTCGCTTTTGTGTCGCAGATCGGCGCCAACCTCGTGGTCGTGCCGGTGGGTGGCTTCATCGCCCATACCGTGCCGGAGGAACAGAAAGGGCGTGCGGCCGGATGGTATCAGGCCGGTAATCTCGGAGGCACCGGAATTGGCGGGGGCGTCGGCGTTTGGATGGCGAGCCATTTCTCGTTTTTTTCCGCCAGCGGCACCCTCGCTCTGGCGATGTTGATCGGCGGACTCGCGTTGCGCTTCGTCCCCGATGTGCGGCCAGTGGAGGGCGAGAGCATTGGTCATCGTCTTCGACTGATGGGGCGCGATCTGCTCGATCTCCTGCGCACGCCCATCGGTTTGCTCACGATTCTCCTGGTCACATCGCCGATTGGTTCCGGAGCGATGAACAATCTGTGGTCGGCCGTCGCCCCGGACTGGCACGCAGGCGCCAACACTGTCGCCCTGGTCACGGGAATTTTGAACGGCATCGTCGCCGCCGTCGGCTGCATCGCCGGTGGTTGGTTGACGGATCGCGCAGGGCGATGGTGGGCCTATTTCGGCTCGGGCATCTTCCTCGCAGTGGTGGCCGCGGCGATGGCAATCGCCGCTCGCACCTCGGTAGCGTTCTCAACCGGCGTCCTTTTCTATGCCTTCGTTGGCGGGGTCGCCTACGCGGCCTTCTCCGCGCTTGTCCTCTTCGCGATCGGGCGCGGCGCGGCCTCGACCAAATACGCGCTGCTCTCTTCCTTCGGTAATCTTCCGGTCATCTATGTCACGGCACTCGATGGCTGGTCGCACGATCGCTTTGGCAGCGCGGGCATGCTGTTTTTCGAAGCGGTCGCGGGAATCGTCTGCGTCGCTGTTGCCGCGATCGCGGTCTGGCGGCTACGCGAGCGCGGAGCGATTCCTCGTTAGGCAAGGCCTGGAGCGCGATGCTCTGTCATCGCGTGTTTCAAACTCGCTCCGATAGAGCGGAGCGCTCCAGCCCCTGAACGTCCTACGAACTATTGGAAGTGCATCAGAAGGAACGAGACCGCTGCGGCAGAGCCTGGACATGCGGAAACATGTCCCTCCGGAGGGACGCGCTTCCGTGCGTCCAGTCTCCCGCTCACGCTCGGCAGTCTCGGTTCAAGGACGGTGGACTAGTGCCGGAAATGCCGGACGCCGGTGAAGACCATCGCGACGTCGCGCTCGTTGGCGGCGGCGATCACCTCGTTGTCGCGCACCGAACCGCCCGGCTGAATTGCCGACGTGGCGCCGGCATCGGCGGCCGCGGTCAGTCCGTCGGAGAACGGAAAAAAAGCGTCGCTCGCGACCGCGCTGCCCTTCAGCGAGAGCCCGGCCTCCTGCGCTTTCCAGACGGCGATACGTGATGCGTCCACCCGCGACATCTGCCCGGCGCCGATGCCTAACGTTCGATCCGGACCCGCGTAAACAATCGCATTCGACTTTACGTGCTTCGCCACGCGCCAGCCGAAAAGCATGGCCGCAGTCTCCTGACGCGTCGGTGGACGCCGGGTCACAACTTTGGTCTCGATCTCGCCGATCTCGGCGGCGTCCTTCTGTTGCACGAGCATCCCACCGCGCACGGAGCGTATATCCATTTCCGGCTTTTCGTTAGGCACGGTGAACGGAAGCGCGCGCATGAGGCGGAGGTTCTTTTTTTTCTGGAGCAAGGCGCGCGCGTCGCTCGCGAATTCCGGCGCGATGATGACTTCGCTGAAAATCTCGCTGATCGCTTTTGCCACCGGCAGATCGAGCGGGCGATTGCAAATGATGATGCCGCCGAAGGGCGCTTGCTTGTCCGTCGAGAACGCCTTCATCCAGGCCTCGCGCAGGTCCGGATCGCTCCCTACGCCACACGGGTTGGTGTGTTTTAAAATGGCCACGGTGGGTTCGGCAAATTCGTCGATGAGATCGGCGGCCGCGGTGATGTCGAGCAGGTTGTTAAACGACAGTTCTTTGCCGTGAAGTTTTTCGAAATGCTCCGCGAACCTGCCGTAGAGCGACGCGGTCTGATGCGGATTCTCCCCGTAACGGAGGCGACTAACGAGTGGCAGCGAGACCGAAAATGACGTCTCGGTTGCCTGGTTCTCGTTCAAGAACGTCGCGATCGCGCGATCGTAATCCGAGGTTGTGATGAAGGCCTTGATCGCGAGGCGCTCGCGAAGTTTCAACGTGGTTTCGCCCGCGCGATCGCGCATCTCGTCGAGCACGGTCTGGTAGTCGGCGGGATCGACCACGACCGTGAGCGACTGGTAATTTTTCGAAGCGCTGCGCAGCATTGAAGGCCCGCCGATGTCGATCTGCTCGATCGCTTCGGCGAGTTTTACCCCCGGTTTTGCGATGGTCGCTTCGAATGGATACAGATTCACCACCACGAGATCGATCGGCTCGATGCCATGTTCTTCGGCGGTCGCTTCGTGTTCCTTGTTGCCGCGGAGGTAGAGCAGACCGCCATGCACTTTTGGATGCAGCGTTTTCACCCGCCCTTCGAGCATTTCGGGAAACCCGGTGAAACTGGAAATGTCGCGCGTCTTGATTCCTTCCTGCCGCAACAGGGTCGCGGTGCCGCCGGTGGAAATAATTTCGACGCCTTGTTCGGCGAGCGCGCGGGCGAAATCGACAATGCCCGATTTGTCGGAAACGGAGAGAAGTGCGCGGGTGATTTTCATGAGGACTTTCTCTCCACGAGGAGATAGGCGGCCGCGTACATAACGAGCCCGAAAGCCAGCGAGACACCGAGCGACAGGGCAAAGCTGGGGAGGTGCAGCACCCCGGGATCGCCCGCGTAAAGGGCGCGCCTCACGGCGGCGACTCCGTAAGTGACGGGGTTCAAACGGATCGCCCAGAAGATCCAGGTATGCGGATTGGTCGCGGGAAAAAGCGCGCCCGACATGAGCCAGAGCGGAATCAGAAAAACATTCATGATCGCGTGAAACCCCTGGGTCGATTCCATCGGCCAGGCGACAAGAAAGCCGAGACCCGTTAGGCCAAAGCCAACGACCAAGAGAGTGCCGAGGCAAACCAGAATTCGGGCCGGCGTGATCTGGATGCCGATCAAGGGCGCGAGAAGAAGAAAGATGAGGCCCTGCAAAAGCGCGAGCGTGGTGCCGCCAAGAATCTTGCCACAGACGATGCTGCCGGGCGAAATCGGCGCCACCAGGACCGACTGGAGAAAACCTTCGCGCCGATCTTCGATGATCGAGATGGTCGAGAAGATGGCGGTGAAAAGCATGATGAGAATGAGCGTGCCCGGATAAAAATATTCGAGGTAACGCATTCCGTTAGGCGCGGCCCCGACCCGGAAAGAGGCGCCGATCCCCGAGCCGATGACGAACCAGAAAACCAGCGGCGAGAGAAGAGCGCCGATGATGCGGTTGCGCTGGCGATAGAAACGCACGATCTCGCGCTGCCAAAGGGTCGCGGTGGGCAAAAGAAAAAGGCCGGAGCGTTTGTCTCCGGCGCTAACGGCCGCGGCACTCATTTCGGCCTAACGATCGAGCACGATATGCTTCGCTGCCGGATAGAGGACCGGACAACAACCGATCGTTTCGCAAAAGGCTTTACTGAAATGACTCAGGCTCGAATAGCCGACTTCTGTCGCCGCCTCGGTCACATTATAACGGCCGCTGCGGAGCAACTCCGCAGCGCGCTCCATGCGGGCGTTGCGCAGAAATTGTGGAATCGTTAGGCCCACTTCCCGCGAAAAAATTCGGCTGAGATAAAACGGGCTGCAGCCCACTTCCCGACCGAGGAGTTCGAGCGAGGGCGGATTCGCGAGATCGCGCACGAGCAGTTCCTGCGTCCGCACGACCCGGTCGCGCGCCACTCTCTTTTGGCGCATGCAAAACATTTCCGGATCTTTCGGCTCGAAGAGAAAATGGGCCATCAACTCGATCGCCTTGCTCTGATACCAGAGAATCCGCGCCGCTTTTGGCACGGGCGGCTCGGCGAGACTGGCGACAATGGCGCGTTGTTCGGCCGACATCGGCTGCGGCTGTGACACAATGCTCTGCTCCCGCGTCGGGAAAACGATCTCGCGCATGGCCGGTGTCAGTTCCCCTTCCGAAGCGGCGAGCTGCGCTTGCAAATGCTTTCTCGAAAACTCCAGCGTGACGAAGCGATGCCGATCGTGCGCTTGCCGCGTCGCGCGCAACGGCTCATCTCCGATTGCGTAGTAGCCGGAGCTGCTCGGAAGATAAGCGAGCTGCGCGTCACGACTGCGGCCAATCGCACCGCGCCCGTCAAGGTTAAGACAAAATTCGACGCTGCGCGGCCGGAAGCTTTCGCCCCAATCGAGCGGCTGACTGGTTTTGAAATCGTGCCACTCCAGACTGATCCCCAACTCGTCGAAGCCGCCATAGAGCTGCTGCCAGCCGTGACGCACGTCCGCCCAGGCCGCTTGAGCGGGAGGTTCGGGTTTCATCGCGCTATTTTCGGGTGCCCCCCAGGAGATTGCAAGACTGCTCTGGTTGTCGCATTCCTTCTGCACTTACACATTCACTTACACTTGCACCACTTTCTGCGTCCGAACAAGAGAGTGTAAATGCAGGTAAAAGTGTAGGTGCAAGCGCTTTGTTCCGATATCTCTCGCGGGGAAAGGCGATCACTTGTCTTCAAAGAAATCGACGAACGAGCGACGCACTTTATAGAAGCTGCGTTTCACGTCGTCGCGCGCCTGATGAAATGCGCGCTTGATGCGCAGCTTGACCACGTTGGTGTCGCCGTCGTCGTCGCCGTCGTCCGCATCTTCCGGCTGCGGTTCGTCGGGCTGTTCATCGGCTGCGGGGGTGCGATCGCCGCCGCTGAAAAGTCCCTCCGTGCGCGTGACCGTGCCGTGGTTCGTGCCAACGGAAATGGTGCCGGCCGGCTCGCCCCCCTCGCGCCGAAGCGCGACCTGCCAGATCGGATTACCGTGATCGTCGACCCGGAGGGTGTAGTCGGCGACCGTGAAATTAACGTGCGAACTGGCGGCCGTCTGCTGCGCCACCGTGTAGGCGCCGCTCGAATCGAGGTTCAACTTCGCCGTATCGATGACTGGGCCTAACGACCCTTCGACCGCCGCGCGCAGAGGCGTACGCTCGGAAACGATCCGCCCATTGCCGACCTCCACCTCGCGCACGCCACCACGCGCTTTCGGATCGTCGAGCAAAATCTTCCATGTCGCGGGTTGCGGGTCACCGTCCATTCCGGTGACCGTGATGACGTGGTTGACATAGTCGCGATTGAGTTGCGTGCCGACGGTGCGCAACGCCTGATAGGCGGTCGCCCGCTCCTGCGCGAAGGCCGGTGTCGCCAAAAGAAGGAACCCAAGCAGCAATTTCGACATGCGAAAATAGTGCACGCCGCGAGGCAGTTGCCAACCCTGGAATGTTCTCTTCGGTCGCACAAGCCTGTAGAGGCTTCGCTCTGCAAAGCGCGGGTCCTGGCGTTCGCCATTCGTTAGGCTTTCCAGCGAGCGACGCACAGGCCCGCGCCTCCCAGAGGGAGGCGTCAATAGATCGCACCCATTGCGAAATTCCGTTGCGGCTCTGTCTTAAAGCCGCCAGTTTGTCACGGAACGGCACATTCACTTGTTAGGCGCCTCCCCGCCGATGAAGAAAACCAGGAAGAAAATCGAGTTCTCCAGCCACACGGGCAATCTCGCCTTGATGCGAAATTATGTCCGCAATTTCCTCGCGAACTTTCCCTTCTCCGACCGGCAACGCACGCTCATGGTCCTGGGCGTCGACGAGGCCTGCACAAACATCATTCGCTACGCCTATCATTTGCGCGACGATCAACTGATCTCGCTCTCGCTCGAAGGACGGAACGATTGTGTTTGCGTCCGCCTGCGGGATTATGGGAAGCAAGCCGAACCGATCGCCATGAAAAGCCGGCCGGCCGATTTGATCAAGCCTGGCGGCCACGGCCTGCACCTGATCCGCAACGCCTTCGATCAAGTCGACTACGTGCTGCGCAGTCGCGGGACGGAATTAGTGCTGACGAAAAATCTCGATTAAGAATCGGACAGGATTAACAGGATTTTTTCGAGGCTAGCGAGCTGTATGAGCGAAAGCGTGAGTGGAACGCGACGCTCTATTGTCGCGACGATGCTGGCGCTGACAGAGCAGCGCGCTCCAGATTACCCTCGCGAAACATTCGATACAGTTCACCAGTCCGGCCTCGCATGCGAAGCTCAGAATTCTTCATCCTGTTAATCCAGTAAATCCTGTCCAATTTCTCCGCATGGCTGCTGTTGTTCCGCCTCCGTCTGATCCGGCGTTCGAGATTTCGCTGCGGCCGCCGATGTTCAGCGAGTTCACCGGCCAGGAGAAAGTCTGTGAACGAATCGCGGTGCTGGTCGAGGCCGCGAAGAAACGGGGCGATGTCCTCGAACACATCCTACTCAGCGGCCCTCCGGGTTTGGGAAAAACGACCCTCGCCCACATCATCGCGAACGCGATGAGTGTGAATATCAAAAACACCAGCGGCCCGGTGATCGAAAAGGCAGGCGAGCTTGCTGGTCTGCTCACCAGTCTGGAAAAGGGCGACGTCCTCTTCATCGATGAGATCCACCGGCTCCAGCCGACGATCGAGGAATATCTCTATCCGGCGATGGAGGACTACAAACTCGACATCATCATCGACCAGGGGCCGCAGGCGCGGAGCCTGCAATTGCGTTTGCCGAAGTTCACGCTCATCGGCGCCACGACGCGCTCCGGCATGTTGAGCGCGCCGTTGCGTTCGCGTTTTGGAATGACCGCGCGGCTCGACTACTACAGCGCGGAGGAAATGCAGAAAATCATCAGGCGTAGCGCCGGCTTGTTGAACGTGGAGATCGATGCGGCCGGTGCCGCCGAGATCGCGACGCGCACGCGCGGCACGCCGCGAACGGCGAACAATCTCCTGCGCTGGGTGCGCGATTACGTGCAAGTGAAAGCCGAGGGGCGCATCACGGCGGACCTCGCGCACCGCGCCCTAACGATGCTGGAAATCGATCGCGACGGCTTCGATCAATGGGATAAGCGGATTATCGAAACACTGATTTATAAGTTCAACGGCGGGCCGGTGGGGTTGAGTTCACTTGCAGTTGCGGTTGGCGAGGAGGCGGGCACGCTCGAGGAAGTGAACGAGCCGTATCTGATCATGGAAGGCTATATCAAGCGGACTGCGCAAGGTCGCGTGGCCATGCCTAACGCCTACCGAAAACTCGGGCTGAAGGTGCCGGCGGGCCCGCAGAGCGAGCTGTTTGGCTAGACACAAATGGGTGGCGCGAGAACTCTGGGGAGCGCGTGCGCCTCGCACGCTGGCGATGGCGCCCCGCCCTCGCGAATTTTTTTCTCCCCTTCCACTGCGAGCGAAGCGCTCCAAGGTTCGTTTCGGCGAGGCGCCAAAACCGGCGTGCGAGGCCCACGCGCTCCCCGGAAATTTGCGCAACGCCGCTCATGAACTCTGGACCCGATCTTTTCCCCAACGTCGCGAAGGTGCTCACCGTCGCGGAGCTGACTCGCTCCATTCGCGCGCTTCTCGAGACACGCTTCGGCGCCGTCTGGGTGCAGGGAGAAATTTCCAACTACAAACAGCTTCCCTCCGGGCATCAATATTTCACCCTGAAGGACCAGCGCGCCGCGATCAACTGCGTCATTTTCCGCGACACGATCCCGCCCTTCCCCACCCGGCTGACCGATGGTCTGCAGGTCCAGGCTTACGGCCAAGTGACCGTCTTCGAGGCGCGCGGGCAATATCAGCTCAACGTGCAAATTTTGCAGAGCCGCGGGTTTGGTTTGCTCCAAGCAAAATTCGAAGCGCTCAAGCGCAAACTTGAAGCTGAAGGGCTGTTTGCCTCGGCGCGCAAACGGGCGCTGCCGAAATTTCCGCGACGCATCGGCGTGATCACTTCGCCGGGGGGCGCAGTGATTCAAGACATCCTCAACGTTCTTCGGCGTCGCGCGCCCGGAGTAGAGGTGCTGATCAGCCCCGTGCGCGTGCAGGGCATCGGCGCCGCTCTCGAAATTGCCGTAGCGATCCGCGAGTTGAGCGCGCCTAACGATGCTTGGGAGCCGCTCGACGTGCTCGTCGTGGCGCGCGGAGGCGGCAGTATCGAGGACTTGTGGGAGTTCAACGAAGAGGTGGTGGCGCGCGCAATTTACCATTCGACGATTCCAGTGGTTTCGGCTGTCGGCCATGAGGTCGATTTCACGATTGCCGATTTTGTGGCCGACCTGCGTGCGCCGACCCCGAGCGCGGCGGCGGAATTGATCGTGCCCGACGTGCGCGAGCTGGAACACCGGGTGCGCGAGCTGCAAAATTGCGTCGAAAAATGCTGGCGCAATTTTTCTGCGCAGGTGCGCAACCGCCTTCGTGCGCTCTCCGAGAAAGCGCTCTCGCGCGAGCTGCGGCAACGGCTGCGCGATGCGCAGCAGCAACTCGACCTTGGGAAGGAGGCGCTTCGCAGTATCGCCGAGCGCCGCTGCACGACGGCGGGCACGCGCCTAACGAGCGCACTGCTCGCGTTAAAAGCCCGCAATCCATCCCGCGAGCTGGCCGCGAGACGTCAACAGTTGCAAGAGACGCGCCGCCGTCTCCGCGAATGTGCGAGACATAGCCTAACGAAGGCGCGCCAGCATTGGGACCGGACTACGGGGATGCTGCGCATCCTCGGTCCAGGAGCGACGCTCGACCGCGGCTACAGCATCACTCGCGACGCCCAAGGCAGGGTGATTCGTCGCGTCGCAGAAGCCAAAACGCGGACGCGGATCAAGACCCGCGTCCGCGATGGTGAGTTTGAATCGACGGTTAGTTAGGCGACGTCGCTTATTGGGGGTTGAGGACGGGATTGTTCGTCGCGTCGAGCCAATCCGTGCCGGCGGCAAAGAGGCTCACCACGGGGGTGATTCCCGGCCTGTTTACCGTTTTCGAAGTGGCATCGACTTTCATGATCTGGCCGCTCGCGTCGCAAAAGATGACAATCGCCTTCTTGGCCGACCAGACTCCGCCAACGTTACTTTTGTTAGTGTCGTACTTCGGTATAGTGGCGGTAAACCCGTCAGCCAGCAAAGGGAACGCCGCATTGGCGGTGTCCGTCAGGCCAGCGATGTAGGCATAGTTGTTTTCTCCCGCTTTCAGAGTGTCAGTGCGAGTTCCCGAGCCAGCGGCATCGATCTTATTGTCGGGACTGGCGGGCGTCCATTTCGAACCTGCCACCACGAAGATGTCCTCACTCTGCAAGTAGTTCGGATAAAGCCACCAGAAGGCATCGTTCGAGACTGTCGGTAAGGTGGCAGCCGCCGAATTATAGTCGACGTCGGGCTTCTTGGACGGGAAGGCTCCGTTGTTATCGGTCGCGAACAATTTCAAGGCCAATCCGATTTGTTTGCCGTTGGAGAGATCCTTGGTTTGGTTGGCCCGCTCGGTGACACCGTTGAAGACCGGCAGGGCGATGCTGGCCAAAATCGCGATAATTGTGATCACGACAAGGAGTTCGATTAATGTGAAGGCAGAGGGTTTTTTGTTCATGGGTTTTATTGACGTTTGACGGAGGCTATTTGAAAACGGCCAAAAGCGTCAAGCATAATAAAAAAATCTCTCGTTAGTCTCTGAGGGAGATGCTTCCGCACGTCCGAGATACGTGGAAGCGCGTCGCCCTGCCGGATCAAAATCCAGTGTCACGCCCTGGTGCGGTGTAAGACCAAGGTATGATTCGGGCGCGCCTCCCGTTCTCCTGGACATGCGGAAGCGTCCCACCGGAGGGACGCGCTTCCGCGCGTCCAGTCTCTTCTGCTACAGGGCCGTTGCTCTGTCCCTCCCAACATAAGCGCGCAAAAGCTCCAGAGGAGCGCCATGTTTATAGAACGCCGCCAACAAGAAAAACAAGCTCCGGTTGGAGCGGCATGTCGAGTTAAGGGAGTCACGTGCCGCTTCTCCGGAGCTTGGCTTGCAGAGATCGGGGTAATCTATAGACCTGCCGCGCCTACGGCGCTTTGCTTATGGCTCTCTGTTATTTCCAATCGCTACACTCGCCTCGCGTTTGAACCCGATCACCGCTAGCGGCGGAAGATTGACGACGAGGGAATGCGTCCGGCCCTGCCAGTCGACCGCCGCGGCTTCGAGCCCGCCGAGATTACCGACGTTGCTGCCGCCGTAGGTCTCGGCGTCGGTGTTGATGATCTCGCGATAGAAACCATCGCCTGGCACGCCCAGCCGATAGTTGTAGCGCACAATCGGCGTCGCGTTGACCACGAAGACAAGCAGCTCGCCCTCCTGCGAGCGGCGCAGAAACGCGACCACGCAATTGTCTGCGTCGTGGAAGTCGATCCACTCGAAGCTTTCGTAGGTGTCGTCCTGATCCCAGAGCGCGGGTTCCTGGCGATAGACGTGATTGAGATGCTGCACGAGACGGCGGAGGCCGTCGTGGCGCGGTGCGTTCGTCAGGTCCCAATCGAGTTCGCGGTCGTGATTCCACTCGCGGAATTGGCCGAACTCGCCACCCATGAAGAGAAGCTTCTTCCCCGGATGCGCGAACATCCACGCGTAAAAGAGCCGCAGGTTGGCAAACTTTTGCCATTCGTCGCCGGGCATTTTATTAATCAGCGAACCTTTGCCGTGGACCACTTCGTCGTGGCTGAGGACGAGAACGAAATGCTCCTGAAAGGCATACATGATCGAGAAGGTGACGCTGTTTTGGTGGAAGCGCCGGTAGATCGGATCGAGCGCCATGTAATGCAGAAAGTCGTGCATCCAGCCCATGTTCCACTTAAAGCCGAAGCCGAGCCCGCCGAGATGCGTCGGCCGTGAGACGCCGGGCCAGGCAGTCGATTCCTCGGCGATCGTCATCACTCCGGGAAAACATTCGTAGCAAAGTTCGTTCGTCTTCTTCAGGAACTGGACGGCGTCCAAATTTTCGCGGCCGCCGAACTTATTCGGGATCCATTGGCCCGGTTGACGTGAGTAATCGAGGTAGAGCATGGAGGCAACGGCATCAACGCGCAGACCATCGATATGGTATTGATCGAGCCAGAATAGTGCGTTTGCGGTAAGGAAGTTACGGACCTCGTTACGTCCAAAGTTGAAAATCAAGGTCCCCCAATCCTGGTGTTCGCCCTGGCGCGGGTCGGCATGTTCGTATAGATCCGTGCCGTCGAATTCGGCGAGACCGTGGGCGTCCTTCGGGAAATGCGCGGGCACCCAATCCATGATCACGCCGACATCCGCGCGATGGCATGCGTCGATGAAATGGCGCAGCTCGTCCGGCGTCCCGAAGCGGCTCGTCGGCGCGTAATAGTTGGTCACCTGATAACCCCAGGAGCCCTCAAACGGATGCTCGGCGATCGGCATTAGCTCGATGTGAGTGAAGCCCATTTCGAGGACATAAGGGAGCAGCGTCTCCGCAAATTCGAGATAGCTGAGTGGGCGGTTCCGCTCGTCGGCCACCCGCCGCCAGGACCCGAGATGCACCTCGTAAATACTGATCGCGCTCCGATGCCATTGCCGCTTTGGACGCTCGGTCATCCAGGCCTCATCGCTCCATTGATAACGCTTGAGGTCGTAAACCATCGACGAAGTCTCCACGCCATGCTGACTGAAGAACCCGAACGGATCGCTCTTCAAAAGCAGGGCGCCCGTTTGTGTCTTGATCTCGAATTTATAATGCGCACCCTCCGCCACACCGGGGATGAAAATCTCCCAGACACCGCTCCCGAGTAGCTTGCGCATCGGGTGCACCCGACCGTCCCAGCCGTTGAAATCGCCGACCACGCTAACCCTTGCTGCATTCGGCGCCCATACCGCAAAATAAACCCCGCGCTCGCCGCCGATCTCGCGCAGTTGCGCACCGAATTTTTCGTAAAGCCGTTTGTCGGTCCCTTCCGCGAAGAGGTGCAAATCGATCTCACCCATGATCGGTCCGTAGCTGTAGGGATCGCGCAGCGTCTGCTCTGAGCCGTCGAAAGCGGTCACCTTTACGAAATAGGAAAACGCCCGCGTCTCCTTCGGGATGGTCGCTTGATAGAGACCTTCGATGTGCAGACGTTCGGCGGGAAAAATTTGCGTCCGATCAGTCGCCGAAGCGATCTCGATTTCCTTCGCCTCCGGTCGAAAAACACGGATGACGAGATCCTCGCCCGCGCGGTGCGGACCGAGGATGTGGAAAGGATCCGAATGCGCGCCGTGGAGGAGAGCGGCAATTTCGTTAGGGTCAAGCGGATGGACAGCGAAAGAACTCATGTGTAGCAAAAACAGACTAACGGCAGCGAGGGGCATTGCAATTTCTCGGGGGCCAAAGCGCACACGCAAGCGGTTGGTCGAGGTAAGAGGCGACGGCCTAATAGTCCGCGTTGATGATCGGCACGAGAGAGCGCTCGTCACTCAGCGCCAGCCCTGGAGCGCGACGCCCAGTCGTCGCGAGACTCGCGCTGAAAGAGAGCGCGCTCCAGCAGACCGCCGCGCGCGCCGCGACCTTTTGAGTTTCCCTTGTCTGCTCTCCTGCCCGATATTTCCGCGAATGGACAAACTGCCTAACGACCCGGCGGAGGCGCTCCTGCACACCTACAGCGTTGGCGGCGGGATCAATTACCTCGCGGCCGCCGCCGCTCTTCCTTCGCGGCCGGCGATCGACGCGGCCTGCGTCGATTTGCTCAGCCTGCTCTTCCCTGGCTTTCACGGCGCGCCGCTGACCGATCCAGGCGATCTGCCGGACGTCACGCGCATTCGCATCCGCTCGCTCCGCTCGCGACTTCATCCCGAGATGGTGAAAAGCCTCGCCCGGCGGCCGAATGCGGGCGGATCGATCGAAGCCGATGCCGAACGCATTCTGACCGATTTCTTCGCCCAACTCGCGAGCGTGCGCGAGACCCTCTGGTCCGACCTCGATGCCGCCTACGAAGGCGATCCGGCAGCGAGCAGTTTCGAGGAAGTGATCCTCGCCTACCCCTCGCTCGAAGCGATCGCCATCCAACGTCTCGCCCACATTCTCTATCACGCGAATCTGCCGCTCATCCCGCGGATGATGACGGAGTGGGCACACGGCCGCACCGGTATCGACATCCATCCGGGGGCGCAAATTGGCAGCCATTTCTTCATCGATCACGGCACCGGCGTGGTCATTGGCGAGACCTGCGTGATCGGCGCGAGGGTCAAGCTTTATCACGGGGTGACGTTAGGCGCGCGCAGTTTTCAAAAGGACGAAAAAGGTCACATCAAAAAAGGGGGGCAGCGCCACCCGCGAGTGGAAGACGGAGTCACGATCTATCCTAACTCGACCGTACTCGGCGGGGAGACCGTGATCGGCGCGCGCAGCACGATCGGCGGCAATGTATTCCTCACCCAGAGCGTGCCGCCCGATTCGCTCGTTTCCTACGAAGCGAATCAACTGCAGGTGGTCCATAAATTGCCACGCGCCGCGGCCCGACCTAACGAACCGCTGGAAGAATGATTTATCTCGATTACAACGCGACGACGACGCTCTGCGCGCCGGCCTGGGAGGCGATGCAGCCCTATTTCGCGCGCCATTTCGGCAATCCCTCGAGCGTCCATCGTGCCGGCCGCGAGACCCGCGCCGTGATCGACAACGCCCGCGATGAGCTCGCCGCTCTGCTGCGGGTGAAGTCGCACGAAATCATCTTCACGAGCGGCGGAACGGAATCGAACAATCTCGCCCTTCTCGGCCTCGCCCGGAATCTTGCGCCTAACGGAAAGCACCTGATCAGCAATCGCGCCGAGCATCACGCTGTGCTCCACACCCTGGAGCATTTGGAGAAGGGCGAAGGTTTTCAAATCACCTGGCTCGATCTTTCGCGCGACGGCTTGATCGATCCCGACGCGCTTGCTGAAGCAATTCGGCCCGACACGATCCTGGTTTCGATCATGACCGCGAATAACGAGACGGGCGTGATTCAACCGATGGCGGAGATCACCGAGCGCTGTCGGAATCGCGGCGTGCTCCTGCACAGCGACATGGTGCAGTCGTTTGGAAAACTGGAAAATGATCTTGGCGGCATCGATGCCGCGAGCTTTGCGGCTCATAAATTTTATGGTCCGAAAGGCGCCGGCTTTCTTTATCTTCGAGCGGGGTTGCCGATCGACCGCATCCAGTTTGGTGGAGCGCACGAGGGCGAGCGCCGACCGGGGACGGAAAATGTCGCGGCGATTGCGGGCATGGCGGCGGCGGCCCGATTCATCACCGAAAATCGCCCTAACGAATTCAAATTGCGCGACGAACTTTGGGCCGGCATCGGCAAGATTTTCCCCATGGCGAAGGTGAACGGGGCCGCCGCCGCGCGACTCGGGAACACGCTCAACGTCAGCTTTCCGCGTCATTCCGCGGAGACGCTCTTGATGGCGCTCGATCTCGAGGGCATCTGCGCCTCCAGTGGCTCGGCTTGCATGGTCGGTTCGGTGGTGGCCTCGCACGTCCTCCTGGCGATGGGCATGTCGCCGGAGCGCGCAGCATCGGCCATCCGTTTTTCGTTAGGCAAGGAAACAACAGCCGCGGAAATTGCGGAGACCGTTGCGGCCCTCGAACGCATCTTCGCCCGCCGCGGGGCGCGGCACTCTCCGGCGCCGGTCGCGCAGCATGCTTCGGCCGCGTGAGCTGGAACGGATATTTTCCCGACCTGGAGCGCGATGCTCTGTCATCGCGTGTTTCAACCTCGCGACGACGGAGCGTCGCCTTCCACGCGCCGGCGCCACCGGCCGCCGGTCAGCTTGAATTTCCGCTTTCTGCACCGGTCGCAGAGCGTTCGTTAGGCCGCGATCCGATACTGGAAGCGATCGCAGTCGAGCTCCTCTGCCGAAACGACGCCGCGGCCCTGGCCGCAAATGTCCGCGTGGAATGGTCGACCCGGCTGCGCAGCGCGGCCGGTCGCGCCGAATATCGTTCCGCGCGCGTCCTCCTGAATCGCCGGCTCTGCGCACACGGTGAAGTGGAAATCGATCGCACTTTGCGCCACGAGCTTGCGCATTTGCTCGCTTCCTTCCGCGCGGGACGGCGCCGCATCGCGCCGCACGGCGCGGAGTGGCGGCGCGCTTGTGCCGACATCGGCATTGCGGGCGAAGCGCGCTGTCATACCCTCCCCTTCCCGATCCACCGGCGCGCGCGTCCCTACATGTACGTTTGCCCAAATTGCCGCCGCGATTTCCCGCGCACCCGGCGGCTGCAACGAAGCTCCGCCTGCCTCGCCTGCTGCCGTGCCTTTAATCGCGGGCGGTTTGATTCGCGGTTCCGCCTCGTGGCTGCGGCGCCCTCGCCGCAGTAGGTGGTCGCGGCGCCTCGCCGCCAGGTTCTCGGGCGCGCCTTCGACTACGTGCGCGATGCACTTTATTGCGGCGAAGGCGCCGCACGGCACTTACTGCGACGGGGGCGTCGCAGCCACAGCCTCCTTCCCGGCCTTTTGCCCGCGCAGCTTTGCCTGGATGAAAAGATCGATGTCGCCATCCATGACCGCCTGCACGTTGCTCGTCTCCGCGCCGGTCCGGTGATCTTTCACCATCTGATAGGGTTGGAAAACATAAGAGCGGATCTGACTTCCCCAAGCCACGTCGCCCTTCTCGCCATACAGCCGGTCGATCTCCGTGCGCTTCTTGTCCTGCTCAATCTCGTAGAGTTTGGCCTTCAACATCTTCATCGCCAGCTCCCGGTTGCGCCCCTGGCTGCGCTCGGCCTGGCAGGCCACGACAATGCCGGTCGGCTTGTGCACGAGCCGCACCGCGGTCTCCACCTTGTTCACGTTTTGCCCGCCTTTGCCGCCCGCGCGGAAAGTGTCGAGCTCGATATCGGCGGGGTTCACTTCGATCGGGGCGGAGTCTGCTATTTCCGGCGTGACATCGACGCTCGCGAACGAGGTGTGCCGGCGCTTGTTGGCATCGAACGGTGAAATGCGTACGAGCCGGTGCACCCCGCGCTCGGTGTTTAAATAGCCGTAGGCGTATTCGCCACTCACCAGCAGCGTGATGGATTTGATCCCGACCTCTTCGCCTTGCTGAATATCGATCGTCTGCGCCTTGAAACCGCTGCGCTCGATCCAGCGTTGATACATGCGCAGAAGCATATCCGCCCAGTCGCACGACTCCGTCCCGCCCGCGCCGGAATGGATCGTGAGGAACGCATTGGAGCGATCGTTTTCGCCGGAAAGAAATTGCCGCAGCTCGAATTCCTCCAGCCGCCTAACGATGCGCGCATGCTCGGTCGCGATCTCTTTTTCCGCCGTGGCGCGCGCGGGGCCCTCGGCCTCCTCGGCGGCCAACTCTTGCAGCGCTCCGAAGTCCTCCATCTCGCGTTCCAGCTCGGCCATTGGATTGATCAAGCCGCGGAGGCGCGAGACCTCTTCGACTTCACCCTGGGCGCGTTCGCGGTTCGACCAGAAATCCGCGGCGGCCATCCGCGTCTCCAGTTCCGTTAGGCGGGACTGCAGCTGCGGCAGGTCAAAGAAACCTCCGCAATTCGCCCACGCGGGCGCGCAATTCTTCGGCGTTGATTGCTTCCACTTCCGTTGCCATGCCTAAAAAGATAAGCGGTCCGGCTCCCCTGCCAACCCCGCGCTCAGTGGCTGTTTGCCCTAATGAACTCAGCAATGGCGGCCAGAGCGCGCCGCTCGACGATCTGCTGCGTCTCGCTCGCCGCCTGCAGCACTCGCTTCATTACACCTAACGAATGATCGCCGCCTTCCACGACGTGCAGGGCGCTGGGCGCTTTCATCTCCACCCGCACCGCCTCGAGCAATTCGAGCGGACAAAGCGCGTCGCGCGTACCCTGGACGAACAAAATCGGCGCCGTCAGCGCGCGCAACACTTCGTCGCGCAGTTTGCTGCGATCGCCCATCGCGCACAGGGGATAACCGAGACAGATAACACCGGCAACTTGCTCCTCGAGCGCGACGTGGCAGCCAATCCGCCCGCCCATGCTTTTGCCGATCAAAAACGCGCGCGCACTTGCGCCTGCTTTGGCGCGCGCGTCGGCCAGCGCCTGCCGATGGGCAGCGATTAATTGCGGCAGCCGATCGGGACGCCTCCGGCCTTCGCGCATGTAGGGGTAGTCGAGCGTTTCGACGGTTCCGATTTCTTCCAGATAACTCTTCCAGCGCTGCATCCAGGAATGCGAAGAAGGCGCGCCCGCGCCGGGCGCGAAAAGGAAGAGTGGCTTTGACATCTCGCTAACTTTAACTTGGCCATCACGCATCCTGAAAGGGCTACATGACGCTGCCACCTGTCCGTCCGATCACGCTTTCTGAAATACAATCGGCACAACAGCGAATCGCAGGAACAATCCTGCGCACGCCGCTCGTTAGGCTGGAATTGGGATCGGAGTTTCCCGACATCAGGTTGAAGCTCGAGAACCTCCAGCCGATCAACGCCTACAAACTTCGCGGCGCCGCCAACGCCGTCGCAATGTTGCCCGAAGCCGACCGCATGCGTGGCGTCTGGACCATCAGCGCTGGGAATGCGGGCCAGGGCGTCGCCTATGCGGCGCGGCAAGCGGGCGTGCCCTGCAGTGTGGTCGTGATCAAGACCGCGCCCGCGGCAAAGATCGAACGCATGCGCGCGCTCGGCGCGAAATTGATTCCCGTGCCTCACGAAGTCGCGTGGCGCGCGCTCGAAGAGCACGCCTTCCCCGGCGTCGACGGGACGCTGATCCATCCGTTCGACGATCACAATTTCATCGCCGGCCACGGAACGATGGGCCTCGAGATTCTGGAAGACGCACCCGATACCGCCGCGGTCATCGCGAGCATCGGGGGCGGCGGATTGATCGTCGGCCTCGGCAGCGCGCTCAAAGCGCTTCGGCCCGAGATCAGGGTCTGGGGCGCGGAGCCGGAAACGGCGGCGCCGCTGGCGCTTTCGTTAGGCGCGGGCTCGCCGCAGGAATTCAAGGATTGGAAGTATTCCTTTGTCGACGGCGCCGGCGGGCGGAGCGTGTTCCCGCGCATGTGGGAACGGATGCGGCCGCTAGTCGACGGCTCGTTAGTCGTTAGTTTGGAGGAAACGCGAAGAGCGATGCGCCTGATGGCGGAAAAGGCGCGCGTCATTGCCGAAGGCGCGGGCGCGCTGCCGCTGGCGGCGGCGTTGAGCGGCAAGGCCGGCCAGGGGCCGATCGTCTGCATCGTCTCCGGCGGCAATCTGGATCTGAAAAAGTTCTGCGAACGGATCGATCTCTAGAGCGCGTCATGCAATTTTCTGAATTGGAGGGAAGGAGAGCGCTGCTCCGCAATGTAGGAGCGGGCGTGAGTTGGGTCCGGCATCCGGGGAGCGCAGGTGCTTCGCTCGCTGTTTTTTGTGCCTCGCGAAAAACATCCGGGAGGTGCGGTGTACGCCGGGAGAATGCCGCGCGCGAGGTGTCCCGCGAGCCGCGTGCTACGGGCGGGTGGGGCGCCCGCGCTCCCCGGATTGAGTGCATCCAAAGGTATGACACGCGCTAGGCGCCTAACGAATGTTTTTTGATGAAGCGAAGGTCCGCTCGCTCTTGCGGATGGAGGAACTAATTCCCGCGATGGCGGAGGCGTTGCGCGACCTCTCCGCGGGCCGGGTCGAGCAACCGATGCGCCTGGTTTTACCCGTGGCGGAGCACGGCGGATTCTTCGGCGTGATGCCGGCCTATGGCCGCGCGCTCGGCGCCAAGCTGGTCACGTTTTACCCTAACAATGAAGGGACGCCGACCCATCACGCGATGATTTTACTCTTCCGGCCCCAGAACGGCGAGCCACTCGTGACGAGGGACGGGCGTCTCATCACAGAAATGCGGACCGCGGCTGCCTCGGCCGTCGCGACCGATCTGCTCGCCCGGCGGGAGGTGAAAGTTCTGGCCATCCTCGGCTCGGGCGTGCAGGCGCGGAGCCATCTCGAAGCGCTTCGAGTCGTTAGGCATTTTCGCGAGGTGCGCGTCTGGAGCCCGCGGCATGCGCCGGAGTTTGCGAAAGAGCATGGTGTCGCGCCGAGCGCTTCGGCCGAGGAAGCGGTGCGTGGCGCGGATGTGATCGTGGTCGCGACCGCCGCGACCACCCCGATCTTGCGAGGAGAATGGTTGTCGCCCGGCGCACACATCAACGCCGTCGGCGCAACCCGGCCAGACTGGCGTGAACTGGACGACGAGGTGTTGCGCAAAGCGCGAATTTACGTCGAGTCGCGCGAAGCGGCGACGAAGGAATCCGGCGACATCATTGCCGCCGGAAGAATATTCGCGGAGATCGGCGAGGCAGTCGCGGGGACGAAACCGGGACGCCAAACCGACGAGGAGATCACCCTCTACAAATCCGTCGGCGTGGCGATCGAAGACGTCGTTGCCGCCGACCTCGTGTATCGGCGAGCCGTTGCCGGAAGTTAGGGTTCCACCACCACCGGCGTCCCGATGTGGACGGCGTTGTAAAACTGGCGCGCTTTCCAATAGGGCATCCTGATACAGCCGTGCGAGGCGGGCTCGCCCGGCAGGTAGCCCTGGTGCAATCCGTAGCCGGGCGAGAATTCGACGAAGAAGGGCATCGGAGCGCCGACGAAATGTGAATGCGGCGGTTTGCGGTCGCGCCTGCTATCGACGTTGGCCCTCACGACCGTGCCCGAGTCATTAACGTAATCTCCATAGAGGCTGGAGCGATGATTTTCGTCTTTGCGGATGACCTGAAAGCGACCAATCGGAGTGCGATGCCCTTCACGACCGCTCGATATTCGGGACGAGGCGGTTCGGTTCTTGCCGCGGTAAAGCCAGGCTGCCTGCGCCCGCAAGTTCACCACGATCGATGGGCGGCCAGTATGCCTTTCCGGCAGGTTCGACGTGAGCAGGTCGCTCATGGTGCCGCAGCCGCTCAAGGCCGAAAGCATTGCGCCGAGCGCACAAAATTGTAAAAATGGTTTCATCGTTAGGCCAAGCACGGAAGCACGGAGCAGCATGGGAATGCGGAGGAAAGTGGCTGGAGAGGGAATTGAACCCCCGACTCCAAACACGGCTCCTGAAAATCCCATTCTCCCTCGTAGATCGACCATCTAAAACATGCTTGACCGTCCGATCCGTTATGACTTACGTTATGGCTCATGGCTTCAATTCATAAAGATCCCCGCGGCAAATCTCCATTCTTTTACTGCGCCTTCAAGCTGCCAAATGGGAAAAGATGTTTCAAATCCACGAAGCTGAAGGATCGGAGCGCGGCGATGGAGTTTTGTCTGCGGATGGAGAGCGCGGCGCGGAAAGCGGTCGCGCACAACTTCCCCGAAGAGCAGGCGCGGAAGATTCTTAATGAAATCCGGCAGCTCAGCGGCGACAGCGCGATTCGTTTCCGGTCGCTCGCGAACTACGCGGCGGAGTGGCTGCGATCCAAGCAGGTGACTTCGAGCGAGGCGACGTTCATCCGTTACAGCGG
>JBBSGS010000014.1:0-20512 GCA_038253875.1 Chthoniobacterales bacterium
TGGAACACGCCGGCTGCCATCAAGGCGAACGCCCCGAAAAGTCCGCTGGTGCTTGCCATGCTCGGAGAAAGCACCGCGCCCCGATGCAGGGCCCATTGCGCCGAGGCCGCGATCGCGCTGAAAAGACACCAGACGACGAGATAGCCGGCCACGAAAACCGCGACCGGAACGTACGGCCGCTCCCGCTGCCGCCGGTTTCGGGTAACCGCCGCGAAAGTCAAAATCATAGGCGCGGCGCTCGGCAACATCATGGCCACCATCATCACCGCCCACATAACAAAGAGTGGAACCAACGAGAGCAAAGACCACGACGCCAGATCCGGGGCGCTCATGTTCATCGCCATCCCCTCGCAGATGCCGCTCACCATCATGCGCTGCGCTTCGGAAAAAAGATGATACCACGCCACTCCCGCACCGATTGCCAGCGCACACCCGACCAGCAACCGGTCGCGCCGCAGCACCGAAGCGAGCGCACTCATTCCGCCTTAGTTAGCGTAATGAATTCGCGCCACGAACCCCGCTTTATTGGGATATGAGAACTTCATCTCGGCGAGATCGACCGCGCCTTCCCGCGCTGAGGCGCATTCGGCCGTTTGAAAAATGAAGCCCGTGCCGTGGTTTACGGCCACCTGCTCCGGTTCCTTTGTCACGGGATTCTTAATAGGCTCGAGTGACATACGAGCTTTGTCGCCAAGGTGAGCCGAACTTTGCAGCCCATCCATGTTGAAGTTGAAAGGGACATACTGTGGCTCCAACAGCGTGCTGAAGGTTGTAGCAAGAATCTCGAAGGGAAGTCCACCGGCTTCGCCCGAGCCGATGGCCAAAAGCGCTTCGCGTTGTTTCGTCGAAGCTTTCTCCTCCACAAACAAGGCCACCGTGCCGTTGCCTTCGTGAATTGCTCCCGGCCACTTCGCAGCAAACCCGAGGGCCAACCCATCCAGCGAGAGCCCATCGTACTCACCCTTCTCGATCCGCCATGCCCCGATCCCTTCACAGAACCCCATCGTCGGCGGCGCGGAAAATTCGCACGGGCAACCGTAGTCGCAATTACAGGTCTGAATGTAATCGGCATCGAAGAACCATTTTTTCATCGGAAACCTCCTGGGTCATTAACAGTATTGGAGCACAGCATTTTTTATGATCGATTGTAGACTGTGTCAAGACGCGTGCGCTTACTCGAAGCGCCCGTTTTCATCCAGGACACCCAACGGATTGAGCCGCGCGCAAAGTAATAAACCACCGGCCTTAATTCGTTAGGTTCGCCATCGCTGGCGGGGCTCTCGCGATTATCACTCCCCGGACCATGACTGCGCCGAGCACGAGCAGTCCACCGACAATCGACCAGGGGCCCGGCCGTTCGCCAAGCGCGAGCATGACCCAAAGGGGATTCAGCACCGGCTCTAGCAATGGAACCAATGTGGCCTTGAGTGCCGTCACCTGCTTTATCGCCGTTGCAAATAAGACATACGGAAACCCGAGCTGCACCGTGCCGAGCAGGACCAGGCGCCAAAGGCTGCCCTCGCCTAACGACGGCGCCTGCAACATGAAGGGGAAACCGGCGAGTGCGACGATGACGTTGCCGAGCACGATGCTTGCGACCGGCGAGCCCGCCCTCTCCTTGCGCAAAAAAAGCGCGACCGAGGCAAAAGCGAGGCCGCTCCCCAGGGCAATAATGTTTCCCCAAAGCCCGGTAACAGTTAGCCGGTCCAGAAAGAAAAGCGCAATCCCGATGAGCGCCACCGTGATGACCACCCAGTCAATCCGCGAGGCGCGCTCGCCCAGATAGCAACGCCCGATGAGGGCCACGTAAATCGGGGCGGTGTATTGCAGGAAGATCGCGTTCGCCGCGGTCGTCATCCGCGTCACAAACACAAAGAGGATGACTGTCCCGGCATAGCCGAGCGCACCGCCTATCTGCGCCCGGGAAAAGGTAAATCTCGGCCGCCCAACGCAGAGCAAAATCATTGGGATGGCGATTGCGCTCCGGCCGCCGGCGATCGCCATCGGCGGCCAGACGATCGACTTGATGAGGACGCCACCGAGGCTCCAGCAGAGCGCCGCGATGAGCAGCAGAACAGGGGGCAGGAAACGGCGCGGGATCACGATGCCCGCCTTCCACCGGCGCAATGTTGCCCCGCAAGATCAAAAAATGGACGCCAAATAAACATGCAACTATTTGGTTGCCTGTTCCCGCAGCCACCATAACGTGCAACCATGACATTGCATATTGATGAAGATCGGATTGAAAAACAAATCGAACTGAAGGCGCCCCGCTCGCGAGTCTGGCGCGCACTCACTGACTACCGGGAATTCTCCGCATGGTTCCGGGTCCATCTGGAATCTCCGTTTATTCCCGGGCAGACCTCGCGCGGTCAGATTACCTATCCCGGTTACGAGCATGTGCAAATGGAAGTCGTGGTCCAGAGGATGGAGCCGGAGCATCTTTTCTCTTACACCTGGCATCCCTATGCCATCGAGGCGGAGGTCGACTACGCACATGAATCGCCCACGCTTGTCGAATTCGCCCTGAAGGAGATCACTGGCGGAACCTTGCTCACTGTCACAGAATCGGGCTTCCTGAAACTTCCGCCCAGTCGTCGCGCCGAGTCTTTCCGGATGAACAGTGAGGGTTGGTCGGAGCAACTGGAGAAGATCGCGCGCCATGTCGGGGAAACAAAGTAGCGCTCTCACGGCTGCACCGCTGTTGCGCCGCCACGCGCCGGTTTTTGCCGCGCTGGGCGATGAGACCCGGCTAACTCTTCTCGCCCGGCTCTGCGAGCGAGCACCCTGCTCGATCTCGCAATTAGCCGCAGACTCTCCCATCACCCGGCAGGCCATCACGAAACATCTGCGCGTCCTGGAAGGCGTTGGCCTCGTGCGGGCCGAAGCCATCGGCCGCGCCTGCGTCTTCGAGCTCGATGCGGAACCGCTGGAACGAGCCAGGGATTACCTCGCTCTAGTCTCGCAGCAATGGGACGACGCGCTGGCCCGGTTAAAAGCCTTCGTCGAGAAGAAGACTTAGCGGGGCGCGCTGCCGCGTGTCCAGACCTTGTCTTAGGTCGTCGCTGGCTCGGCTCCGCCGGGTGAGTTAGCGTGCGACCAGGATGAAGTTTCTCGTTACTAATGATGACGGGATCGACGCGCCAGGCCTCGAAGCGCTGGTGGGCGCGGCGCGCACACTAGGTGAACCGATCGTTGTGGCGCCCGCCGGTCCGCAGTCGGGCGTGAGTCACGCGGTCACCTGGCACGAAGGGGTTCGGATCGAGCCGCGGGGCGAAACCCGTTTCGCCATTCACGGTACGCCCGCCGATTGCACCCGCCTCGGCCTGCTCCATTTGGTCCCGGAAGCAACGTGGATTCTCAGCGGTATCAACCATGGCGCGAACCTGGGTGCCGATGTCTATTACTCGGGCACCGTGGCGGCAGTTCGCGAGGCGGTCCTGCATGGCTGGCCGGGTATCGCTCTGTCGCATTATCGAAAATCAGGGGTCGAGTTCGACTGGCCGCGGGCGGCGCGCTGGATCACCCCCGTGCTTGGCGACCTTTTGGCCAGGCTGGCTGAGCCCGGTCTGTTTTATAACATCAACCTGCCGCTACTGTCGGCCGGAGCACCGGATCCGGACGTTGTCTGGTGTCCACTCGATCCGAAACCGTTGCCGCTTAATTACCGTCACGAAGCGGAGAGCGGTCTTTACTATGCGGGCGATTACAATCTGCGCGACCGCACGCCGGGGGCCGATGTCGATATCTGTTTCGGCGGCAGAATTGCGGTTACGGCGGTTCGGTTACTCTGATGCGCCGAAATGCGTAACGACGAAGGTAAGGTTGATTCTGAAGCTGTAAGAGTGACAGGCACTGGTCGTGACGCGCTACGGCAGCCTTGGCAACATAGTCCGCGGATCGCATACTCCAGGGTGACTACGCCGCGGCATTCGATCGTTCTCATCGGCTTTATGGGCAGCGGCAAATCGTCGGTCGGCCGCTTATTGGCGCGTGAGCTGGGCTGGCCGCGATTCGATATCGACAAACTGGTGGCGGCAAAATTTGGAATGCCAATCACGGTTATCTTTGCGAAGCTAGGGGAAGAGAGCTTTCGCGAAGCGGAGAGCAGTGCCTTAGAAAAATTGGACGGCGCACAAAACTCAGTGATCGTGACCGGAGGCGGCATTGTGTTGCGACCGGAAAATATCCGGCGGCTGCGCGAGCTAGGAAGAGTGTGCTGGTTGACGGCAGACCTCGATGTTTTGCAGAAACGACTTTCCCGCCGGAAGAATCGTCCGCTGCTGCAGACCCCGGACCCTGCTAAGACGATCGCAGACTTGCTTGTGCAGCGTCGGGATCTTTACAGGAAGGCCGCCGATTTTACGGTCGATACTTCGGTGCTGAATCATGAGCAGGTGGCGCAGGCGATACGCGATGAATTATCAATCCCCCGCTGATTTGAAACAGGCGCTGGTGCAACGCGCGCGGGAGATTGGGTTCGACGATTGCCGCGTCGCGGCGGCCCAGGCGCCGTCGCATGCGCAGGAGTTTCGCGCCTGGCTCGACGCCGGCGCAGCGGCGGAGATGGACTGGATGGCGCGCGGGGCGGAGAAGCGGCACGATCCGCAACGGGTGCTGGCCGGAGCGCGATCCGTGATTGTTCTGGCGATGAATTATTGGCAGGGATCGGCGGAAATGCGGAATGCGGATTGCGGATTGCGGAATAAAGAGATCGACGACCGGATGACGGAGAGCGGCGGGCCAGGCCGCATCGCCCGCTATGCTTGGGGAGATGATTATCATGATGTTATCGAGCGAAAGTTGGAGCAGCTAAACGATTTTCTCGAAACCGCCGGCGGGCGGCAGCGTCATTACGTTGATACCGGTCCGGTGCTGGAGCGCGACTTCGCGGCCGCGGCCGGCATCGGCTGGCACGGCAAGAGTACGATGCTTCTCAATCGCACCTTAGGGACCTGGTTCTTCCTCGCGGAAATTTTTACCACGCTCGATCTGCCAGCCGATTCACCGCAAGCCGAGCACTGCGGCAGTTGCACTCGTTGCATCGACGCCTGCCCGACAGGCGCCATCACCGCGCCGCATCGGCTCGATGCCCGCCGCTGCATTTCCTACCTAACGATCGAGCTGAAGGGAAGCATCCCGCTCGAGCTGCGGCCGCTCGTGGGGGATCGCATTTACGGCTGCGACGATTGCCTCGAGGCCTGCCCGTGGAACCGCTTCGCCCAAACCGCGCGCGAGACCGCTTTCGCGGCGCGCCCCGTGCTTACACAAATGCAACTGCGCGATTACCTGGCGCTCGATGAGCTACAATTTCGAGAAATATTTCGCGGTTCGCCGATCAAGCGGATCAAGCGGCGCGGTCTCCTGCGCAACGTCTGCGTCGCGCTTGGCAACGTCGGCTCGGAAGGCGACCTGGCGGCGCTCGAAGTCGCAGCGCGCGATGCTGAGGCATTGGTTGCGGAGCATGCCGTTTGGGCGATCGAGCAGATTCGTACACGCCCGCGAGTGAACGGGAAAACCATTGCAAAGGTCTAAGGAGCCGCTATTCCTCTGCTGAAGATTGACCGACAGATGCATCAGCCCGCCACCCTCCCTGCCGCAGCGCCGCCGGCGGTTCGCCGCAAACGAAAATCGCGGAGAAGACTTTACATTTTCCTTGGGATCGCCGGGCTCCTGTTGTTCATCATCGCCGGCGCGGTGGTCCGCAGCAAACGCGTGCAACCGATCCCGGTGACGACCGAGAAAGCGACTCGCCGCACGATCGTCGAGACGGTCTCGGCCACTGGAAAAGTGCAGCCGGAAATCGAGGTGAAAATTTCGCCGGAAGTCGCCGGCGAGATCATAGAGTTGCCGGTAGTCGACGGCCAGGAAGTAAAAAAGGGCGACCTGCTCATGAAGATCCGGCCCGATTCTTACAAGGCGTTGCTCGAGCAGCAGCAGGCAGCGATCAGTACAGCGGAAGCGATCAGCGGCCAGCAAAAAGCGTCTGTAGAAAAAGCTGAGCAGGATTTCAAACAAGCCGAGGACCTTTTTCACAAACGCCTCATCTCACAGACCGAGATGGTGACGACGCAGAGCGCCTATGACTCCGCGAAGGCGATGTACCAATCCGGCCTGCACAGCATCGAAGGCGCAAAGGCCAGCTCGAGCCAGGCGCGCGATCAACTCTCAAAGACGACCATCTATTCGCCCCTCGACGGCATCGTCACCGTCCTCAACAGCAAGCTCGGCGAGCGCGTCGTGGCGACGAATCAATTTGCCGGCACCGAAGTGATGCGCGTGGCCGACCTCACTCATATGCAGGCGGTCGTGGATGTGAACGAGAACGACGTCGTGAATATAAAACTCAACGATCCCGCGAAAATTTCGATCGACGCCTATGGCCTTCGGAGTTTCGCGGGCAAAGTGGAACAGATCGCCAACACCGGCACCACTTCCGGTTCTGGAACGCAGGAGGAAGTGACCAATTTTCAGGTGAAAATCCGCCTCGATAAACCGGACCTGCGGCTTCGTCCCGGTCTTAGCTGCACCTCCGAAATCCAAACCCAGGTAGTCAAGGATGTCGTCGCGGTGCCGATCCAGAGCGTCACCATCCGGAGCGGCGACAGCAATCTCAGCCCGGAGGAGATCGAGAAAAATAAAGAGCGCGCCGATGCGAAAGAGAAGGTCGACAACAATGCCGAAGTCCAGAACGAGCGCCTCGCCAAACAAACCGCCAAAGAAGAGCGCGAAAAGCTAAAGAAAGTCGTGTTCTTAAAAAACGGTGGGACCGCTAAAACGGTGGAAGTCACGACCGGAATCGCAGACGACGCGAACATAGAAATCAAAAGCGGTATCAAGCCGGGCGACGAAGTCATCTCCGGCAGTTACAGCGCGATCAGCCGGAAGCTTAAAGATGGCGCAAAGGTGGAAATCGAAAAGGCGGAGACGAAGTAAAGAGTCGATGATGCCGGGGTATGTCTTAGACAGGATTAACCGGATTTACAGGATTCAAGAAGGGGCCGGAGAGTGTCGCTTGCGATCGCCTTTTATCCAGTTAATCCCGTTAATCCTGTCTGTTTTTCCTCCTCCCGCGGTCGATGAGTGATGATGCCTAACGACACCATGCGCTCGCCCGGCCCACTCGTCATCGACATCGAGAACATCACGAAGGAATATGTGATGGGCGAAGAGACCATCCACGCTTTGCGCGGGGTGAATCTGCAAATCCACCGCAACGAATATCTCGCCGTCATGGGTCCGAGCGGCAGCGGCAAATCGACCCTCATGAACATGCTCGGTTGCCTCGATACCCCAAGCTCCGGCCGTTATGAGTTTAACGGCAAGAATGTCTCCGAAATGGATGGCGACGAGCTGGCGGCGATCCGCAATCGCGAGATCGGTTTTGTCTTTCAAACCTTCAATCTCCTGCCCCGTTCCACCAGTCTGCGCAACGTGGAGCTGCCGCTCATCTACGCGGGCGTCGACCCGGAGGAACGCGCGGAACGCGCCGCCCAGGTGCTCATCGACGTCGGGTTGGGCGATCGCCAGATGCACAAGCCTAACGAACTTTCCGGCGGCCAGCGCCAGCGCGTCGCGATCGCTCGCGCGCTCGTCAACAATCCCTCCATCATCCTGGCCGACGAACCAACCGGCAACCTCGATTCCAAAACCGGCGAAGAAATCATGGCGCTGTTCGAGAGTCTTTATCAAAAGGGCAACACTGTTATTCTGGTGACGCACGAATCCGATATTGCCCGACATGCGCGGCGCAGCGTGCATCTTCGCGACGGGGTGGTCGAGAGCGACGCGTTCAATGTTCTCCCGCCCACTCTGGCGGCGGCCAACCTTTAATCGTTAGGCAAATGAACTCTTTTGTAGACGCCGGCCTCTGGGCGACGCGAGATCGGTTTTCGTCCCGGAGATTAGGCCCGGACCCGTGCTTCCCCGAGGGAAGCGTCCATAAGAAGGCACCCGCCGTGAAACGCTTCCTTTACGAGTTAAGCGAAAGCTGGAAGATCGCCGCCGCGCAGATGGCCGCGAACAAGACACGCTCGATGCTCACCGCGCTCGGAGTGATTATCGGTATCGTGGCGGTGACTTTGATGGGCACCGCGATCAACGGAATCTCGACCGGCTTCGACAAAAGCATGTCGTTCATCGGCGACGACGTCCTGTATGTCTCGCAGCGGCCCTGGACGCGGGTGGACGACTGGTGGAACTATCGCGATCGCAAAAAAATCCTGACCGAATACGCCGACAAGATTAACCACGCCATCGCGGCGACGCCGCGCTCGAACCTGATCGTCGCCGTCCCCACGATGAGCCTCATCCGCAGCGCAAAGTACGGCGAAAACAACGTCGATAACGTCTACATCCTCGGGACCACGGCGGAGTACACGCTCATCTCGACACTCGAATGTGCCGAGGGCCGGTTTTTCAATGAGATCGAGTCGCGCGGCGGCGCGGAAGATTGCATTGTCGGCTTCGACGTGGCCGACGCGCTCTTTGCGGGCCGGAGCGCGCTCGAGAAACGCATCCTGATCAACGGCCACAGCTTCAAAGTCATCGGGACGCTGGCGCGCCAGGGGACCTTTCTCGGCCTTTTCAGTCTCGATTCCATTGTGGTTATTCCACTGCCGGCTTTCAAAAAATACTTCAGCGCGAAAAGCGAAGCCGATGTGCGGGTAAAGGCGCGCGACAAAACACACATGGCGGATGCGCGCAACGAGCTTACCGGCATCGTGCGCCGGCTCCGTTCCCTTGCGCCAGAAAAGAAGGACGACTTTAGCATCAACGAACAGCAGGCTTTCAAAAGCACGCTCGACGGCGTGAAAACCACGATCGCGGTCGCGGGGCTTTTCATCACCGGGCTCTCGCTCTTCGTCGGCGCGATCGGGATCATGAACATCACTTTCGTGAGCGTGAAAGAGCGGACGAAAGAGATCGGCACGCGCAAAGCACTGGGCGCGCGGCGGCGCACCATTCTTCTGCAATTCTTGATCGAGTCGACCGCGCTCTGCCTGGTCGGCGGCTTGATCGGCCTGACCTTTGCCTACTTGATGTGCTTCGGAATGGCGAAAACGTTTCCCTCCTTTCCAATCAGCTTCTCGGCCGGGCTGGTGGTCGCGAGCATGATTGTTTCCGTCCTCACCGGACTGGCGTCCGGTATCGCGCCGGCATGGACTGCGTCGCGTCTCGATCCGGCGACGGCGTTGCGTTATGAATAGTCACCAAACTGGACCTGCAGAAGCAAGTCCACGTTCTGCCTGTGATTTCTAAATGAATTTTCGTGAGATTCTAGCCATGGCCCTCACCTCGGTGGGCGCGAACAAGCTGCGCTCCGCCCTCACCATGCTCGGTATCACCATCGGGGTCTTTTCCGTCATCTCGGTGATGACGGCGATCGGCGCGATGCAGGCTTCGATCGAAACGGGTCTGACTATCTTTGGTTCCAACATTTTCCAGTTCGCGAAGTATCCGGTAACGGTTCATTCGGGCGGAAGGGACTCGAAAAAATACGAGAACCGGCGCGACATCAATTACGCCCAGGCGCAGCGCTACGCCGAGTTGATGAGAGGGTACGCGCCGGAAGTTTGCCTGAAGGTTTTCGACGCTGAAAAGCAGGCCGTTTACAATGGCGTCAAGACGACGCCCGGCCTAACGATCGTAGGTACGAACAAAAGTTTCCTCGCGGCCAATGCCTACAGCCTCAACTACGGCCGCAACCTGAATGATGAAGATGTCGCGCTCAGCCGCCGCGTCGTGGTGATCGGGCGCGCGATCGAGCAACGGCTTTTTCCCCATGAATCGCCCGTCGGCCGAGAGATCAAAATGAACGGTCATAAGCTCACGGTCGTCGGCGTGCTCGCCGGGCGCGGGACCGCCTTCGGCCAAAGCCAGGACGACATCGCCGCGCTCCCGATCACTCGGTATTTTGAAGATTTCGGATCGGCAAAGCGCACCATCAACGTCGCCACGCAATCGTCTTCGCAACTCGATTACGGCCGCACCTTCGACCGCGGCGTGGGGGCGATGCGCATCGCCCGGGGCCTGCGCGCGGAAGAAGCGAACGATTTCGAGATTTACACGAACGACTCGCTCAAGAGCGCGTTCATTTCCATCGCCGACGTCGTCCGGATCGGCGCCTTTATCATCAGCACGATCGCGCTCCTCGCGGCGGGCATCGGCATCATGAACATCATGCTCGTGAGCGTGACCGAGCGGACAAAGGAAATCGGCGTACGTAAATCGATCGGCGCGCGCAATCGCGACATTATGCGGCAATTCCTTACCGAAGCGGTCTTCATTTCCGAAGCCGGCGGGATCTTCGGTATCCTGCTGGGTGTGCTCGGGGGCGACCTTCTCGCGCTCTGGTTGAAGGTGGATCTGATTTTTCCAATCGGCTGGGCGATTGCCGGACTGGTAGTCTGCTCGGCGATTGGGATCGGGTTCGGGCTTTATCCGGCTTATCGAGCGGCTTCGCTCGACCCGATCGAGGCGCTGCGTTTCGAATAAAACGCGGTCGCCTCCTAACAACCGCCCCTCTGGGCACGCAACTTGCAATTGCGGGCTTTGACCATGCGTGCCGCTTATCCTATTCTCGGACGCTTTCTCCGTCCATAACGTGCCTGCCACCGCTCCAACTCCTTCGTCTCAGGGGCCTGTCAATGGCATTCTCCTCGTAGAGGAATACGGTGCCCTGGCGACCGCGATTACCGCGGCTTTAAAGAAATTCGCGCCCCACCACGGCGTGCGTGTTGCCCGGACGCTCGCGGAAGCGGAGGCGGCTGCGGCGGCGATGCGTCCGGAATTATTCGTCCTTGATCTCGACCCGCCGCCCGCCGGAGACATCGATTTTTTCAACAAAATCCAAAGCCGTTTTCCGGAGGCGCGGGTCCTCGTAGTCGCAGCCGGCACGTCGCCGGAACTGCGCGCGGAACGGGGAACGGCCGGCGCGGTGCAATTCATCGAGAAACCGTTCGATCTGGGAGAATTTGGGGCGGCCGTGCAGGCGCTCCTAGGGCCGTGGGCGGTGCCTCCATCTCACAGTTTTCGGGGAACGCTGCGCGAGCTCCATGTGATCGATATCGTGCAGTTGAAATGTCTCGCGCTGAGCTCTGCGGTCGTTCGTCTCGAGACCCCGGCCGGCAAGGTGGGCGAGATCCATTTTCACTACGGCCGGATTTCCCATGCCTGGACAGGAGAGTTAAGCGGCGTGCCGGCGTTCGAAGAAATCGTGCGCTGGCCAGGAGGAAAATTAAGCGAGACTGAAATGCCCCCAGACGCCCCCGAAACGATCGACCGGCCTTGGGCGGTGCTGCTTTTGCAGGCGGTCAGGAAAGCGACGGAAAACGAAACGCCGCAAACGCGCGACCAGCGAGCGGCATCGACACCGCCGCTGACGGAGAAGCGCGGCAAAACCATTCTCGTGATCGACGACACGGAGATGCTGCTGATTTTCACGGCCGATGTCCTCGAGACAGCGGACAAGACCTTTCACATCGTTACCGCGCTGACCGGCCGCGAGGGATTAGAGAAGACGACGGCGCTTCGTCCTGACCTGATCCTGCTCGATTACAGCCTAACGGATACTACCGGTGCCGAAGTTTGCCGCCGTTTGCTGGAGAATGAAGGGACCGCGCGCATACCAGTATTGATGATGTCGGGACATCTACCAGAACTGGCCAACACGGCGGCCAAATATAAGAACGTGGTGGCGACTTTGCCAAAACCGTTCCTCTCCGGCGCGCTGATTAATTCCGTGGAGAAAATTCTTGCCACAGGGCCCTTGCTGAAGGAGCCGGTCGCGCCCCCCGCGCCACAACCGCCGTCCAACGCCACCCCGCCTAACGAAAAAGACAGCCAGGGAGCTGCGGAAAATGCGGACCTTCCCGCGCCGCCAACTCCGCGCGCCGCGCCGGCTCCCTCCATTCCCGAGGCCCCTCGCACCGCGTCTTCGAAAACCTTCACGCTCCCAGTCGCAGAAGCTGCCGCGGTGAAAGAGGTCAGCGTGACCTTTTCGCTGGAGGTCCTTTCGATGCAATTGACGCCCGATTTCCGGACGGACTCCTTTCAACTAACCCCCGCCGAAGCGCCCGTGAAAGTCCACGTGGCCGACGGAGGAGAAACGGGGATGCTCGTCGAAACCGGATTCCGCCTGGGGCCGGCGCAACTTGGATCCGCCGGACAGATTGAAAGGATTATTCTTTTTCCGACGGCCCCGCGCGTGCAGCCATCCGGGGGCGGGACGGCCTTCACGGTCAGCGCCGTGCGGGCGAAACCGGGCCCGGAGAGCCGCCTGCTGGAGCTGACCGCGACAAAGAACGAATCGATGCGCGTCCAATTGATCGCGCAATTTGAGCTTATCGCGGTCGAGCTGTCGCCGACATTCGAGGTTGTCGCGGTCGTGTTGCGTGCGCGCAACAGCGCGGTGCACCTCGGCACGGATCCCGGAAAAGCGGTCGCTCCGTTTCAGATCGCGCAGGTCCAGCTCGATGCCAGGGGCCGGTTGAGCGAGCTGTTCGTTAGGGCAAGTCGTTAGGGCGTTGCTTCCCTGTGCGCTTGGCGAGAAAAGTTTCGAGCTCATCGGTCCCGAAATTCGCCAGCACCTCGCCCTCGCAAACCAGCGTTGGCGTCTTGGATTGACCGGATACCTCTTCCAGTTTTTTCATTTCGGCTGGATCGGAACGTACTTCGATTTCTCGAAAAGAAATCTGATGCCGGTCGAGATAATCTTGAGCGGCTGTGCAGTAAGGACAGCCCCTTTTGACGTATAGAATCGCGGTTTCCATGGAAAGGTGATTCGTCGCACGGCGTCACGACGGCTGGGCAAAAAAAAATCTGCCAGCGGCGTCATGGCCACCGGCAGAAATTCTTTTTCGGCGCGAACCGCCTCTTACTCGCGATCGTAGACTTCGATCAGCGCTGTCCCGGATGGATTGGGTCCTTTCCCGGTAAGCACAATCGTGTAAGCGCCCGGCGCGAAGATGCGGTCGATAACCGCTTCTTTCGGGTCGCCCGGCGCCAAACCGGAGGAAGTGATATCAGCCGCTTCCGGTGAATTCATCCAGCTGTCATTCATTCCGATCAGGGTGCCGTTCGCATCGAAGGCCCTGAGGAACGGATCGGCCAGCGGATTGGAGACGTCACCGGCCAGGCTCGGCCCGAGACCACGAATGAGGGCGCGCTTGTCCGTGGAGCCCTCGATGATCATGCCGCTGATGAGCGCAGCGTCGCCCGGGGATACCGTCGCTCGCGCGGAGAGGTTGGCGGTCTTCAATCCGTTGCCCTCGTTGATATCGTAGACTTCTTCCAAGGCGAGACCGTCGCCGTTCTGCGCCCCGCGAAGGATGGCGGTGTACTCGCCTACAGGGAGATTTGCGACGATCACACTCTCGCGAGCGTTGGTCGGCGCCAGACCAGCATTAACGATCACGGTTTGATCGGCGGCACTGTTCTGTTTCCAATTATCATTCGAGGCAATCTCCACACCGTTTTTGTTGCGCAGAGAAAGGGTGGGATCAGCCAGGGTACCGGCTAAAGATTGGCCGTCGACCTTCAAGGATGGCCCAAGGCCTCGCATGACGATCTCTTTCGTGACGCCAGTCGGCGGAGGAACACCCTGATCCTGCGCGGTGATGATGAAACCAGAGATCAAGACATCCTCGCCTCCGCCCAGCACTTGAGCACGCGACGAGAGGTTCGCCAGCACACTCGCGCCCTGCGCGAACGCCAGACCCGACACACTGCTGAAGCAGAAATAAGGCGTGTTGGCATCCACGACGGTCGCTGCGCCGGTTGTAGTGTTGATCGTGTATAACCTGTCATCGATGGCCGCATAGAGAGTCCCATCAGGGGCGAAGGTCAGCCCGGCGATCGGACTGTTTTGGGGCACGCCGATGGGGCCAATCGGAGTGATGACTCCGGTCACCTGATCCACCGTGTAGAGTACCGTATCGACCGTCGCGGGATCCGCATTGACCGCATCGCCCTGCCCGAGAGCATAGAGCGTCTGCACGGTGTTGTTGTCCAGCGCAAGTCCGTCCAACGCCACCGTTGTGCTGCCTAGTTGCACCGCCACGCCAGTCGTGACGTCGAAACGATAGAGCGGATGCGTCGGAGCACCGCTCGGATCAAAAGCCGACGCGAGGAAACCCACACCCGCGGTCGAAATCACCAGATCCCCCTCACCTGCCAGGCCCGTCACACTGAGCGGCGTGCTTGAAAGGACGCGGCCATCGACTCTGCTCAGCTTGTCGAGGCTGCTGGTGTTGGGATTAAAGGTGAAGAGATCCCCGTTAAACGTCGCCAGGCCGTAACCCGACTCGGTTGAACCGATATTCATGACGAGCGTGCCGACGCCCGTCGTGAGATCGATTTTGATTAGCTCGTTCTTAAAGAAGGTGATGCCGAAAAGCACCTGATCGCTCGAGGTCGCCTGCGCCTGAACCGGCGCAACTCCCGAAAACAACGCAAGCACTCCCGCCGTCGCCGTTGCGAAAATAAGTTTTTTCATTGGGACGTAAGGATGGAAGTCGCGTTATTTGATCGAACCATTGAGGCCGTTCGGGAAAAAGAGGCCGCTGTTCGCGTTGACCGCTCCGTAAACAATGTTCAGCACCTGGCGCGTCGTCCGCACAAACGCGAGGCCGTTCGCATCAGTCGGCACAATGTTTGCCGTGCCGCCGGCGTTCGCGACCCCTTGGTCCATATCGACTGGACCATCGAGCGCATCGCGCAGGTCGGAGATTTTTTGCGCCAATCCAATAGCGGTAGCACCCTGATCGAAAATCGCCGCGCGCACGTTGGACGCATGGTAGGCTTCCACGGCCAGAACTCTGGCAGCCGCCGTCAGAATATCCTTGTTAATGACCAAGCCAGCCCCGCCGAGATAAGCGGTCACGCCGACATCTTCGAAGATAAAGGCACCGAGCAGAAAGTTGGTGTCGTTCGCGAAAGGATCGAACGTGGGCCCAATACCCGCCGCTTGCGCGGCCGTGTTGAAGCTGTTGCGCAAATCGAGATTCGGACGCGCCACCGGCTCGACGCCGACTGCGGTGAGGGCGGCGCGCAGAAACTCAACGTGATGTTTTTCATCCGCCGTAATCTCCTGGGCGTACTGCTCGATAACCGGATCTGCAAAAGGCACTCTGGGGTTCGCCTTGATCGTGGTCGTCCCCGTCGTGCCAGCCCCACTGATGTCACCGGCGGGCAACCCCGCGCCAGTGGTGGCGTAAAGATAATATTCCGCCTCGAGATATTCGAGATTAAGGGCGAACTGGAGAACCGCTGCATCCAAGCCGGCGCCGCCGGCCGCTTCGGCCGTGCGCGTGAGCATTCGCAAGCCGGCGAGGCCAATGGCGCCTGCGCCTAAACTTTTCAATACCTGCCGGCGCGTCGTGCCCAGCGGCGTGGTTGGTTGTTTCGAGAACGAATTTGTTTCCATTTTATTCCTTCAGTTGTGGTTCGGTTGGCTTGCATCGCCACGCCTGTTTACGCGGCATACAGAAAGGAATACGCATCTCGCACCTTGCCGGATGCTTTGCGGCATACCTGAACGGCGCCTAGGTCGAAGTATTAGCGGTGGCAACCGGCTGGTCGGAGATCCACCAAAGCAGGATGAGTGCGGCGAGAATGCAGCCGTTGAGCACGAGGTGCCAGGTCAAGGTCAGGTTGCTGCTCGCCGTCCCGAAACAACCGCAGGCGACGTTTATGCCGTGCGCCCTCGCCCAGATCGTGGCGCCGGAAAAAACTACGATCAGCGCCATGGTCAGGACAATCGCGCCCGCAAAAAACCGCTGAAAAATCAGCGCCAGACCGCAAACGATCTCCAGCCACGGCAGGTAAAAAGCGAGGCGCATGCCTAACGACCACGGAACGAGAGCATAATTGCTGATGTCGCTCGCGAAACGGAGCGGGTCACGCACTTTCAGCGCCCCTGCGTAAACGAAAACCGCGCCGATCAGGAGGGCGAGGATCAGCCTAACGATGCGCATTATGCTCCCATTCCTCCCAGCCTCCGGGGAGCACGTAAACATTTTTTAACCCTGCCTCGTGGCGCAGGCGCTCCGCCACGCCATGGCTCGCGTTGCAACTCTTCTGGCTGCAATACACCACCAGCTTCCGCTCCGGCGACCAGGCCGCGAAGACCGCTGGAAGAAGGCGGTTCCAATCATCTTCGTTCAGAGAGAGCGCGCCCGGCACGTGGCCTTTCTCGAACTCTTCGTTAGGCCGGGCGTCCACCCAGAGCACTGCCGCTCCCCAATTTTTCGCTTCCGCCAGAGTCACTTCAGCGGAATCGGCCGGCCGCGCCCGCCAGGCGGGATCCCCCCGAAAATAGAGCGCCTGCCCGATGGCCGGGAGAAAGGCGAGACCGATCAGGATGACGACCTGCCGGAGCACCACGGTGCGCACGACCTTACCGCGGCGTGGCCTGCCCAGCGGGGGAAGCAGCGGCGGCCTCGGGATGAGCGTCGATGCGGACGTTCGCGTAAAAAACCTTGGGCGCCTCTTTCGGGTAGTCGGGCTGGATCTTCAAGGCCGCGTTGATCGGCCGGTTGCCCGGTTTCGGGGTGACGGTAATGCGAAAAATCTTCTCGTTAGGCACGGGCGCCGCCACCGCCTTCACGTCCGGGTCCGTCGAACTGACGTCCAGTTTCGTCACCGGAAAATCACCGCCCAATTTCGCCTCGATCGTCCGCGGCGTGAGCGGCTCGGTTTTGGCCCAATAGAGAAAAGCCGGCGCGATCTCGAGCAACTTCGGGACATCCGCTTTAAGGGTCAGGACAACGCTCCCCTCCGCCGAGTCATCGGTCGTCACGTGGATGGTTTTTGTCTGCAGCCCGATGCGATCGCCGATATGGAAGGTAGCCGTGATCTCGCCGCTTTCGCCGGGGCCGACGACTTCTTTGGGCAACGCTGCGGTCGTGCAACCGCAGGACGGTTTTACCGCCGTAATCTTCACCGGTTTGTCGCCGGTATTTTTATACTTGAAATGCGCGACCGCAGTTTTGTCGGAAAGCGTCGGATGCAAGTCCGCCTCGCGACTATGCCATTCGAGCGCAGCGCGAACGGGCAAACCCAAGGTCAGTAACGCAGCAAAAATAAGCAGCGATTTTTTCATGAGGCGATCCTAAAAGGAAAAACCCAAACCGATATTACCGCCGATGTTATCCAATCCGAAGTTCGGCTTCTTGATTTCGGCGTTTGAGACGTGGCGATAGGCGGCTTCGACCACGAGCGACCAGCGATCATTCAACATGTAGCGCATGCCGGCATTTGTTTGCAGATTGAATTCCACCGGCAGACTGATCAGACCGAGCGATTCGGCCTCCCCGATGTCGGTATAAACCCCGCCCCCTCCGACCTGTAGATAGGGAATAATCCGCGCCTGGGGTTGCACAAAATTGTAGCGAAAAATCAGCGTGCCCCCCGCAAGGACGTTGCCCGGACCATCGAAAATTCCGCCGGCGAAAATCTCGCCCAACACCTCGAAGTTGCCGGCGAGCAGACCGGGGCCTTTCGGATCGTACAACATGAGGCCGAGGCGGAGGCTGTTGACCGCGTAGTCGATCGCGGGCCGGTTGTTTTGGGCCGCGTCGAAAAAGAAATACGCGCCGTTGAGGTCTTGAAGTTCCCAGGTACCCCTGGCGAAAGGCCCGTTGAAAGATGGTTTCGTTACCGTCTCCGGCTGCGGCTCGGGAGTGCCCGCCTGCGCCGCGGTGAAGGCAAAAAGCGCGAGCGCGCAGAAGGGAAAAATGATCTTCATCTGCGCGCGATCAAACGCCACGCGCGCGAGGTTGTCAACCATCCATCCGGGCCACGGCGAGGCCCGTCCCAAATTATGGCGGTCGTGCCAGCTGTGGCGCAAAGTGCGGCGTGAATTACGAGGTCGCGGTGATCGGTTTGGGCGGGATCGGAAGCGCCATCCTCGCCCATTGCGCGGCGCGCAGCGCGAAGGTCGTCGGCCTGGAACAATTTGGCCCCGCGCACGAGATGGGCTCGTCGAGTGGCCGCACTCGAATGATCCGCAAAGCGTATTTCGAAGACCCGGCGTACGTCCCGCTGCTTCTTCGCGCTTATGATTTATGGGGGGACCTCGAGCGTGCTTCCGGCGAAGAATTGCTGACGATCACCGGCCTGCTCATGGTCGGCCAGGAGGATGCGCCGATCGTCGCCGGCGCGCGTCGGGCCGCGCGCGAACATCACCTCGCGACCGAGGTGCTCGAGCAGCAGCAAATTCGGGCACGCTATCCAACGCTCCAGCTTTTGCCTAACGAGATCGGCGTGTTCGAACCGGACGGCGGCGTCCTTGTGCCCGAGCGCGCCATCGCCGCGCATCTGCGCACCGCGATAAAAGCGGGCGCGCACGTTCGCTTCGGCATGGCCGTTGCTGACTGGGAAGCAAAAGGTGAAGGCTTCGAAATTCGTCTGGTCGATGACTCGCGGATTTCCGCGCAATCGCTGATCCTGGCGATGGGTCCGTGGTTCCAGGATGCGCTGGGAGTCCCACTGCGTATCCAGCGCAATGTGCAGGCATGGTTCACACCCACGAGCGCGGCCTACGCTGCCGATCGCTTTCCTCCTTTCCTTGTCGAGCGCGAGAATTTTCCCGCGCCCCTCTACGGATTCCCGGATTTTGGCGATGGCATCAAAGCGGCCTTTCATGCCCACGGCGAGCTAACCGATGCGCAACAGCTGAATCGCGATATCGACAACGCTCGCGACATCGAGCCGATCGTCGCCGCGATGGCGCAATGGATGCCGGGCGCGGCCGGAACGCTGCGGGCGGCGAAAGTGTGTCCCTACACCTTAACCCCGGACGGCCATTTCGTGATCGACCGCCATCCGGACCATGCGCGGGTCATCTTATGCGGTGGCTTTTCCGGTCACGGTTTCAAATTCGCCCCGGTCATCGGCGAGATCGCCGCCGATCTCGCGCTGGAGGGCCGATCGCGGCATCCCATCGATTTTCTCTCGCATCGCCGGTTTCGTTAGGCGCAAAACTCGTGCAGCGATCTCGACAAAGATAACGGTGGGGCGGCCACGCGGACGGGTCTGCTTCCGCAGTTCGGGGCTAACCAAGTCGAGATAACCCGAGCGTGGGGGTAGGAAGAATCAAAGTTAGCCTGCGTAATAGTCGCGCACGTAATCCTCCACCGCCTCGTGCCAGTCGCGCGGCGGGCTCCCCGTCAGGCGCTCATACTTTTCCGTCCCAAGAACGGTGTAGACCGGGCGGCGGGCGGTGAAGTTTTTCATTTCGCCTAACGACGAGGCGCCAACCGTGGTCGCTTTCATCGGCACCCCGAGGCGATGGCAGCATTCGAGCGCCCACTGCGCGTATTCCTGCCAGCTGCATTCACCGCGATTGGCGAGATGAAGAATGCCGGCGGCCGCGTTGGCCTCGAGCAGCACAGGCAGGAGCGCCGCGATGTCGCGGGTGTAGGTCGGCGTGGAAAATTTATCCGCCACCGCCGCGACCCTTTCTTCGGTGCGCGCCTTTTTAAGGATCGCGTCGATGAAACTCGGGCGATCGGGCCCGAAGACCCAGGAAACGCGGACCACGAGCGCGCGCTTGTTCACCGCCAGCACTTGCAGTTCTCCCTGCCGTTTCGATTCGCCGTAGGCGCTGATCGGATCCGCCGCGTCCTCTTCGGTGTAGGGTGACCGCTTCCCGCCATCGAACACGTAGTCGGTGCTGACATGAACAAAGCGCGCTCCCTTTTCCCGGCAAATCTCCGCGAGCACGCGCGGGGCAGTGGCGTTGAGTTGCATCGCCTCCGCGCGATGATCTTCGCAGTAATCGACGTTCGTTAGGGCGGCGGCGTTGATCAGGGCATCGAACGGAAGCGGCCCGAGGGTCGCGCGCAGCTCTTCCGGCGACGCGAGATCGAGCTGGGCGCGGTTGAATGCAGTAACCGAGAATTTCTGACCGAGTTCTCGCCCGAGCGCAGAGCCCAGCCGTCCTCCCGCCCCCACTACGACGACTCTCAAGCCAGCCTTCTCTCCCGCGCGTGTGCCGGCAGTCCGTCTGCCAACGCGATCCATGGGAGCCGATCCTCGGTCCAAATATGATCGGCAGGCGAAACCATTTCCGGATGATCGAAGCTGCTGACCGTCACATCCACTTCGTCCGTCTCCGGCGAGGAACGAAATGTGAGCGTCGTCCCGCACTGCGGACAAAAGCCGCGCAGCCGCTCCGCAAACTGGATTTCGCGCGACTCCCCCTGGGTCAGGCGGAAATTTTCTCGGCGAAACGAAGCCCAGGTGACGAAAGCCGCGCCGGCGCTCCGGCGGCAGTCAGCGCAATGACAATGCGCGATGTGATATGGCTCACCGCGCGCTTCGTAGCGCACCGCACCGCAAAGGCAGCCGCCGTGAGTGACCCGTTCCGCCATGCCTAACGCATCCCGCTGTCACATTTCCATTGCACGCTTTTCATTTTCCCCGCCGCCACGTCCACCTCGAATGGGCCAAAAAACCCCACCGCCCCCTTCCCTTTCTTCACCACCGAGTAATGACCAGCGCCTAA
>JBBSGS010000015.1:0-19531 GCA_038253875.1 Chthoniobacterales bacterium
CGCATCAATTGGTCGTAGCGAAACCGGGGCAGCGTCCAGCGTACCCAGATGAAGCAGAGGAGCAGCACCGCGACTTTCGCGAAGAAGACGAAGATGTTGAAGAGGCCGCCGAGAACGCCACGCCAGCCGCCTAACGAGCCGTCAATCAGGAGCCAGTGAAAGCCGTGCGGGTGATTCCACCACGGAACCGGGAGGTGCCACGCGCCGAGGAAAAGCGTCACGATGATGGCCGAGCCGGTGATCATGGCAGCGTATTCGCCAAGGAAGAAGAGGGCGAATTTCATCGAGGAATATTCGGTATGATAACCGCCGACGAGCTCCGTCTCCGCCTCGGGAAGATCGAAGGGGAGGCGGTTGGTCTCGGCGAAGATGGCGATGGTGAAGACGACGAAGGAAATGAACATTGGAATGGTGAGAAGCCATTTCCAGATGTTCGTCGGGTCGCCGAGGAAGGGCGCGATCATCCAGCCGTTTTCGATCTGGTAGCGAACGATGCTGGTGAGGCGGAGCTGCCCGACGAGAAGAAAAATCGGGATAACGGCCAAGCCTAACGACAGCTCGTAGGAGATCATCTGCGAGCTGGAGCGAACGCCGCCGAGAAAGGGATATTTCGAATTCGACGACCAGCCGGCGATGACGATGCCGTACACGCCTAACGAGGCGATGGCGAAGACGTAGAGCACGCCGACGTTGATATCGGCGATGACCATGGGCACGCCAAATAACGTGCTGCCGAAGGGGACGACGGCGATCGTCATGATGGCGGGCACCATGGCAAGGCAGGGTGCGAGCCAGTAGTAGAACTTGTTCACGTGCGCCGGAGTGAAATCTTCCTTGAGGATAAATTTCATGGCGTCCGCGACGGGCTGAAAAAGTCCGGCGGGTCCGACGCGATTGGGGCCGAGGCGGTCCTGGATAAGCGCGCTCACCCGGCGCTCCGCGTAGACGCTGTAGGAGACCATCGGGAGGATGATCAGGAAGACGATCCCAAGAATCTTCAGCAGCGAGGTGATAACGAGGAAGGTCATGGTTGCGAATCGCGCGTGAAGTTTTTTCCGGGGAGCGCGTGCGCCTTGCACGCTGTTGGAAAGCCCGGCCTCGCGCTGTCGCGCTGCGTTACGGCCGGCGCCTCGCCGGAAACCGAGGGAGCGTGATTCGGAAGAAGCTGCGGCGTCAAACAGACCCCGTCGTTAGGCCATTCGCAGTTTGGCGGGGCGCCAAACTGAGCCTGCGAGGCGCACGCGCTCCCCGGAGCTGCCGCCCTCATTGCGGATGCGTCTCCCGTTCGCGCTCGCGCACTTTTTCCTGCGCCGGCTCGCCCGGAGTGTCGGGACTCTGGTCGAGGTTCAGGACCTGGACTCCGAGATCGCTGATCCGGCTCAACGTTAGGCCGCTCAGTTCCGGGACCGCTTCGCTCATCTGCCGGAAAACATCTTCAATCGTGTAGATGTTGTTGCCGCCGCCCAACGCCTGAATCAAATCGCGCAGGATTTCCCAATCGTCGCGCGCCTGGCCGGGTCCGCGAACCGCGCGATTGAGCCGCTGCAACCGGCCTTTGCCGTTGATCATCGAGCCGCGTTTCTCGGCGAAGCCTAACGACGGCAGGACGGCACTGGCATGGGAGGTGGAGTCGTTCGAGAGCAAGTCCATCGTGACATAAGCCGGCAGTCGTGCCAGTTGTTCAGGCGTAATACCGCAGGCGAGCGGATTTTCGCCTAACGAGATCAGGACCTGGATCTGGCGGGTCCAGACGGCCTCTCTGATCTGTTGTAGAACGGTTCCCGATTCGGAGGCGACGCGCAGAAGTCGCGCCCCGCCGGTGTTGGGATTGCGGTCGGCACTCAGGAGAATGTCATCGCCCGGGCCGGTTCGGGGGACGACGTCGATCAAGGTCACGTCTAACAACTCCGCGAACCGCGCTGTGAGCCAGAGCTCTTCGTTTGTCATCCGGCCGGAGGCGAGGATGGCAATCTGCCAGCCAACGAATGGCCGCAAAAGCGCGGCCACGCTTTGGAGCGTCTCAGTCCAGGTGGCCGGCTGCAATTTGTTCTCAACCCGGACGAGTGGTTCGAGCAAGCGCCGCTCGCTCTGCAGATAATCAAAATTCAGCCGACCGTAGTCGCACATCCAAGAGGAATTAACGGCGTCGTTTTCGCGCGGTGTCTGCCGATAAATGACGTCTTCGCGGGTGCCGATGAGGGTGTTGCAACCGGTCGCGCAACTCGTGCAGAAACTTTTCGTTTCCTTCAAAAACCAGACACGCATTTTGAAACGGAAATCCGAGGAAGTGAGCGCACCGACCGGGCAGATATCGACCGTGTTGAGCGAGTAGTTGTTCTCCAGCCGCTTGCCCGGATGGGCGGTGAGCACGGTGTGGCTGCCGCGATCGATGAAGCCGAGGACGTCGTCCTTCGCGATCTCTTTCGAGAAGCGAACGCAGCGCGAGCAGAGAATGCAGCGCTCGTCGTCGAGCGTGACCCGGGGGCCGAGCTCGATATTTTTCGGCTTCTTCACTTTGTTCTCGAGGAAACGCGAATCCTGCTGTCCGTATTCGACGCTAAATTCTTGCAGTCGGCATTCGCCCGCTTGATCGCAGATCGGGCAATCGAGCGGATGATTGATGAGGAGAAATTCCATTACGCCGCGCCGGCACTCCTCGACCATCGGTGAATGGGTGCGCACGCCGAGACCTTCGGAAACATCGGTCGCGCAGGAGATTTGCGGGCGCGGCATCCAGTTGATTTCGGGTTTGCCATCGGGACCGAGGACCGGTTTGCGATCGGGGCCCATTTTTGGCATGCCCATTTCGATCAGGCACATGCGGCAGTTGCCGGGGGAGGAGAGTTTTTTGTGGTAGCAATAGCGCGGGACGTAGCTGCCGGCCTGCTCGCACGCCTCGATCAGGCGCGTGCCTTTGGGGAATTGACGCCAGACGCCGTCGATTTGGACGTTGACCTGTTGCGGCGGCGCTGCGGTGGACGGCGAGTCGAGCATGATGAATCAGGAAAGCAGGAAAGCAGGAAAATTAGAGGACGAGATCATCGGCAGATATTGAGGTTGCTCGCTCGCGGCAGAAGCGCTTTATCGTTAGGGTAGAGGTGGCGAAATTCAGGAGCAGGCCATCCTGCATGCCGGTTGCTTTAAGATAGCTCCGTCCAATGGAGAAGTGGATATCCTCCAAGGCGCGGATCGCCTTTAATTCCACGACGACGAGATCCTCGACCAGGAAATCAAGCCGATGCTCGCCGATCTGATGATCTTTGTAGAAAAGATTAATCGGCTTCTGCCTAACGAATCCGATACCCTGCAAAGCGAATTCAACCGCCAACGCTTCTTCGTAGATTGACTCAAGAAAGCCCGGCCCCAATTCGCGGTGCACGGCGATCGCAGCCCCGATGATTCGCTGCGTGATGCCGCGACTGCGCAAACCCTTTCCTGCTTTCCTGTTTTCCTGATTCATACCATTCCGACACTGCCGGCTTTTTCCCAACCAGGATCGCGAGCTAACGAGACGGCGGGAATCACCGTCTCCGCGATCAATTCTCCCGAAGTGTATTCCGGGGGGAGCGGCGGCGGCACGGGCTTCTCCGCACGGGCGACGAATTCGTTAGGGAACTTGTCGAGGAAGCTCTGGGTCGGCCAGGCACAGGCTTCGCCGAAGGCGCAGATCGTCTTGCCGGCAATGTTGTCGGCGACATTTTTCAAGGTCGCGGGATCCTGGGTGACGCCGCCGCCTAACAACATCCGATCGGTGATTTTCTTCATCCAGAGCGAGCCCTCGCGGCAGGGCGTGCACTGACCGCAACTCTCGTGCGCATAGAATTCGTTGATGTTATTTAGCGCCCAGAGCATGTCGCGTGAGTCATCCATGACGATGACGCCGCCGGAGCCGGCCATCGAGCCGGCGGCGGCTAACGAGTCAAAATCCATCGGGATTTCGTCGAGCGTCACCTCGCGGTCCTTGAGTTTAAAAGTGTCGCCGGCACGCAACACTTTCGCCGAGCTGCCACCGGGAATTACCGCCTTCACTTTGCGGCTTTCCTTTGGCCCGCCGGCCATCTCGTGGATCAACTGACCCATCGTGACCGCGCCGACCTCGACTTCGAAGTAACCCGGCCGCTGCACGTCCCCGCTCACGCAGAGGATGCGCGTGCCGGTATTGTTAGGCCGGCCGAGCTTGGCGTATTCGGCGCCGCCCAGCGCGACGATGTGCTTCACATGGCAGAGCGTCTCGACGTTGTTCACGATCGTCGGGCACATGTAGAGGCCGAAGACGGCGGGGAAATAAGGCGGCTTGATGCGCGGATAGGCGCGCTTGCCTTCGAGAGATTCGATGAGGCCGGTTTCTTCGCCGCAGATATAAGCGCCGGCACCACGATGGAGGTAAATCTCCACGTCGAAACCGGTGCCGAGCATGTTTTTGCCTAACAAATTGCGGGCACGCGCTTCTTCGATCGCGTTCTCCAGAATTTTCGCGCCCTCTGGAAACTCACCGCGGATATAAATGTAGGCGGTATGGACGCCGAGCGCCCAACAGCTGATCACCATCCCCTCGATCAATTGATGCGGGTCCTGATGAATGATGTAGCGATCCTTGAAAGTCCCGGGCTCGGATTCATCGGCGTTGCAGATGAGGTAAACCGGCTTCTTCTCGTCAGGCTTGATAAAACTCCATTTCACACCGCAAGGAAAACCAGCGCCGCCACGGCCGCGCAGGCCGGAGGTTTTGACTTCGTTGACGATGTCGGCGCGAGTCATCGTGACGGCTTTGCGCAGCTGCTCGTAACCGCCGTTCTCGAGATAGCAGTCGATGTCGATCGAGTGATCCGGGCTACCAATGTTTTGGAAAATCAGACGGTGCTCGAGGGGATGAGGGGATTTCTGATTGTTGATTTCTGATTGCTGATCGAGAAGAAGAGCGGACGCGCGCTCGGGCGAAACATTTTCGCGCAAGCCATCGTCCACCATGCAGACCGGCGCGGTCCCGCAGCTCGCGAGACATTCCACGAACTCGATGCTGTACTCTCCATCGGGGCTGATGGAGACCGGGTTGTGCATACCGGCGCCCTGATGTTCGCGATCGATGTTCGTTAGGCCAGCGAGCTTCTCCATGAGCGGATACGCCCCGGCCATCGCGCAACTGAGCGTGCGGCAGACGCGCAGATGTTTTCGCCCGCCCGGCGCCTGCCGGAACATCGGATAGAAGGTGACCAGCTCGAGAATGTTGATCGGTTCCAGGTCGAGCTTGGCGGCAATCCAGCTCACCGCCTCATCGCTGATAAAGCCGAACTCTTCCTGCCAAAGATGAAGCAAGGGCAGCGAGGCGCTGCGCTTCTGCTCGGCCGGATAATGGCCGATAGCCTCATCCATTTTTCGTTCCAGCTGCGCTGGAACGTTCGTCAACATCGTCTCCACAGAGGCTACTCGTGGAGCGAACTTTCCTTCGACGCCACCTTATCATTGGCAAAAACGACGGTGACCGACTCCCCGTCCTGCTGGTAAACGTAGGTGACCTTTTTCAGGAGCAAAAGATTCGTGCTGTCCACAGAGGTGGGCGGGCCAAGGATCGACTCGACCTGCTTGCGGCTCATCCCTTCGCTCACTTCCGCCACGTTCGCTTTCGTTAGGCGTTTGCCGTGGCAGCTCCCGAGGGCAAGAGCGGCGGCCAGAAACAGAGTCAGAGACTGAAACCTGAAAACTTTTTTCATGCGCGGGCTTGCGCCATCTGCTTAAGGCTCGCGTCCGAGATTAGTGTCCTTGCTGTCCACTTCGTCGTTTTTGAAAGTGATCATGGCAAACTTCGTCCCGTCCTCGTAGCGATAGGTGGTTTTCTTGAAAATGACGACGTCCTTGGAGTCGATCGTGGTGGGCGGGCCGAGGATCGTTTCGACCTGCGCTTTCGACATGCCGAGCGTGACTTGGTCATAGTTCGCGCTCGTCAGTTTGGAACCGGAGAGAGTCGCTTTGTTGCACCCGCCTAACGATGCCAGGGCAAAAACCGCAAGGAGAAGACCGAGAAATGGGAATTTGTTTTTCATATTTGGAATTTTCATCTGTCGCATTCTCCCATCACGAAGTCCAGACTACCGAGGATCGCGACCACGTCGCTCATCATCGCGCCGGGCAAGAGCTCCGGAAGGATGCTCAAATTCACAAATGAAGGCGCGCGAATTTTCAGCCGGTGCGGCACGCCGCCGCCCTTGCTGTTGATATAAAATCCGAGTTCACCCTTCGGATTTTCAGCCGCGAAATAGACTTCGCCCGGAGGGGCATCGAGGCCTTCGGTCACGACGATGAAATGGTGGATGAGTTCCTCCATTTTCGTGAGCACGTGCGACTTCGGCGGGAGCATGTTTTTCCAATCCACGACGTTGATCGGCCCGCTCGGAAGTTTATCGATGACCTGGCGAAGGATGTGCACGCTCTGCCGCATTTCCTCGATCCGCACGAGATAGCGATCGTAGCAATCGCCCGCGCTGCCGATCGCGACGTCGAAATCGTAGTTGTCATAATCGAGATAGGGATGTTTCCGCCGCAGATCGTGCTCGACGCCGCTGCCACGCAGGTTGGGCCCCGAGAGGGCGTAGGCGACGGCGCGTTCGCGGGGAATGACGCCGACATCGCGGGTGCGATCGGTGAAAATGCGATTGCGCGTGAGCAGCCTATCGATCTCGTCGAGCTGCGGAATGAAGCCGTCCATGAACTGCTCGAGCTGGGGGATGAAGGTTTCCGGCAGATCCCGAATCTGACCGCCGACCCGCGTGTAGGAGGTCGTAAAGCGCGCGCCAGTGAGCAGTTCGAAGAGGTTATAAAGCTTCTCGCGTTCGGTGAAGGTGTAAAGGAACACGGTCATCGCGCCAAGGTCGAGCGCCATTGCGCCGAGGCCTAACAAGTGGGCGGAGATGCGCGCCGTCTCGCAGCAGATCACGCGGATGGCTTTGCCGCGCGGCGGGAGTTCCCAACCCATCAATTTCTCGACCGCGAGCGCGTAGGCGACGTTATTGGAGAGCGGGGCAAGGTAATCGAGGCGATCGGTGTAGGGAACGAACTGGTTGTACTGCATGTTCTCGGCGATTTTTTCGTCGCCGCGGTGCAGGTAGCCGACATCGGGAGTCGCCTTTGTCACCAGCTCGCCGTCGAGTTCGAGTATCAATCGCAAAACACCGTGTGTCGCCGGGTGCGATGGCCCCATGTTGAGCACCATTTTTTCGCCGATCTGATCATCGGCCTGATGAGCTGCCGCCTCCCTCTGCATGGTGCGGGCGAGAGGATCGGGGGATTCGATTTCGCGGGTCGTGGCGGCCATTAGGAACCCGACTATGCTCGTGGAGTGGATTTAGCGTGCAAGAGCAAATTCATTCCAAGTCATCGGATTCGAGAAGGGGGCCTAGGAGGAATCGAGAATTGAGGGAACAAAACTTCCTTCCCCGGCTGAGGGGAAGCACGGGACAACGAGTCAGCTGGCGCAGAGAGCTTTCACTTTCTGCGCACAACCGCTAACAAACGACGGGCGTTATTTTATTGCCCAATAGAGCCGGGTGTCGGGCAGCAGGGATTTAGCGTGAGGCGGAGGGTGGAGAAAGGTGATCTTCTCTACTCGGCCCTGAGTCAAATCGGTGGCCACCACTGCATCCTGGCTGAGCCTCCACTTTGACGCGGCTTCCTGCGCCAGCCCGTCGAGGGTGTCCGAGCCGCTGGTCCGGAGCACCCGAGTGTCCGTGACATGGCCGCTCCGATCGAGCTTCAAGGAAAGAACCACCGATCCTTGCAACCCTTCGATGTAGACTCCGTAAGGCAGAAGGGGAGTGCCTTTCTCGATCCATCTGGCATTTGCCGCGGCTAACGGCAACGCGACTAACACAGCAGCAAGCGCTCCGCAGAGTGCGAAGCGATGTGCTGATCGGCATGGTATTGTATGCATAGGGAAAATATCTAGAATTTAGACCCGCAGAGCAAGTTAATTTCATGTTCCCGCTCGCCCGTCGGGCCAGGCCAGTTTAGTTGAAAATGATGGCAAAAAAACTCGCTCTTCTTTTTTCCGGCCAGGGCGCCCAAACAATTGGGATGGGGCGGGATCTCGCGGAGGAATTCCCCGAGGCGGCGGAGCTTTTTCGGCGCGCGGATGAAGTGCTTGGTCGCGAGTTGAGTGAGATCGCATGGCACGGTCCGATCGAAGAGTTGACGCGAACCGCGAATTGCCAGCCGGCGCTTTATGTTCACGGCCTCGCCTGCCTGAGCGTGCTGCGCGAGATTGCCGGCGAGTTTCCGGTGGCGGCCGCAGCTGGCCTGTCGTTAGGCGAATGGACGGCTCACGCCGCCGCGGGCACTTTTTCATTTGAGGAGGGACTTCGGCTCGTTGAGCAGCGCGGGCGTTTCATGGAAGCGGCTTGCGCCGCGACCTCCGGCGCGATGGCTGCGATGATTGGCGGCGAGGAGTCCGCGGTGCGCGCGCTCGCGGATGAGGCTGATGTCGATGTGGCAAACCTGAACGCACCCGGCCAGATCGTCATCTCCGGTGAACGCGTGAAAGTGGAGTTGGCCATCGCGCTTGCCAAGGAACGCGGGGTCCGGCGCGCTACGCTCCTCAACGTCGCGGGCGCTTATCATTCCCGTCTCATGGAGAGCGCGCATCGGCAGGTGGGCGACGCCCTCCGCGACACGCAACTGCAAACGCCGCGCTTCCCGGTAATCAGCAACGTGACCGGCGCGCCGGTTGAAACGGCGAAGGAAATCCGCCGCGCGCTGCAGGACCAGGTCACAGCCACTGTACGCTGGACCGAATGCATGGAGCGGATGCTCGCGATGGGATGCGATCTTTTTCTCGAGCTCGGCCCCGGCAACGTGCTCGCGGGTCTCCTGCAGCGAATCCGCAAAGGCGCCGAAATCATGAGCGTGAGCGACGCGGCGTCGCTCCAGAGGTGTGTCGAAAACTGCGGAACGAAGTATGTTCTCCCGGATGATTTATCTTTCGTTGCTCTTGGTTGATTCGATCACGATCACGGGTAAGAGCACGAGCACGGATCGATGAGGGAGCGGCCTGGCTTGCGCTAACGAATAGTTCTGCTAAAAGCGGCTTTCTCGAACATGTATTTGCCCATTCTTGATTCACGTACTCGCGTGATGATGTTCGCCCCCCACCCCGATGACGAATCGCTCGCCGCCGGCGTTTTTCTCCAGCGCGCCGTCGCCGCCGGCGCGGGCGTGCGCATCGTTTACGGGACCGATGGGGAGAAGAACTGCTGGCCGCAGCGTTTGCTCGAACGCAAGGCGCGCATCGGAGAGGGGGATCGCCGCCGCTGGGGTGCGCGACGACAGGCGGAAGCGCTCGCTGCCTTGCACGTCCTCAATATTCGCCCCGACCAGGTCGAGTTTCTTTCAATGCCTGACCAGGGACTAACCGACCTGTTGCTTGGCGGCTGTCGGGAAACGATTCGCCGGCTCGCCGACGCGATCATCTCATGGGAACCGACCCATCTGCTTGTCCCCTCGGCTTCCGATACGCATCCCGACCATAGCGGCCTCGCCGTGCTGCTCCGCTTCGCGTTTGATAATTTTCTGCCGCGGCATCACCAAATCCAACGCCTCGAATACCTGATCCATGGCGCGAGCGTCTCTTTCGCCAAAGCCGCGCGCGGCCTTCCCCAAACCAGTTTCGAAAGGAAGGCGAAATCACGCGCCATCGGCTGTCACGTCACGCAGGTCGCCTTGTCACGCCGCCGTTTTCTCGCCTACGCGAAACGACCGGAACGCTTCGTTCTGGAGGAGGAAAAAAATTCGTCAAGCGGCGACGGTCCGATCCGTTCATTCGAGCGCAGCCGTGACGCCTTGCGCTTGCGAGTGGCTTTCGCTCTCAAACCGTTGCGCGCGGAAGAGACTTCACTTTACCTCATCGGGCAGGATGGTTTCGGCGGTTTTCGCCGCCTGCGCGCGACCCTTCCCGGCCGCAGCGCCCGAATCGATTTGATCGACTGCGCGACAGGTGCGATCACCGGGGTGGGCCGATATCAGGGTGATGCTTTTCGGGCGGAGATCATCCTGCCGACGCATGATTTTGCCCTGAAGAGAGCGCTCCATTTGAAGCTTGACCGGCGCGTTTGGTTCTTCGACGAGGCCGGTTGGCTGGAGATCGGTCCTCTCCTTGCCCGCGCCCCGGCGGTGGCCTGGCCCGGCAGAAGTGCGACGCGCGAGCTGGCCGTTGCCTAACGACTCCAATCCAGCCGCACACATGACTCTTGCTCAACAAATCGACGCCGACTTGAAAGACGCCATGCGTGCGCGCGATGCGACGAAGCTCGGAGTCCTGCGCATGTTGAAGTCCGCTCTCAAATATGCCGCGATCGAAAAGTCGGGCGCGGAAGGTGAACTCAACGACGGCGAGACCACGCAAGTTCTCCGCAAACAAGTGAAACAGCGGCAGGACTCGATCGAGAGCTTCGAACGAGGCGGTCGCGCCGAGCTGGCCGAAAAGGAAAAGAGCGAGCTCGCGATTTTGAATGACTATCTTCCCGCCGGGCTGAGCGCGGAGGAACTTTCCCGACTCGTTAGGGAGACAATCGCCGAAACGGGCGCGACCTCGAAGACGCAAATGGGCGCGGTCATGAAAGCGCTCGGTCCGAAGATCGCCGGCCGCGCCGACGGCAAATCACTCAGCCAGGAAGTGCAACGTCAGCTCGCCTAACGAGACCGCGCCATGCTGACCGCGATCATCGTCGCCGGGGGCAGCAGCCAGCGGATGGGTTTCGATAAACTGCTTGCGCCACTCGCAGGCCGGCCGGTGGTAGCCCACTCGATTGCCGCTTTCGAGCAAACCGAATCCGTCGCCGAGATCATCCTTGTCGGTCGAGCGGAACGGCTCGCCGATTATCGGGAGATCGTCGAGAACGAAAAGTTCGCGAAAGTGATCGCCGTCATTCCCGGTGGGATTCGGCGTCAGGACTCAGTCCGCCACGGTCTTGAGCAAGTCGCGACCGGGACGGAATTTGTCGCCGTCCACGACGCCGCTCGGCCGCTCGTTAGGCCTTCTCTGGTCGAACGACTCCTCGAGCTGGCGCGCGCCCACGGCGGAGCGGCCAGTGCCGCGCCGGTCATTGACACGCTGAAACGCGTTGCCGCCAACCACGTCGTCTCCGGCGGGGTGGATCGGGCAGGCCTCTTCGCCGTGCAGACCCCGCAGGTCTTCAGGCGAGATCTTTTGCGAAGAGCTTACGACGCAATCTTCGAATCCGGCCTGGAAGTGACCGATGAAATCTCCGCCGTCGAGCAGGTGGAGGGCAAAGTTGTCCTCTTGCCTAACGAAGAGCCAAACTTCAAGATCACCTACCCCGTGGATCTGCCGTTGGCGGAGTTCTTCCTGCGTCAGCGCCTGCCATAGCCGCCGCACTCGCGACAGCTTGCCTGCTCTCTAAAATTATTGCTCTCGCGACAGCCGCTGCGAATTGGTTAGGCTGAAACAAACCGCCCGACGATGAGCGTTCACGTTTATGGAATCAATCACCTTGCCATCGAAGTCGACGATGTGGCGAAGGCGGTCGCCTTTTACGAAGACGTTTTCGAACTCGAAAAAATGGATGAAGGCGAAGGCGACGCCTTTTTTAAGATCGGCGAGCACCAGTTCCTCGCCATCTTCGAAGTGGAAAATCTACAGCCCGACCGGACGAAACATTTTGGTCTCATTGTGCGCGACGAGGTGCAGTTGGAGGAAGTTCGCGAAAAACTCACGAAAAAATATGGCCTCAAGTTGATCGAAGGTTTTCGCTGCGATTTTCATGATCCCTTTGGCAACCGCATACAGGTCGTCGACCTGCACGACGAATCGCTTGTTTGGCTCCTGCCCTACCAGGAAGTTCAGAAAGCCGGAATCAGATTTGGCGGGCCGAATGAGGCCGTGCCGTCATAGACGTCCCCCGAGGCAAGGTTGGCGCTGAGGCCGAAATCAACGCCTGCTCCAAATCCGCTCCCCAGACGCGTCGCCTGGCCTGTACTAGAGAAATGAGTGGAGCGCGATGCTCTGTCGTCGCGATGGTTGCCGGGTCGTCTAACTCACGCGACATTCAAGCAAAGCCGCTAAAGGAATTGCCTAACGAGCGGGAGAAGTTGCGCCACGTCCGCCCGCTTAAAAGCGCGGCCCTTGATTTTATCGGGTGCGGCCGGAAGGTCGCGGACCTGACGAAGTTCGCCATTTTTCCAGATCCACGCCGCGTCGTTATAGGGGCCGACTTTGCGCGGATCGCTCCAGGTGTGGATGGAGATGAGGCGATCGCTTAAGGCCGAGGCGATGTGCATCGGGCCGCTGTCCACGCTCACGGTGAAGCGGGCATGGCGAATCAGCCAGATGAGTTGCAGAAGAGTGGTGTGATTGAGCAGATTGACGCAGTTGTCCGCGACCGGCAGTTCCCTTTTCGTCTGTCCGGCAAGAACCACGCGGTGCGGGGCGAGGGCGCGACAGAATTCTTCGACCGCGAGATCGCTCAGCGATTTGCGCTGGCCGCGCGCGAACGGGTGAAGGAGGACGAAGGGAACGTCGTCGTCGAAGCGCTGGATCGGGTCGCCGGTGGGAAGCGGAAAGCGCAGAGGCCGCTCAATCGGGATGCCGAATTTCTCCACGAGCGCGAGATAACGCTCGACTGCGTGGTTATTGCGATCGACCGGCGCGATGTGATCGTAAAATCTTCGCGCCCCTTCGCGCGCGTCGCTCATCCCGTAAAAGTCGCGCGGATGACTGGCGCGGCCAATGAGCGCGCTGCGCAGCAGGCCCTGGAAATCGAGGGCCACGTCCGGATTGAGACGACCGGTCTGGCGCATCCAGGGGATAAGGCGCGTGGCCACACCGAGGCCCCCGAATTCGCCACGGGGGAAAATGTGGATGTGGTTAACGCACTTATTGCCGCGGAGGAGAGAGGCCCATTCGGGGTTGATCACCCAGGTGATGTTGGCGTTGGGGTAAGCGTCGCGCAGAAGCGCGGCCGCGGGAAGGGTGTGGATGATGTCGCCTAACGAACTCGGCTTGATAATGAGAACGGAGCGGAGACTGGAACGCGGGATGCGGAATGCTGAATGCGAAGTCTCTGTATTCGTCATTCCACATTCCAGATTCCGCATTGCCTACCGGCCCTGCGCGAGCCGGTCGGCGAGACGCCCGGGCAGGCCCGCCTCGCGGATCTTGCGCTGTGTGGTGGCGAGATCGTAATCCACCCGGCGTTGCTCAACGACCCTCCGGTCGTCATCATAAATGCAGTAGGCCGCGCGCCAATCGCGGTCGCGCGGTTGCCCGACGCTGCCGACATTGATGAAGTACTGCTTGCCCGGGATGACCATGATCTGCCCGGTCGCGATTCGGCGCACGTCGTCGTCGCGCACGAAAGCGGTCGGCCAGTGAGTGTGGCCGAAAAAGCAAAGCGCGGTGTGTTGATAGGTAAAGCTGGCGATAGCGTCGAGGTCGTTGAAGACGTAGCCCCATTGTTGTGGGGTATCCAGGGTCGCGTGGACAATCGTGAAGTCGCGGACCTGTCTCGTTAGGCGGAGCTGCGCCAGCCACTTTTTTTCCTCACGGGTAAGGTGTTCGCGCGTCCAGCCGATCGCTTCCTCGGCGAGCTCGTTGAAGCCCTCCGTGGAATCGTCAATCGAGGCCTGCTCGTCGTGATTGCCCTTCACCACCGGACATTCCAGCGCCTGGATGAGTTGGACGCATTCGCTCGGGTTGGCGTTGTAGCCGACGACGTCGCCGAGGCAAACGAAGTGGGTGCATCCCCGCGCGCGCGCATCGGCCAGCACAGCCTCGAGAGCCTCGAGGTTTCCATGGATGTCGCTAAGGACGGCGCATCGCATCGCGGGAGACTTACGGTGCTGCATCGGGAATGCGCTGAGCCAGCGGAATCTCAAGCTGCTTCTCGAGAATTTTCAAACGCTTGAGCAAAGTCGGCAGGCGCTCATGCGGGCCGCGCCGATAAAGCCGGAGCAGCGCTGCGTAGGCGGCGCGCTCGTGACCCGGCGCATAGGATAACTCGTAGGCGGCAAAGCGCTCATCGTACTCGGGCGCGCCGGGCAACGTGGCCGCCTGCGCGTAAAGCCGCGCGGCCGCCGAGTGATCGTGCAGCTTGTCTTTGTCGAGGCGGGCAAGCGATTCGTAGAGCTGCGGCCGGTCTGGATTGTTCTTGATCCCGCGCTCGAGGAAATCCTTGCCCAGGGCGAAATATTCCTGCTCCGCCTTGCGCCGCAGAGTTTCATTAGGCTGGGAAGGATCGCGCAACGCAGCCACGCTCGCATTCCAGGCCATGTGCCAGGCTGCCATGTCCCAGAACAAAATCGAGCGCGGCTGCAAGGTGGTTGCTTCGCGAAAAAGAAGAAGGACGCGACCCCACTCTGTCCGCTCCCAGGCGACGTGCGCCTGGATGAAAATGACATCGGCGACGAGAGAGCGAAACCCGCTCAGCGCGGCGAGAAAACCGAGCTGGCCAATTTGCTCGCGCAGATCGAGGCCGAGTTTGGTTTCGTGAAAGTAAGCACTCCGATGTTGGGCCGCGAGAGACGACTCGATCGGCACCCGAACCGCGCCGAAGGCGAGCAGAAGAAAGGCAACAAGCGCGCCGCGAATCATAGCTCCTTCCCGTGAAACACCACCCAGGCAAAGACGAAGTAAACCGAGGCATAGACGCAACCGAGCGCCGCCGTTTGCGCGAAGAGCGCGCCCGAGATCGCTGTGCCGGCGACGATGTCGTCGACCAGGTTAAAGAGCTGGAGGTCGGGAAACACCAGGGCGACGAGGGCGAGAAAGGTCTTCGCGATCCAGCCGGCGCCGTGTTCCTGCAACCAGTACTCCCGCGCCGTCCCCTGAAGATGGCCGATGAAATAAATGAACACCATCACGCAGATGGTGAAGATGTTCGAGGTCGCAAAAGTCGAGACAAAGAGGGTGAGCGAGGCGAGGAGAGCGGCTTTCAGGTAAATGACGGCGATCCCCGGGAAGAGATTCGCGTTGAAGGCCGCGGCTTTGAGCGCGCGCACCGCCTCCTGCGCCTGCTCCGGGCGCAGGCCGCTGGTCTGCCGCAGCGTCTCGCCGACGAGGAATTCCTGCCTAACGAAAAGCACGATGAGGAAGAGCGCGGTCATGGCGAGGACGCTGAGCGCGAGGAGCAGGAGGACGCCGGCGAGTTTGCCGGCGAGATATTCGTAACGCGGCACCGGTTTCGCCAGAATGGTGTAGATGGTGCGCTCCTCCACGTCGCGCGGGATGAGCTGGGCCGTGGCCACGATCGCGAGGAGCGAAGTGAAGATGCTCATCGCGCCTAACGACACATCTTTCAAGACCTGGAATTCCTGCTGAAAGCTGAGCTGCGCCATGAAGATGGAGCTGCCGATGAGGAGGAGCGCAAAGATGAGAAGGAAATAGAAAATCTTCAGCCTAACGAGTTCGGTGAAGGTGTTGCCCGTAAGGGCGGCGAGGCGGGAGAAGGAGAGCCCCCGGTGCCCGCTTTGCCTCCGGTCGTTTTCGTCTGCCGATTGATGCAGCTGGGAAAAATTCACTTTGGTCATGGAGGAATCGAGCGAAATTTTGCGGAGAGATTACTCGTCTGACGGCTGCTTTGTCGCGCTGAGAAAAAGGTCCTCCAGCGTCGTCTGCGGCTGCCGCTTTTCCACCAGTCGCGTGGGAGACTTTCCCAAGAGCGCGGCGATCTGGTCGAGCACTTCCGGTGTGGCGTTTTGCAGAATCAACTCGGTCTGGTTCTCGATCGCGAGCAGATCCTCGACTCGCCCTTCGCGCACGAGGACCCCGTTTGCCAGGATGCCCACGCGATCGCAAATCTCCTGCACCTGCCCGAGAAGATGCGATGAAAGCAGGACGGTAATGCCGCGACGTTTCAGATCCAGGATCAAATCACGGATATCACGCGAGCCGGCAGGATCCACTCCGGCGGTCGGTTCATCGAGCACCACCAGTTTCGGTTCCTGAATCAGCGCCTGCGCCAGCCCGATACGCTGCAACATTCCCTTCGAATAACCGCCCAGCCGCCGGTCGCGCGCGTTTTCCAGCCCGACGAGATCGAGCAATTCGTCGACGCGCCGCTTGAGAGCCACTCCGCCCAATCGGCAGAGTCTGCCATAGAACCGCAGCGTCTCAGCGCCGGTGAGGTATTTGTAAAAATAGGGATTCTCAGGGAGAAAACCGACCGCCTCGCGGCTCCCGACTTCGCGGCTGTCGCGTCCGAAAATTTTCGTCGTGCCGCTGCTCGGGGAGACCAGGCCAAGGATGATCTTCAAGGTCGTGCTCTTACCCGATCCGTTAGGCCCGAGGAGGCCGTAGACCTGTCCGGGCGCCACTTCGAGATTCAAGCCGCGGAGCGCGACAAGCCTGGTCCGCCGGAACGGGATCGGAAAAACTTTCGTTAGGCCGCGGACCGTGACAGCTGGCTCAGTCATGGCGAATCTCGAAGCCGCGCGCCTGCGGTGGCCATTCCAGCGCCGACTCGTTCTGGTTGCGAATGTGCGCGCGCAATTCGCTCTGGCCGATCGCTTCGATGAAAGCGCGCACTTCGGTATCTTCGCCGCTCGTCTGCATGACGACACGGCCGTCGGGCAGGTTTTGCACCCAGCCGGTCACGTCGAAGCCTTTGGCGATCTGTTTTACCGACCAGCGGAAACCGACACCCTGCACATGGCCTTCAAAGAAAATCTGGAGCGAAGTCATCAACTCAAATGCGCATTCTAGGGGTCCGAGCGTGCCATTGCCAGTGTGCTCTATCGTAAGAGTGGAGCGCGGCGCTCTGTCGTCGCGACACTTGCGCTGGAGCGCTCCAATTCACCCGCTCTAAGATCTGCTTCCGTGACCTACGGATGCTCTTCGGGCGCTGGGCTCTCCGCGGGGAACGGCTCGGGCAGTGTCTCCGGCGGTGCGATCAAACGAGGATCGTCCGAGTCGACCGGAAACTGTTCTTCGTGAGTCGCAACCAAGGGCTCGGGAGCGGCCGGCGGCGGAGCCAGCTTTTCCGCAACGAGGGAGGGGGAAGCGGGCCTGATATCTTCGCTCGCAACGTAGCCATTCTCTCCGTCTTGCAATTGCACTTTCACATAGCCGAAGGATGGCCTGATCACTTTCATGATCGCGTCCTTCGGCAATTGTTGGTCGGGGCCATTGCCCTGCTGCGGGCCGTAGCGATAAAACGAGGTCTGATTCGCCGTGACCGAATACCAGTTGCCGGTCGTACCGGAGAGCGCGCTGATTTTCTGCACACTCCCGCAGCCGACGGCGAATGCCGCCAGAGTCACGAGTGGGACTAACACCCAGCGCCGGCCGACTACTTGTAGCTGTAAACGAAACATACTCCCGCGGGCGTGTCCTCTTCCAGCCCCACCCGAACGTAGAATTGACCGCTATTCGCTACTGTCAGGCCAGCAGCTGCCTTGCCATCCGCCTGATATTTGTCGGTGGCGACCGGCGCACCGGTTTCATTGAAAACGTCCACGGCCAGGTGTTTGCCGCTCTCCGTCGCCCCGGCGGAGAACCAATACTGATTTCCGGCGTAGAGATTAACCGCGAATAGTTTGCTTTCGCGCGGAGCGAGCGTGCCGCTCCAATGCCCGTCGCGAATCTTGAAGCCGTCATTGGAAAACGCGCCTGCCAATTCCAGCGCTGACTCCCGGGCCGCGACCTCCTGGTCAGTCTCCGCCAAAGCCGAAACGCCCAGGGCCGTGACGGCCAGCAGTGTCATGCAAATTCTCCTTCCAGCGCGGTTCATTTATCCTTCGTCTGAATCTCCTGCATGAGCTGGTTGATCGCAGCCTGGAGACGCGTCACATCTTCGGGCGCGAGCGATTTTGAAAATGGCGTGGCGATGATCTTCTCGATTCCCTGGAGTTGGGCGTCCACGCTTTTGACGAGCGCGTCGCCCTGCAAGCCGGACGAAATTTGAGTGAGCTTCGCGTGAATGAAACGCAACAGCTCCGGCTGGCGTAGGACTTGGGCGAGCCTCGCGTCGTAATTCCTGGCGATGACTCCGCTCACCACCTGTGTGCCGCGAATCCAGCCGCCCAGACTAACGAGTATAACAAGGTCCTGGTCGCGGTGCGATTGCATCGAGGCCTTCACCTCGTTCTGAGTCGCCTCCAGTTCTTCCTGCAGCGCGGGCCACTCGTCGTTCTCGGCGAATTGGTTGATGCTGTTGCCGCGCGCAAGGATGTTCTCGCTCACACCAAGAGCCTTGGCCATTTTCAGAATGTCGCCGCCGGTATTTTTGACCTGTTGCGAATCCTGCGCCTCAATCGCGATGAAGCCGTCGGCGATCAAGCCGCCGAGGTTAAGGGCGATCTGGGCGCGCGTTTTGTAATTCATCGCGATCGGTCCGCGGAAACTCGCGGTCCAGTCAGGTTTCACTGGCTTGCCGAGCGCGGCGAAAGTTTCGCCCGGCGTTGGGATGCTGATGGCGTCAACTTTGATCGCCTGCGCCATCTCCGCCGGCGCCAGCGGCGAGGCGGCGGGCGAGGACGCAGCCAGGAGACTGCCGACCAACAGGCCAAGTGAGATCATGCTTTCCATCTGTCCGAACATGACGGCAGATTATCCACCCTCATCGCCAATGCCAGCGTAAATCGGGTGCAGGTGATCTGCTTGACGCGGCGAAGCTCCGGGCCAGGAAGCTCGCCTAACGAAACCGTTGAGCCGCTATCTCCCGGTCCAGTCTGCAAAGAAGGGTTTGCGGAGCCGCAGGCAAGTGCTAATCCCTAACGAGATGTCCGCGACCAGCATCAGCAGAATCCACGCACGCGAAATTCTCGATTCGCGCGGCAACCCGACTGTGGAAGTGGATGTGACCCTGGAAGGCGGCGGCTTCGGGCGCGCGGCTGTCCCGAGCGGCGCGAGCACGGGCGAGCATGAGGCATGGGAATTGCGCGACGGCGACAAGAAGCGCTATGGCGGCAAAGGCGTGGGCAAAGCGGTTGAGGCCGTAAACGAAACGATCGCGCCCGCCCTGTGCGGCTTCGACGTGCTCGAGCAGGCAAAGCTCGACGCCCAGATCGTCGAACTCGATGGCACGCCTAACAAAAAGAAACTGGGCGCGAATGCATTGTTAGGTGTTTCTCTCGCCGTCGCCCGTGCCGCGGCGGACGCCGAGGGTCTGCCCCTCTACCGCTATCTCGGGGGGAGCGAAGCGAGGGTTCTTCCCGTCCCGATGATGAACATCCTCAACGGGGGCGCGCATTCCGATGCGCCGATCGATTTCCAGGAATTCATGATCATGCCGAAAGGCGCTCCCACTTTTCCGGAAGCGCTGCGCTACGGCGCGGAAGTTTTTCACGCGCTCAAGGACGTGCTTAAAGCGCGCGGCCTCTCCACTGCAATTGGCGATGAAGGCGGCTTCGCGCCCAACCTCAATTCAGTCGAGGATGCGCTCGAAGTGATCGCCGAGGCAGTCGGGAAAGCCGGTTACTCGTTAGGGGGACAAATTTTCATCGCCCTCGATCCGGCCTCTTCCGAGTTCTACGACAAGGAGGAGAACGCCTACATTTTCAAGAAATCCGACGGTTCAAGGCGAAGCGGAGC
>JBBSGS010000016.1:0-19421 GCA_038253875.1 Chthoniobacterales bacterium
CCTGCCGGAGCGGTATCAGGATTCCGATTTCCGGGAGACATTTTTCTCGCTCATTGGGCACGAGGTCGATCGCATCGATACCTTGGTCAATCAGCTTTTGCGTTTCGCGCGGCCGGCCAAGCCACTGCTCAAGCCGATGCATGTGCACGAAGTTCTGGAGAAGGCGCTTCTCCTCGTCGGGCACCGGCTTTATCAGAAAGATGTGAAATTAATTCGTTCCTGGCACGCGGACGTGGATACTATCCGGGCTGATGCCGACCAGATCGAACAAGTGTTCCTCAATTTTTTCATCAATGCTTTGGATGCGATGAAAACTGGCGGTTCACTGACGGTTTCCACGGACATCGCTTCCACCGGCGCGTTGCCCGCCGAGGCGGACGACGTAACGGAAATTTTGCGGGTGACGGTGCAGGACGATGGCAGCGGCATTAAGCCGGAGGACGTGCCGCATGTCTTCGATCCGTTTTTCACCACGAAAGATTACGGCACCGGTCTGGGGCTTTCCGTCGTTCATGGCATCGTCCGGGAACATGGCGGCCAGATCGAAGTCGAAAGCGAACTCCACCACGGCACTAGTTTTCATATCCTCCTCCCGCTGGCTCGATTTCAGGAAGAGGTCGCGGCCGCATGATCTCATCGGCGACGTGCCTTCTCTACACGCAGGATCACGATCTCGTTAGGCGTTGCCGGGCTTTTCTGCGCGCTCGCGCCCTCCTCCGCCACGTGGAGCAACCGGATCGGCTCACCGCCGTTTTGCAGCAAAACAGCCCGGCGTTGCTCTTGCTGGATTTGCGCGCGCGAGAAAGCCGCGACCTTCTCCCGCAGGTGTATCACGAATGGCCGCAAGTGGTGATTGTGGCGCTGGGCACGCCGCATTCCGAGCCGTTGCGGGAGGCTGAGCTCTCCGGTATTTACGCGGCCGAGGATCTCGCGCTCGACCGGCGCCATTTCCAGACGCTGATCGATCGCGCGTTCGATCATCTGCAGTTGCTCGAGGAAAATCATGTACTGCAACAGATATCCGCACCAGCCCCGGCGTTGGCTTTGGGCCCGGAAGGAAGCGGACAGATCCCGACGAATGCCGGCGGAACGCCGCTGCCTGTTCTGCGTTTTGCGCGCGGGTTTCACCGCATCGGAAACATCGACGCGCTCATGCACAGCGTCGTGGAAGGCCTGGCTGACGCGGCGATGGTCGCGCGCGTGGGCCTTTTTTCCCGGGTGCGCCAGAGCGAACGCTATCGTTTGCGCGCCGGGTTGCGCTGTCTGCCCGAAACGAGCGAGTTGGAATTTCGCGAGCGCGATCCGCTCGTGCGCTGGCTCGAATTGCGCGCTCATCTGGTCTGTCGCACCCATCTCTCCCAGACCGTCGACCTGGCCGAACGCCGGTTGCTCCGCCGTGCGCTCGATAGCTTCGGCGCGGAGGTCATCGTTCCGCTGCACGCCGAGGGAAGGATTAGCGGCTGGTTGTTTTTCGGTCATCGCCTAACGGGTCAAGCATTTGATCACTCCAATCTCGAGGGGCTCATGCTCCTGGCCGATCATGTCTCGACGGTGCTGGCCAACGCCCGCCTGAACGAAGAAGTCACCCTCCAGAAAACCCTGGCGGAAACGCTCCTGGAAACGATCCCGCCCGGCATCGTGGCGATCGATGAAGAGGCGATTATTCGCTGGTTTAATCCCACCGCGGAAGCGATCCTGGGCATCGCTGCGGCTGAGGTTCTGGGCAAACCGGTGGAGAGTGCGGGCAGCCAGATCGGGAGCGCCCTGCGCGAAGCGCTCGAGAGCGACCTCCCTCTGCCGGTGGGGCGCTGGGTGGCGCCGCTAACGCGCCGCTCCCTCTCTGTCGAAACCCGGCGGCTTACGCATCAGCACGATTCGTTAGGCGCAGTCGCCGTCATCCATGACCTCACGCCCGAGGAAGCGCTTCGCCAGGAACAGGACTTGACCGAGCGCGCGGCGTTCTGGACCGATCTGGCCGCGAGCATGTCGCACGAAGTGCGCAACCCGCTGGTGGCGATCAAGACGTTCGCGCAACTTCTCCCCGAACGTTTCGACGACCCTGATTTTCGCCGCGATTTCAACGAGATCGTGCTCCAGGAAATTGAGCGGCTCGATAGAATCATCCTGCAGATCAATAATTTTGCGCACCCGCCGGAATTAAATTTCCGCCCGCTCGATTTGCGGGCGCCAATGAAGAGAGCGGTCGACCTGGTGCGTTCGCGCTTCGTCAAAAACGGCTTCTCGGTGGAGACGTCGGTGCCGGACGATCTCCCTAAAATCGTCGGTGACGAGACGGCCCTCGCTGAAGCCTTCGCGCATCTCGTGGCCAACGCGGCCGAAGCCAGCTCCGGCCAGGCGAAACCGCAAATCACCCTTTCCGCCAAACGTCTGCGCGAAGGGAAGCATACCTGCGGCGTGCTCGTGACCGTACACGACAACGGCAGGGGCATCGCGGCTGATTTGAAAGACAAGATTTTCTCTCCCTTCTGCACCACCAAAGCCCGGGGGATGGGTCTGGGACTGCCGATCGTGAAAAGGACGGTGTTCGATCACAACGGCCGCGTTGACATTGACTCCAACCCTCACGGCACCTCGGTGAACGTGATGCTGCCGGCGGCGGAGAACGGCGAGTGAGCGGATTGCTGATTTCTGATTGGAAACTTTCTTGAGCGACGTGAAGTTGGCGGCGCCTTAATCAGCAATCAAAAATCAGCAATTCGACTCATGATCGTTACCACTCAACAACTCTACAAGGTCGCCTACGGAAAGTTCGCCGTCGGCGCTTACAACGTGAACAACATGGAGCAGATCCTCGGGCTCTTCCGCGGCAACATACAGAGCCAGGCTCCCTTCATTATTCAGCTCTCGAAGGGCGCGCGAAAATATGCCGACAAAAGAATGCTCGAAGCCCTCATCCGCACCGCCGAGCAAATGTTTCCCGACGCCATCTTCGCGGTCCATCTCGATCACGGGGACGAGGAGACCTGCTACGATTGCATCGACTCGGGCTTTTACAGTTCGGTCATGATCGATGCCAGCCACGAGCCCTTCGAGGAGAACGCCGCCATCACCAAACGTGTCGTCGAGCGCGCGCACAAGAAAGGCGTGAGCGTTGAGGCCGAGCTGGGCCAGCTCGGAGGGGTGGAGGAAGATATCCAGGTCGACGAAGGCCACGCATCCCTAACGAATCCGGACGAAGCCGTCGAGTTCGTTAGTCGAACCGGCTGCGATTCCCTCGCGGCGGCGATCGGCACCAGCCACGGGGCTTATAAATTCAAAGGCAAACAAGGCCTGCACTTCAACGTCATCGAAGAAATCCAGAAACGCATTCCGGGCACGCCGATCGTGATGCACGGCAGCTCGAGCGTGCCAATCGAGGAAGTCGAGCGGATCAATGCCGCCGGCGGGAAACTCGATCCCTCCGCGCGCGGGGTGAACGAAAACGAATATCTCCCCGCGGCGAAACTGGGCGTGACTAAAGTGAACATCGACACCGACGGCCGCCTCGTCTGGACTCGGGTGCACCGGGAGTTTTTCCGCGATCACCCTGAGCAGTTCGATTTCCGGCCGCCCGGCAAAATCTTCGTCGAGGAGTACGCGAATTTTATCGCCCACAAAAACGAAAAGCTTGGCTCCGCCGGGCAGCTCGACTGCATTCGCGCAACGCTTTAGCCACTTTCCGTCGGACCAAGGGCGTGAAAGCAGCGGCCAGCTGCGCTCGATTTCACTTGCTGCCGGCGGGCAGGGCCGTTAAAACTGCCCCGGTAACGCCATGGCAACAAGAGCACGTGAATCGGCAGCTGAAAACGCCATGCCGATTCATTTGCGAGCAGTGGTGACGGCGACTGCCTGCCGGGACCCAATTTGTTCACCTCGCTGATGGTACCGCATTTGCTAACCTAGATCGCAATTGACTCACTTATGAGCAAGGACTTCCCGCCCTATAAATCCGCACTCATGCAAACGGCGCTCACCTCTTTCGTCTCGCTCCTCCTGCTCGCTCCGGCGGGGCGCGCGCAAGAAGCTGTCCGTCCGTCGCTCGCCGGCGAGGCCGCGGCCGAGGCGCGCCGCCAATCGATTGAGCAGATTCCTTACAATCTTCTCGCCGGCCCCGTCCGCTTCCTCTTCAGCATCACCACGGGCATCGAATACAACGACAACATTAACCTCGCCGAAACCAACCAGCAGGAAGACATCATCATCCGGCCGCAGTTCAACATCGACGCCATCTGGCCGGTCACGCAGTTGAACACGCTTAGGCTCGACATCGGCCTCGGCTACGCGTTCTACCTCGATCATCCGAACGCGAACACCAACGGCGTCCTCCTCCAGCCAGGTTCCCAGCTGGCTTTCGATATTTTCATCCAGGATTTCCGGATCAATCTGCACGATCGTTTTTCCTTGCAGCAGGACCCGGTCGCGCAGTTGCAGCTCAGTAACGTGGTCGATTACGGCCGCTTTGAGAACACCGCAGGCGTCTCCGTGCTCTGGGATTTGAACAAAGCCGTCCTGACTTTCGGCTACGACCACTATACCTATATCTCCACCACCGACACTTTCTCCTACCTCGACCGTAACGCCGAGGAGCTAACCTTTAGCGCCTACTTCGCCCTCACCTCCACCACCGGCGGCGGCATCGAAACCGCTGCGGTTTATAACTATTACGACGAGAACTTCCTCAATAACTCGGTCAGCTATTCGGTCGGTCCCTTCGTCGAGACGCAGTTGACGAATTATCTCAAGCTCCGGGTCTCAGCTGGCTATCAGTTAGTCAATTTCGACGGCGGCGGCGCTGTCCTGGATTCGAGCGACTCAAACGACTTCTACGCCAACATCCTTATTTCGCATCGAATTAACGCCGCGATCTTCCAGACACTCTCGGCCGGCCACGAATCGCAGCTCGGCGTTAATTCCAACTTCGTCGCACTTAATTACGTCCGCCACACCGCCACCTGGAATATTATCAACCGCACGTTGCTCACGACTGAACTCTTCTACGAAGACGGCGACGACTCCGGCGGCATTTTCTCCGAGCACATTCAACGTTATGGCGGCGCCATTGCGTTGGGTTATCAAATCACCAAGCATGTTACGCTCGGGTTGCGCTACCAGTACACCCAAAAACAATCCGACCAGCCGGGGCGTGACTATGAACAGAACCGCATCTCTCTGGACGGTACTTATAGCTTCTGAAGAAATCGCTATGGACTTATGAAGCGACTTCTAGCCTTATGCAGTTTCGCCGCTCTTGCCTTTCTCCAAGGGCGGGCCGTCTTCGCACAAGATAGCAGTCCGCTTCCCACCGCCCCCCGAGCCGCCGCCGTCGATCCCACCGTTCCAGGCACGTCCGCCAGCACGGTCATGCGCACCAATTCCATGTCAGTGCTCGATGATAAGAAGCGCCTTGGCTCCGACGACTTCGTCAGCTTCCGGGTGGTCGAGGATCGCGATGGAGAATCGCAACACCTGCGCGTCAACGACAATGGAGAGCTGGAGGTTCCTTACGTCGGTCTCGTCCCGGCTGCGGGTAAGACCTGTCGTGAACTCGCTTACAGCATTAAGTCCGCACTCGAAAAAGAATATTACTATCACGCCACGGTCATCCTGGCTGTCGATAGAGTCAGCGAGAAGTCCCGCGGCAAAGTCTATGTTTACGGCGCGGTGAAAGGTCAGGGTCCACAGGATATCCCGAGCGACGAGACCTATACGGTGAGCAAGGCGGTAATCCGCGCTGGCGGCTTCGGTGATTTCGCCGACAAGCGGAAAGTCAAAGTGACGCGAAAGAACGGCCAGGACTTCGTGATCGACCTGAAAAGGGTCATCGAGCAGGGCCGTTCCGAGGATGACGTCGTCCTGCAGCCGGACGACCAGATCTATGTGCCGCAACGCCTGGTCAATTTTTAGTTATGCAGACTCCGGCTCTCGAACGTTCTTCACCCGCGACGATCACGACCGCGATCGTTACCCGCCTCCATCGCTATAAGGCGTTGCTTCTGCGCCGCTGGTGGATACCGGTCTTAACAATCTGCCTGGGACTCTTCGTCGGCGCGTGGATGATTTACCAGGCGCCGAATGCTTTTCTCTCCACCAGTAAGATGATGGTCGCCGGGAAAATGAATTTAAGTCAGAACGCGGTCTACAGCGAAGACACCAATAATTTCTACGGCACCCAGGTTCAGTTGATGCAAAGTGACGAGGTGCGGCAGGGCGCCGAGGCGCTGGTGCGCGCAACTCATCCCGAGCTTCCGCAGGCCAAGGTCACCATCTCAGTCTCACAAAGGCCGCGCACATCCATCTTTGAATTGGAAGCTGTCGGGACCACTCCGGATTACACCCAATTGTATCTAAACGCGGCCATGCAGAAGTATCTCGACGTCAAAAAGGGCATGCGCGCTGACGAGGGCAGTCATGTCACGACCGCCATTACAGAACAATTGATTCAGGTGGAGAAAGATCTCCGCAACGGCGAGGACGAGATGCTGGAGTATCAGAAAGATAATAACATCGGCCTGATCCAGGGCGAGGGGAACAGCGCCGCGGCCTATCTCGTAAAGCTAAATCAGGAATACGCGCACCTGAAGACCGAATACGATCTCCTTAGTCTGCTCGATCTCGATCAAAACCTTGACCGCCAGCAAGCTTCTCCGCGAGCCGCGGAGAACGGCAGCCCGGCCCCTAACGAAGGCATGCCTTTCTCCGACGTAGGTCCGGAAGGCGATTACCTTAAAGCTAAACAGAACGTGCAACTTTTGAAGGCCCAGCGCGACACTCTCGCGAAAGATCTTCGCCCGAAGCATCCGAAGATCACGAAACTCAATGACGAGATCACCCAACAGGAAAATCTGATCCAGCTCTACCGCGAGGACGCGGTCGAGAAGCTGGAGACACGGCGGAAATCGATCGGCAAGCAGATGGAAAACCTGCAATCGAGCATTTCGGAATGGGAGAAAAAAGCGCTCGACCTGAGTCAGCGTCTCGCCCAGTTCAATCGAATCAAAGACAAGGTGGATCGGCAGAAGACGCTTTACGACCGGCTCACCAACAGCCTGAAAGACGTGAACGTCTCCCAAGTCGTCGACGGTGGCGACCAGGTCGCCATTATGGAAAGCGCGACCGCGCCGGTCTCAGTGAGACCGGGCATGATTAAGAGTCTCCTCATCGGTCTTGGTTTTGGCGCCTTTGTCGGACTGCTCATCCTCGGATTGCTCGACCGAATTGATGATCGCATGGCCTCGTTCAGTGAGTTCCAGCATCAATTTAACGAGAGCATCCTTGGGCAGATTCCCAAGGAGAAAAACAAGGGCAAAGTCTCGCTCCTACAACCGGACGACGCGCGCCACATCTTTGCCGAGTCCTATCGCAATGTCCGTTCCTCAATCTTCTTCATGCCCTATGAAGGTCCGCGCCCCAAGACTCTTCTTATCACCAGCGCCGTGCCTAACGAAGGTAAGTCCACCATTTCGGCGAACCTCGCCATCACGATGGCCCTTTCTGGCGCGAAAACATTGCTCATCGATGGCGATCTTCGGCGGGGCGCTCTGCGAGAGGCTTTCGAGATCCATTCCAAGATTGGTTTCTCCGAAGTTTTGAAGCAGGAAGCGAACTGGCGCGAGGTGGTCGTTCCGACTTCTTTGGCGAGCCTCTTCGTTCTCCCGCGTGGCAGCATCATTTCGCAACCGAGCGAGCATCTCCTGCGTGAATCGACTGACGCCTTTCTCAAGGACGTTTATAATCACTACGACTACATCATCATCGATAGCTCGCCCGTGCTGGCCGCGGATGATACCACCAGTCTCGCGCCGAAGATCGACGCCACTCTTTTTGTCGTTCGGCTTTCCTACACTTCCGCGCGCCTCACGAAGAAGGCTCTTGAGTTGCTCTACAACCGCCAGGTCAATGTTCCGGGGGTTATTTTGAACTACGTCGACACTTCACTGCCGGAGTATTATTACTACCAATACGCGGAGTACTACAGCACGCCGCCGGCCACGCCCACGCCCGCGCCGACCGGGGTCGAAACTCCTCTGCCCACGGCGGTCCAGGAACACGACCAGCACGTTTAGTTATCTGCCGGCCGGCCTCTCGAGTGGCGGCAGCAACTCTCGCGCGTTCGTTAGGTGATGCTCGCGCCATGATTTCTCCGGAACCGGCAACAACCGCGCCTCGCTCTGCTCCTTCGGCTGCGCGTGTCATTCATTTCGCACGGCAGGTTGGCCGCTTCGCCTCTGTTCAAGCGGCGGTACAGCTGATTGGTTTTGCCAGCGGTATTTTACTCGTTAGGCGAATGGACCAGGGGGAATACGCGTTCTTCACCATCGCCAACACCATGCAGGGCACCCTTAATGTCCTCGCTGATATCGGCATCAGCATCGGGATGGTCTCGATCGGCGGTCGCGTCTGGCAGGATGGGCGCCGTTTCGGAGAACTCGTGAGCACAGGTCTGCGTCTGCGGCGGACGCTCGGCCTGGTTTCCGTTCTTGGAATCACGCCGCTGCTCTATTTTATGCTGAGCAAAAACGGCGCCTCCCTTCCCTACACCCTGCTGTTGATTGGCGCGGTCCTTGCCGGGTTGTTCGCGCAACTTTCCCTCAGTGTGCTCGAGGTCGTTCCTCGTTTGCGTTCCGACGTCGGGCAAATCCAGATTATCGATTTTTCCGGGTCGCTGGTGCGATTCATCGTTCTCGTGGCGCTGGCCTTCGTTTTTCTCAATGCTGGCGCGGCGGCAATCGTCGGCGCCGGCACTTTGCTCTTCCAATATCTGCTCCTGCGTCGTTACGCCGCCGGGGTGATCGACCTGAGCGCGCCGGAAAACGGGGAGGACCGTAAAGCCATGATCGGCTTCATTCGTAATCAAGCGCCCAACGCGATTTTCTTCTGCCTTCAGGGACAGATTACTATCCTTCTAATCAGCTTTTTTTCGCACCGGGCTGGCGCCGTTGCCGAGGTCGGGGCGCTCGGCCGGCTGGCTATGATTTTCACCGTCCTCGGCAGTCTCATGGCAAACATTTTCGCTCCCGCTTTCGCCCGTTGTCAGGAGAAGCGCCGGCTTGGGTGGCTCTATACCGGGATTGTCGGGGGCGTCGTCGCCTTTGGTTTCTGCGTTCTCGGCGGCGCGGCTTTCTTGCCTAACGAATTTCTTTTCGTCCTTGGCCCGCGTTATGCCCATCTCCAGTTTGAGCTCCTCCTTATGGTCGGCGGCGCCACCCTCAACATGGTCGCGAGCACCCTTTGGGCGCTGAACGCCTCCCGCGCCTGGATCGCGGGCTCATGGCTTTACATCCCTCTCACTCTTGCCACGCAGATCGCGCTCATCCCCTTCGTCGATTTCTCCAGTGTCTCGGGGGTGCTTACATTCAATCTCGTCTCCGCCGCCCCGAGCCTGCTTCTCAACATCGGTTTGAGTTATCGAGGATTTCGTCGTTCAGCAGAGGCACACCAAGATGGCGTTGCCTAATCTCGGTTACCACTTCGCACGCCTCGAAGGCGCCTGGCGCCGCCAGGCCTACCGCGCCCTCCTGCCTGGCATCGTTAGGCGACCGGTGCGCACGCCGCGCCAAGTTCCGTTCAGCGTCTTTGCCTATTCCAACGAAGACTCTGTTCCGGAGCAGGTGCGCTCGATTCGCTCGTTTCTGCGCCATGTCGGCCGCCCGACGAGTTACAACGTGGTCTCCGACGGCTCGCACTCCGAGGAGAGCAGGCGGCTCTTGCAAAAGATCGACCCCGTGGTTTCCATCCATCCGTCGGGCGAAGAGCTGCCGCTCAATCTCCCGGCGCGTTTTCGCCATTACGTCACGACCCATCCGATGGGCAAACAACTGGGCCTGGTCATGTCACTGCCGCGCCACGGCCCGACACTCTACTCCGATTCGGACGTTCTCTTTTTCGCGGGCGCGGCCGATCTCGAGCGCTGCGCTGCGGCGCGCGACGTCTCCGCTTTTTATTTGCCGGATTGCCAGCAAGGCTCCGCCGACGAACGAATTTTTCGCGCGCCTCACGAGGCTCGCCATCCGGTGAATTGCGGCCTCCTCCTGCTCTTCGAAAAACTTGATTGGTCGTTAGGCATCGCACGCTTCCTAGAACTGGTGGGCGAACCGAATTTCTTCACCAACCAAACGATCACGCACCTCGTCATGCATGCGAACGGCGCGCGGCCTTTGGACGAGCGCAAATACGTTCTCCAGCTGGACGACCAAACCATTTACCCGGACCGCTACGCGGGCGCTCACCTCGCCCTGCGTCATTACGTCAACCCGGTGCGGCACAAATTCTGGACTACCTCTCTGTGAGCGCGACGGAACCAGCCGCCGCGCCGCTTCGCATCCTCGCGATCGTTAACCTGCCGTGGGACGCGCGCCTCGGCGCCGCCCGCGTCTGGATGGAGCTGGCCGAGGAATGGACGCGTGCCGGCCACCTTGTGGAAAAATTTTGCCTCACCGATGCTTTCCCCACACCTGCTGCTTCGACTGTTCGCTCCACTCTCCGAACCGCCCTTTTCCCCTATCGCGCGGCGGCCTTTGTGCGGAAAAACGCCGCGCGCTTCGACGTGATCGACTGCCTCATTGGCACGCTCCCGTTTCACAAACGCGCGCTCGCTTTCCGCGGACTTTTCGTGGCTCGCTCCGTTGGGCTCCACCGCCTTTACAAAGAATTCCTCGATGAATCCCGGATCCGCTGGCCGGAACAACCAAAGGGGCGATTTCTCGGCCGCATTTTCCATGGAGCACTCGAGCGCCGTTTCTGGAAACACGCACAGACTTCACTCCAGGTCTGCGATTTATTGAATGTGCCTAACGACGATGAGCGCAGCACCCTCGGACGTGATCGCTCCCTCCGCGCCCCTGCCATCGTTGAGCCCTATGGACTGAGCGACCGGTTCCGCGAGGCATTGGAACACGCCGCCGCGCCTGCGGCCGAGCGTCTGCGACGCCAGAAAATATGTTTCATTGGGATGTGGAGTTTGCGCAAAGGCTCGCGTGATTGGCCACAAATCATGGACGGCATCTGGCGCCGGCATCCGGCGGCGGAGTTTGTTTTTCTCGGCACAATGTTCGGCGAAGAGGTCGTGCGCGCAGAGCTGGGCTTCGATCACTCCAACCGCATTACTTGTTTTCCAAAATATGATGCGGCCAATCTCCCGGCACTCCTGGCCGACGTGGCGATCGCCTTATTTCCCAGCTACATCGAAGGATTCGGTCTGGCCGTTCTCGAACAGCTGGCGGCGGGGCTGCCGACCGCCGCCTATGATGTGCCCGGCCCGCGCCAGATTCTCGCTTCGCAACGCGATGCTCTCCTGACGCCGGCGGGCGATCCCGCGGCGCTGGCCGCGCGCGCCTCGGAAATTCTGGCCCTGCCCGTGCCGCAATACGAAGAACTTTCGGCTGCGTGCCGTGGAATTGCCCGGCAGTATCGCTGGGGCGAGATCGCGGACGCCACCGTGCGTCGGTATCGTGAAGCCCTGCACTCGTTAGGCCAATGAAGGAGGCGCGCACGATCCTGCAGATTGTTCCGCGTCTGCCCGGCAGCCGCGAGGGGGTGGGCGATTACGCAAGTGAGCTGGCGGCCGGTCTGGCGCGAAGCCACGGTTATGAAACCGAGTTTGTGACCGATGCGATCATCTCCGAAAAACAATGGCGCCCGCCAGCCGCGACCGCCGTCGTCCTCCACTATGTGAACTACGGCTACGATCCGCGCGGAGTGCCCTCGTGGCTTCCCCAAAAGGTGAGCGAAATTCAGCAGCGCTGCGGAGGCCGATTGATCACGATTTTTCACGAGCTTTACGCTTCGAGCTCATGGCGGCGGAGTGCTTTCTGGTTGCAGCCGCTGCAAAAGCGAATCGCCCGCGCGCTCGCGGAATCCTCGAGCGTTTCCATCGTGAGCAGCGCGGTTCTTGCTGAACAACTGCGGCGCCTCGCCCCGCGTGCGCGCATTCTCGTTAGGCCGGTGCTTTCGACTTTGGGGGAGCCCTCGCTTTCGCGCACGCAAATCGACCAGCGCGATCCTCGACGGTGGGTGATTTGCGGCGGCAGCGAACTGATTAAGCGCTCGCTGCGCTCCTTTCCTGGAGTAGGCGAGCTATTCATCGTCGGCGGTGCAGATCGCGCGGAGATTCGTCGATCTGTCGATGCGGCCCATTATTTGCCTGACGTTGAGGCAACGGTCGCTTCCCGGATTCTGGCCTCATGCGCTTTCGGCTGGATCGATTACTTCGAACGCGCGGATGTCCCGACCGCGGCCATCCTGAAATCGACCGCGTTTGCCGCCTATTGTGCACATGGTGTCGTTCCGGTTTTTCCATCCGCCGGTTCCGCGGTAGCGCTGGGAGATGATGCCTTGCCCGGTCCGTTTTTCCCAGGGAATCTTCCCGCGGGATCCGAGCGGCCGGCGATCGCGCAGTCCGTTTACGATTGGTACGGCCGCAACGCTTCCTCGGCGCATCTCGCCGAGAGCATCGCCAGCGAGATAGCGCAATGAACCAAGTAAAGCTTCTGGTGGTGCACTGGAATCAGCCGGACGCGTGCGCTGCCACCGTGCGCGCGCTCGTCGGACAGGGCGTGCCGCTTCGCGTGACCGTGATCGACAATCATTCCGAGTCCGCCGCATGGGAAGCGTTGCAGTCCAAGCTGGAGCCGTCAGTCGAAATCGTTAGGCTGAAGGAAAATCGCGGCTGGGGCGGCGCGCTCAATGTCGTTTTGCAACGCTGGCTGAGCGAAGAGACGACTTCGTTTTGCCTCATCGGCGCGCATGATGCCGTCCCGGCCAAGGACTGTGTGCCGCTCCTCCTGACCGCGGCGGAGGCCGACCCGCGGCTCGGCATACTCTGCCCGCAATACCCCGAGCCTTACGTCGCCCGCCTCTCGCGCCGGCGCGGGGTTTTTCCGGAAACGGTTGAGCCGAAGAAGAGCGGCAGCGTGCAGGAAGTCGATGTTCCGCACGGCACACTCATGCTCGTTAGGCGCGAATGTTTGCGCGAGATCGGTTTGTTCGACGAACGCTATTTCGCCTACGGCGACGAACACGAGCTGGGCGCGCGGGCCGTGCGCCGCGGCTGGAAAGTGGCGATGATTTGGGGCGCGGTCGTGACCAATCCCGGCACCCGGACGGCCAGCGCCCTGCGCAGCTATTTGTTCGCCCGCAATTCTCTGCTCCTCGTGCATGATTATTTTGGCCGGCCAGCCGCCTGGCTGCGAGCCGCGCTGCTCCTCGCGAATACTTTGCGTCTGGTCTTTTTTTCGCGTGAGGAGGACTTCGCCTTCTCCGCGCGCGCGCGCTGGCGGGCGGTGCGCGATTATTTCGCCGGACGCTACGGAAAGCCGTTGCTGCCATGAAAATCCTGATCTCCTCGCACGCCTTCGCCCCGAGCATCGGCGGTATCGAAACGGTCGGCGCTCTGCTCGCGGCAGAATTTGCCCGCTCGGGCCACGAGGTCGCGGTGGTCACGCAAACGGGCGAGGAGAGCGAGGAACGATTTCTCTTTCGCGTTCTGCGTCAACCGTCGTTAGGCGAGTTGTCGCGGGTTTTGCGCTGGTGCGACATCTTTTGGCAGAACAACCTCAGTCTGCGCACGCTCTGGCCGGCGCTTTTCCTGCGCGCCCCGATCGTGATCACGCATCAAGGATCTTATTGCCAGCGACCGTCGGGGATCGATCTCGTGCAACGGGTAAAACACGCCGTCGTCCGCCGCCTGCCCAGCGTCGCCATCAGCGCCGCGGTGGCCGCTTGCTTCGACAGGCGCTCGCAGATCATCCCGAATCCTTTCGATGCGCGCCTCTTCACCGCCGGACCAGCAACGACAGATCGGCCTAACGAGTTGATTTTTGTGGGTCGATTGGTGGCCGAGAAAGGCCTCGACACTCTTCTCCGCGCTCTGGAGCGGGTGCAGGGTTCGCCGCGGCTGACGATCGTGGGCGCAGGCCCGGAACTGGCGGCGACACAAGATTTAGCGGCACGGCTTGAACTGAGTGAGCGGGTGAGGTTTGCGGGTCCGCAACGTGGAGCTGATCTGGTAACGCTGCTTCAGCAGCACCAAATCCTCGTGGTCCCGTCGCGCTACGACGAGCCGTTCGGGGTCGTTGCGCTCGAAGGCATTGCCTGCGGCTGCGTCGTGGTGGGATCGAGCGGCGGCGGGCTGCCCGAGGCCATCGGACTTTGCGGGCTCACTTTTCCAAACGGCGATGTCGCCGCACTCGCCGCGCAGCTTGAGAAGTTGCGGCGCGAGCCTAACGAACGCGTGCGCCTGGCCAGGAACGCGCCCGCGCATCTTGCGCGCTTTCATCCGGCGGTGATCGCGCAGGCTTATCTTGACCTTTTCCATTCTATGCAGGCCGCCTAGAACCAGTCTCAACTTATGCTCGCCGACGTCTTGTGATTCTGCTCTCTCATCCGACCGCCAATCAGAACGTTCGCCAGACCGCGCTCGCACTGGCGGAGGCGGGTCTTCTGGCGGAATTCTGGACCTGTGTGAACTGGCGGCAGGGCGGCTGGCTCGACCGATCGTTAGGCGTTGCCAGCCCGCTGCGGAACGAACTTCGCCGCCGCTCTTTTCCCGCGGAGCTGGCGCCTTTTCTGCGCACGTTTGCCTGGCGCGAGTGGGGCCGGCAATTCGCCGGACAGCTGGGCTGGCCTGGCCTAACGAGAGATGAAAGCGCTCTTTTCAGTGTCGATGCGGTTTATCTTTCGCTCGATCGCCGGGTCGCGCGTCGCCTCGCGACGCCGCCGCCGATGCGCGCGGTTTACGCCTACGACGCCGGCGCGCTCGCTTCCTTCCGCGAAGCCAAACGTCGTGGGATGAAATGCATCTACGAGCACCCCATCATTTACTGGCGCAAGGTTCGCGAATTTCAGGAGGAGGAAGCAGAGCTGCATCCCGAATGGGCGCCGACGCTTGGCGCGCTCACCGACAGCGAGGAAAAGCTCGCGCGCAAAGACGAGGAGCTGTCGCTTGCCGACCTGGTGATCACAGCGAGTTCCTTTTCGAAGACGAGCGTCGCGCTCGCACCGCACCTGAAGGCTCCCGTGCACGTCATCCCCTACGGCACGAATTCGTTAGGCAGGAACTCGCGGCCGAAGGAGGCGGCACGGGCCTTGCGCGTGCTTTTCGTCGGCGCGCTTACCCAGGCCAAAGGTCTCGGTTATTTGCTCGAAGCGGTCGCGCGGCTGGAAGGCGAAATCGAATTCACCCTCATCGGCCGCCGGGTGAGCGAGGCGATCCCGGCTCCCGCCATGCTCGACAAATACCGCTGGATTCCTTCGCTTCCGCATGACCAACTCCTGGCAGAAATGGCGTGTCACGATGTCCTCGTTCTGCCCTCGCTGCACGAAGGGTTTGGCCTCGTCCTGAGCGAGGCGATGAGCGCGGGGCTGGTGGTCATCACCACTCCGCACACGGCGGGACCGGACTTGATCACGGAGGGAGCGGATGGATTTCTCGTGCCGATCCGCTCGGCCGACGCGATCGAGGAAAAACTGGCGCTTCTCGCCTACGATCGCGACCGCCTCGCCGCCATGCAGGAAGCCGCCCGCGAGAAGGCCGCCTCGTCGACGTGGGAAAATTATCGCCAAGGCATCGTGCGAGTGGCACGAGAAGTGATGGAGAAAGGGGGCACCCCATGATCACGATCGCGGATTCGCGGGAGAAATCCGCCGGGCCATTGCCTCCCGCGGCGGGAGACAGGGCGCGCACGATTCAGAACATTCGGCGCCTCATCGGCCTTTATTTGTTTCTCCTCATTTTTGAAGGGTCATTCCGCAAATGGCTCTTCCCGCAATACTCCGCGCCGCTCCTCGTCGTGCGCGATCCGGTCGTGCTTTTGATCTACGCTCTGGCGTTGCGCGCACGCGTTTTTCCTTTCAACAGGTACGTCGTCTCCCTAACGATCATTGCCCTCTTGTCGTGGGCCGCGGGCATTCTCGCCCTCTCGCCCTACCTGTCGATGAAGACTGTCCTCTTCATCACGGCCTATGGAGCGCGTTCGAATTTTCTTCACTTGCCGCTCATTTTCATCTTCCCCGCGGTCCTGGATCTCGAGGACGTGAAACGTCTGGGCCGATGGACGATCGTGGGAATGATCCCGATGGGGCTTCTCATGGCAATGCAATTCAACGCTCCGCCGGAATCTTTCATCAATCGCGCCGCGGGCGTGGGTGAAGGCATGCAGCTCGCGGCCGGCGGTGGCAAGATCAGGCCTCCGGGCCCTTTCTCCTTTGTCTCAGGGGCGGTCTATTATCTGAGCGCGGTGGCAGCGTTCCTGTTGCACGCCGTACTCTCGAAACTTCCCTACCGAACATGGCTCCTCGCGGCTTCGGGCGGCGCGCTCCTCGTCGGGATGGGCGTCTCCGGCAGCCGCTCGACCGTGCTCGCGGTCGGTGTTGTGGTCGCGTCGCTCGCGCTCATTCTTGTCGTTAGGCCAAAGATCGTGGGCAAGCTCGGGCGTTACATTCTTCTCGCCGCGCTGGTGCTCTGGCTGATCAGTTATCTGCCGATTTTTCGGGAAGGCCTCGGCATTCTTTCCGACCGTTTTGCCGAGGGCGCGGAATCTGGCGACAACAGTGTCGTCGGTGGGCTGATCACGCGCACGGTTGGCGGCTTTATCGAGGGTTTGCGAGTGCTTACGCGCGCGCCGGTGGGCGGATTTGGGCTCGGTGTTGGCACCAACGGCGGCGCAAATTTTCTCGTCGGGCACGCGGAATTCCTCCTCGCTGAGAACGAGTGGTCGCGCATTCTGCTGGAGAGCGGTCCGATTCTCGGCCTCGCGTTTCTGCTTTGGCGCTGTGCCGTCACTTTTCGGATCGGGCGCTTTGCACTGGGCCAGCTCCGGCGCGACAACCCGCTGCCGCTCTTCCTTTTTAGCGCGGCCTTTTTTGTTTTGCTCCAGGGACCGTTTGGCCAGCCGACCAGTCTCGGTTTCGCGGTTGTTTTCGCCGGGCTCTGTCTCGCCGCACGGCCGCAGGAGACCGAGGGAGAGGAACCACCGGAGGAGTTGGCCGAGACGGCAGAACAAACGCGCCGCGCCGCTCGCCGCTCCCCTTACGCCGAACGACTCCATGGTTCCGCCTTCCATCGATCTCATGGTTCTACTGATCGGTAACTACCCAGCCGATGAGCAGGAGAGCATGCAGCGTTTCGCGAGAATGATGCTGCACGGACTGACGACCGCCGGAGTGCCGGCGGAGTTGATTCAACCGCGGCCATTGTTAGGCCGGATGCGCTTTGCGGGCGGCTTCGTCGCGAAATGGCTGGGCTACGTCGACAAGTTCCTGCTTTTTCCACGGCAGCTCAGGGCGAAATTGTCGGCCGACGTCCGCCTCGTCCACATCTGCGATCATTCGAATGCGATGTATTGCGCGCAAATCAGCGGGCGGCCGATCGTCGTCAGCTGCCACGATCTGCTCGCGGTCCGCGGCGCGCTCGGTGAAGTGAGCGATACGCCCGCGTCCGTCACCGGAAAATTCCTCCAGCGCTGGGTCATCGCCGGCCTGCGCCGGGCCACGGCGATCGCCTGCGCCTCACGCGCGACGCTGCGCGATGCAGAGCGGTTAGTCGCGCCGGAAGGGGGCCGGCCGCAACTGCTGCTGATTCATCACGGCATCAATTATCCTTATCAAAAGCAGCCGGAGCTGGTCGCCCGCGCCCGCCTCGCCGGGATCGATGCCCTCGACTCGAAGCTTCCGTTTCTCCTCCATGTCGGGTCGAATCTGCGGATGAAAAATCGCGAAGGCGCGTTGCGGATTTTTGCCCTAACGAAAAACGACTGGAACGGTCAGCTCGTTTTCGCGGGGCAAAAATTGACCCCGGAACTGCGGTCGTTAGGCAGAAAACTCGGCGTGCTGGAGCGCGTGGTCGAGGTCGCGGGACCGGATAACGAATCACTCGAAGCGCTTTACAGTTGCGCCCTGGCGCTGCTTTATCCTTCACGTTTCGAGGGCTTCGGCTGGCCCATTATCGAGGCGCAGGCTTGCGGTTGTCCGGTTCTCTGCGCCGATCGCGAACCGATGTCCGAAGTAGGCGGCGAGGCCGCGCTGACCCACGAACTCGACGATGAAACCGGTTTCGCGCGCTCCATTTTGCGCCTGACCGATCCGGCCGAGCGCGAACGTTGGAGCGAGCGAGGCCTGCAAAATGTGCGACGCTTCGCCGCCGCAGAGATGATCGCCAAATACATTGCGCTCTATCGCGAACTCGGAGCCACGACTTAAAATGTCCATCCCCGCGAGCATCGTCCATCTGGCCGCGCCGCCTCGTCGCCGGAAGTGCCCGCGGCGCCTCGCTGCGAGTGGGGGACGGTTGAAACGATCGCGCGGCGAAGACGCCGCGGGCACTTCCGGCGACGGGGGCGTCGCAGCCACCTCCTAGCCATGTGTGGGATCGCCTCCCATTTTCGTTTCCACGGATCGGCCGCGCCGCTCGATCTTGGCCTCATCGCCCATCGCGGGCCTGATGCCTCCGGCGAGTGGCTTTCCCCGGACGCCCGCTGTTGGCTGGGCAACACACGTCTGGCGATTCTCGATCTCTCGCCCACGGGCGCGCAGCCGATGATCGACCCGGTCACCGGCAACGTCCTCGTCATCAACGGCGAAATTTACAATCACCTGGAGTTGCGCGCGGAGATGACCGGCGTCGTCTGGCGCGGAACGAGCGACACGGAAACAGTTCTGCACGGTTATGCCCGCTGGGGCCGTGATCTTCTCGTTAGGCTGAAAGGCATGTTCGCCTTCGCGCTTTACGATCGCGCGCGGGCGGAGCTTTTCGTCGCGCGGGATCGCCTCGGCATCAAGCCGCTCTATTACGCGGCCGACGAAGAAGGCATCCGCTTCGCCTCCGAGGTGAAAGTCCTGGCCGATGCATCGCCGGCGATCAGCCGTGAATCCGTTGCCGCCTATCTGCAATGGGGCGCGTGCCCTGAGCATCAACTGCTCTTCCCCGGCATCAAGGTGCTGCCCGCCGGTCACGCCATGGTCATCTCCGACGCGGGCGAATGCACCACCTGGCGATACTGGCCGGCTCGGAAGAATTTCACTTCGCCTAACGAGTCGGCGCCGCAAAAGATCCGTTCGCTGCTCGAGGTCGCGGTCGAGGAGCACCTGCTCTCGGATGTGCCGGTGGCGAGTTTTCTGAGCGGCGGAATTGATTCGTCGATCGTGACCGCGCTGGCCGCGCAGCGACTGGAGCGCAAGCTGGAAACATTCTCCGTCGGCTTCGAAGTGGCGGGATTCGACGAAAGCGCGATCGCGCTCGAGGTCGCACAACGTTTCGGAACCACGCACCAACGAATCCAACTGAGCGAGGACGAGGTGCTCCAATCGGTCACGGAAGCGGTCGCCCATCTCGACCTCCCCTCGGTCGATGCCATCAACACCTACATCGTCGCGCGCGCGGTCGCGCGGCACGGCGTGAAAGTGGCGCTCTCGGGTCTCGGCGGCGACGA
>JBBSGS010000017.1:0-19337 GCA_038253875.1 Chthoniobacterales bacterium
CAGTTCTTGGAGTCGACCTCTCCCGGGTTTTACCGTCTGACTTGAGGCGACGAATCTGACGTCGATGCCGCAACGCGAACATTATCTCTTTGTCTGCACAAACGACGTGCCGACGACAATCCACGCGGATCATGCGCCGCGCGAAAAGCTCCGAAGACGTGCACCAGGCCTTGAAAGAGGAATTGGCCGCCCACTGACGGAACCAATGCAGGCGCGTGTCTGCAAATCGAGTTGTCTCGATCAATGCGCGACCGGAGTCAGTATTCTCGTCGAGCCGGATCATTCTTTTACGGCCATGTCACCGTGGCGGAGTTCCCCGAGTTCGCGGAGAGTATCGTCAACGGCGAGCGGGTCGAGCGGTTGGTGCTCACCCCCGACTGAGCTAACAAAATGAAACAATTCGCGCTCTTACGCAGCAGTTTCACGGCTCCGTTAACGGCGCCACGGGAAATAAACAAGGTCACTCCAACTCGGGTTGGCCGGCGACATGTAGATGCGGTTCACCGGTCCGTTGATTGACGCTCAACACATACGGTTTGTCAGAGCTCGCGGTGGCCTGCCGAGATTCGATCATCGCCCCGGCGACACAACCCAGAGCTGTCCCGAGAATCAAGCAGCTAATTGCTTGTTTGCGCACACCGGGAAGTGACGCGCGCGCACAACCTTTGTAAACAAAAAACCCTAGGTGGAAGGAATTCGAAGTGCGCGTTGGTAAAGGGTAGACGTGCCGACATGGATCTTTATGCGATTCAAAAACGGCCCTCTAATTCGGAATGGGCGGCCGAGCGGGTGATTTACGCGCGATGTTTTTCGCGATTGAAGGATGGCCTTCGGGGTGCCAGTCACTAGTAGTTCCGGATGGCGCGCTCGATGCGGTCTGAAGATGGCAGGCTGGAGGTTAATTCCGCAGGCGCGCTACGGATTAACGGTAGGAACGCTCTATTACACTTCCTGAGAGCAAGGTCGGGGAAGGATCAGGGGTGATCGCGGCCTACCCTGCTGAACCACGAAACGGCCGGCGTGATCCGCGGACCTTGGTGAGCCTTGGGGTTCTGGGGGCGAGGATCTTTTTCACCCGCGGAGAAGGGGGAGGGCACGCGCCGTTTGCCTGACGGAACGCGAACACATTCGCCTCAGGCACGCCAAGTGCTAGAAATTATGGTAAATCAACTCATAATTAAAATAATAGCTTATGAAATTCGTTGTTGACCTTAAAACTCATTTATAGGGATTATGGTTTTTAACACGAAGGTTCATCTCACCACACTTGATCATGAATACGACGACCATCTATTCCCCCGCGTTAACTCCTCGCCCGTTCGGATTGCCGAACCTGAAAGCGATCCTCATCCAACCATTCCTCATCCTCGGCGTTTCCCTCTTCTGGATCGTGACGCTGCCTATCGCCGCTGTCTCCTTGGTCGCGATCAAGGTTTGGGACGCAGGTTTAAAGAGCGTTAGAGGTCATCACGTCAGCATTCAGGCCGATTCAACGCAGAAAGACGAAGTGGCTATCCGAATCTTGAGTGGCGAGCCGGAGCGCACTCGTCCAGTCGTCGCCCGCCATGAGGCGGAGCGCGCCCCGCGACTGGTAGCGTAGATTGCGAATCGTGATCGCCCGAGGGGTAGGATCCCGAGCGGGTCGGAGAGGCGAGGGATGCCCGCCATGCGATTGAGCAGCCGGGTGGGCGAACGCGCAGGTTCGGAGTGACGATCGGCCGCACCTCGGTGATCTGCGCGGTGCACGCGCGGATGTGAGGGCGCTGGCTTTGCTCAATTGCGTTCGTTAGGCGAAAATCGGGGGTGCTGGGGCGACGCCGCTCACATAGAGACATCGAAGCGATATCAGGTTGAACCCAAGGGTCATTTTTCTGAATGACAATTATTCATAACGAAGCGCCTTCACCGGATCGATGCGCGCCGCGAAGTAAGCCGGGATGAGTGCTGCCAAGGAGCAAATAATAAAGGCGGCGATGCAAATTTTCACGACGTCGCCTGGAATTACTTCGGCGGGGATTTGCGAAAACTGATAGACCTCCCGCGGGAAAATCTCAATGTGGAGCGTCGAGGAAAGCCAGCGACTGAACTCGTTGCGGAAACGGATCAGCGTCATGCCCAGCCCGAGACCAGTCACGGTTCCAAAAATGCCGACGACGATTCCCTGGAAGAGAAACACGCCCATGATCTGCCAGATGTTCGCGCCGACCGCTTTCATGATGCCGATCTCGCGCCGCTTCTGCACCGTCACGGTGATGAGCGTGTTCATAATCCCGAAGGCCGCGACCACGACGATGAAGAAGAGGAGAAAGGCCATGACGGTGCGCTCGAGCCGGACGGCGTCGAAATATTGTTTATTCATCTCGATCCAGGTCTGCGCGTATTCATCCGGCGGAAGAAATTTTTCGATCGCCTGTTTTACATGATCGACGTCGTACGGGTCGGTTGTTTTCACCGTGAGCCCATGGAGTGCGTCGCCGAGCCCGTAGAGCTCCTGACCGATGTAGATCGGCACGAGCAGGAATTCGGAATCGTGCAGGTATTGGCCGGTCTCGAAAATACCGGTGATGGTCAATTCTTTTGGCAACACGACCTGCTTCAGATCGTCGATCGCCGCCTGTTCTGCCGCGCCCTTTTTCTGCTCCAGCGTCTTTAATTTATCGAGAACCGCGCCGAGATTGCCGGGCGAATAAATCGTTAACTTGTCGCCCACGGTGACGCCCAGTTTTCGCGCCAGTTCGATCCCCAGCACCGTCGAATCGCCCTCGAGATCGAGCTTCCCGAGCTTAATGAATTTTTTCAGCGGAATGACCTTTTCCTCCTCTGCCGGGTCGATCCCGCGAATCATCGGAGCGAGCCGCCGGTTCTGGAATTCCACGATCACCGGACCTTGAATGTAAGGTGCGACTGCGACCACGCCGGGCGTCGTGCGGATGCGCGCGCCGAGTGCGCGCCAGTTCCGCATGATGTCATCCGTCGAGACGAGCAGGTGCGCGTCGAAGTCGATCACCTTCTGGCGGAGCTCGCGATCGAATCCGGTCATGACCGAAATGACCAGGATGAGCACAGTCACGCCTAACGTCACCCCGAGGATCGAGACGAGGGTGATAATCGAGATAAAAGTGCGCTTCGGTTTGAGGTAACGGAGCGCCAGGAAAAGGCTGAACGGGAGTTTCAAGAAGCGATACGGTTGCCGAAATCGCGGGTTTGCCAAGCTCTAGCGCGTGGTCTCCGACCCGCGAGGCTCTTCGCGTGGATCACGCGTTTTTGCCGACGCGGGTCAGGAGACCCGCGTTACAATGCGCAAGTAAGCAAACACGATCGCCGCGCGTATATTCCGACGTGATGAATGGAGACATTGTCGGGATCGACCTTGGCACGACCAATTCGCTCATCGGCGTGATGGAAGCGGGCTTTCCGATTCTCCTGGCCGATGCCAATGGCTTGCGCCTCACGCCGTCGGTCGTGCATTTTCCGGAAACGGGCGAGCCCGTTGTCGGCACGGCAGCGAACCGAATGCGAGCGCTGCATCCACGGACGACCATTTATTCCGCGAAGCGGCTAATCGGATTGCGGGGTGACGACCTGGCCGCGAAGGAATCGAGAACAGACTATGAGGTCGTTAGGCGAGCTGGTCAGGCGCTACGCATCCAGGTGCGCGAGCAGCAGCTCGCCCCGGAAGAAATCGCGACCTGGGTACTGAGAAGATTAAAGCACGATGCGGAAACGGCGCTCGATCGTCCGGTCACGCGTGCGGTCATTACCGCCCCGGCTTATTTCAATGATGCGCAGCGTAACGCCACGAAAGCAGCGGGCGAAGCAGCCGGCTTAATCGTCGAGCGGATCATCAACGAACCGACCGCCGCCGCCCTCGCTTACGGTCTCGACAAGCTGAAATCGAAATCGCGCATCGCGGTTTACGACCTCGGCGGCGGCACCTTCGACATCTCGATTCTCGAGCTGAACGACGGCGTCTTCCAAGTGCTCGCAACAAGCGGCGACACGCATCTGGGCGGAGACGACGTGGACGAAGCGCTCATTGCAACTTGCCGGTTACCGATTGCCAATTGGCAAAAACGCGAGCTCGTGATCGAAGCGAAGCATCGGCTCTCGACGGAAAAGACGGTGCGGATCGATGCGCCGTTTGTGGACGGGGAAAATTTTTCCTACGAGCTAACGCGGGAAACGCTGGAAGAACTCGCCCGGCCGATTATTCAGCGGACGCGCACCTACTGCCTGCGGGCGCTGGCCGACGCGAAACTGACGGCCGCCCAACTCGACGAAATCATTTTGGTCGGCGGAATGACGCGCATGCCGCTCGTTAGGCAATTTGTTGCCGATCTTTTTGGGCGCGAGCCGAATACCTCGCAAAATCCCGACGAGGCAGTGGCGCTTGGGGCGACCATCCAGGCGGGAATTCTCTCCGGTGCGGTGCGCGCTGTCGTTCTCCTCGACGTCACCCCGCTGTCGTTAGGCATCGAAACCTTCGGGGGCTTGATGAACATCATCATTCCGCGCAACTCGACCATTCCGGTCAAGGCAGGCGAAATGTTCACGAGCGCGGTGCACGGGCAGCGCGCAATGAAAATCAAGGTGCTGCAAGGCGAGCGGGAGCTGGCGGCGGACAACTGGTCGTTAGGCGAATTCCAGCTGGAATTCGAGCCCGCTCCGAAAGGCGTGGCGCGGGTGGGCGTGCAGTTCGCAATCGACGCCGACGGCATTCTCCAAGTGCTTGCGCGCGACACCCGAAGCGGGGGGGAGAAAATTGTTGCCCTAACGAGTGCAGTCGATGTTTCCGATGAAGCGGTGGAAGCGATGATCGCAGACTCGCTCGAGCATGCTTTCGAGGACATGAGCGAACGGGTCTGGACGGAGACCCGTCTTAAATCCGAAGAAATGCTTACCGCGGTGGAGAACGCATTTCGATTGGCCGGAGACCAGTTGCCGGCTACGGAGCGTCGACGAATCGAGGAGAAGGCGCGCGCTGTGCGCGAGGCGTTACAGAGTCACGAAGCGATTCGGTTAAAGGCGGCCAACGCCGCCCTCGATGACGCGACGCAGGAGTTAGCGGCGATGATCGTCGGGCAGGCGATGGAACGATCGGCCTAACCTGGCGCGGTGTCTTAGAAGGGGAGCGCCGCAGCTGAGCGTGGACATGCGGAAGCATGTCCCTCCGGAGGGACGCGCTTCCGCGCGTCCAGTCTCTTCTGGGCGAACTCGGTTCAATCGTTGATACAATGAACTAGCCTGGCGGCACGGGCGATTCGTTAGGCGAGGAGGTTGGCGTCGGAGAAGGCGTCGCGCTCTGGCGGCGCGTGGTGATGTCCTCGAGCAGCTGTTTTTCCTCCGGGAAGAGCTGGCCGCCTCGCGCGAGCTTGATGTATTCGTCGGCGGCTGCGACTTGGTTGTCGTCGTCAAGAAGGAGCGCCGCGTAAACGGCGGCGTGGGGGTCGCGGAGCTGTTCCAGAGGCAGTTTTTTCAAGACCTCGAGACCGGCCTGCGTACGGCCGGTGCCGTAAAGAGCAAAGGCGTAAGTGACCGCAGAGGCGGTGTCGTTAGGCGCTTTGGCGTAGATTTGCTGAGCGAGCTGCTGGCCGGCAGCGGTGTTGTGATCGAGGAGCAAAGCGAGCCGGGCGGCATTCGCGCCCAGATCGATTTCATCGGGCGAACTCTCGTGCAGCCGCTGCGCGATAAGCCGGAGGTTGGGCATGTCATTGGCTTGCCGATAAATGTTATAGAGTGCTTCGAGCGCCTCGCGCCGGGCGCCCGGAAGTTTCGCAACCCGCAACCACAGCTGCTCCGCTTCCTGGCTCAGCTTCCATTGCGAAGCAAGGCGGGCGAGCGCCACCTCCCGCTCGGGATGTTCCTGCGCCTCCTGCTCGGCAGAACCCCAGAGCGAATCCGACTCCGCGTCGGCGGTGGCATGCCGCAACTCCCGCACGGAGTAGGCCTGATAGGCGAGGCGCAAATAGTCGTCGTCGCCCCAGGAGCCATTGCGCGTCCAGCGTTTCAGGCGCGAAAAATTGCGGGTCTCAGCGAGCGCTTGCGCGATCGAGGTGACGGCTGGCGGACGACTCGTTAGGGCGGAGGGCAGCTTTTCGGACCACTCCAATGCTTCCTTCTCGAGATCGTTCTTGTTCATCCAATCGAGCAGTTGTGCGAGATCGTTGCCGTTGCGCGCAGCGACTGGTTTTATTTTGCCGAGAAGGAGGCTGAATTTTTTCGGGTTTAGTTTTCGATAAAGATCGAGGCAAAGGAGGTAATCGCTGAAGCTGACCTGCTGGCTCATTTGCAGATCTTGCGCGAGTGCCTCTGCGGCAGGCATCTGATTTTGCCGGAGCGAGTTTTCCAGCAAGGCGCGCAACGCCGGAGTGCGGAACTCCGGTATTTTACTCAGGCGCTCGAGCTGATTGCGCGCGGCCGCGTTCTTTTCCGGGTCGGGGGCGAGGATCTGGAGAACGGCGAGGTTGAATTGGTAGAGATCCTTGCGGGGCTCTCGCGCGACCGCAGCCGCGAAGTGGCGTTCTTCCTCGGCGACATTGCCTTGGGCGCGCGAAAGCCAGCCAGCCACGACATGGTAAGCCGCCGCATCGCGATCGGCAGGCGCGACGTTTTCGAGGGCGGCGCGGGTGATGTCGAGCTGGCCGAAACGAAGCGCCGCGGAAGCAAGATTGAGCTGGCTGTCGAGCGAGGGGGCGAGCCGGGCGACCTGCGCCCGCCACGCCACGGTCTCAGCGCGGTTCAGTCGCTCCGTCGCTTCTGCAAGGATGCGGCTGGCTTCGACTGAGCCGGGGTCGAGCGCAACCACTTTGCGCGCGGCTTGCTCGGCCGCGTCGGAATTGTCCCGCTTCAGGAAATCCTCCGCCTGCTTGAGAAGACGGGATTCATGCCAGCGGTTCCAGCCCTTATGAAACGACGAGAAACCAAATAGTCCGATAAAAAAACCAGCCGTGACCAAGAGCGACAAAAAGAGCACGCGGCGGAGTTGCGACCGGCGGGAGTGGACAGTTTTACTGCGGCGTTTGCGACGAACGCGCTTCCTCTGCAAGGACATCGTCCGCTCCTTAAACATCGGTCGGGAGGCTTTTGCAAACGCCCCAGGCCCCGGCAACGGCCGTCCCTAACGAACCCCGTGGGCTTACATTCGCTTCCCCCATCCGGTCGCAGGCCCAGGCGTGCCGACCTGGCCACACAGGATTATCTTCCCATCGGCACCGATGACGCGAGCGAGAATAGAATCGCGGTGATTGTTGAAACATAAAAATGCGCCTGGTGCGAATGTTCAGGTAACGGAACAGGCTGCCGCGGGGAGGTGCAGCGGCAACCGCTCTTTGTTAACAGCCTTGTTACTCTTCGGCGAAGAGCCCTCTGCGCCGTCTTTTGCCTAACGAGCGAGCTCGCCCGCGTGCTCTGCTTCCGCGACCACCGGCACTTCCTCGATGTTCTCCATCACTTCCTCTCGCAGTCGCGAGCCCCAGACGTAACGAGCAAGCAGCACCTTGATCGTGGCGGTGAGAGGAATGGCGAGAAGCGGGCCGAGCAGGCCCCCGATGAGCAAGCCCCAGATGAAGATGGATACGATGACAGTCATCGGATGCAAACCAACGGAGTTGCCCACGATGCGCGGCGCGTAGAAGAGCCCTTCGAGGTTTTGCACCGCGAGGAATATCATGGTGATCCAAAACGGGTGCCACCAATCGCCCCATTGCGCGGCCGCGATCAGGACCGCCGGGATCCAGCAAAGGATGATACCAAGGTAAGGTATCATGGTGAGGGGAATAACGATCAACCCGATGAGCGGCGCGAAGTTCAAACCATAGATCGTAAGAGTAACGCCGATGAGCAAGCCATCCACCAGACAAACCAGAAGCTGCCCGCGGAAGTAAGCGATGACATAGCTGTTGATCTGGGAAAGGGTTGTCGCGACTTCGTCTTTGAGCGGTGAGTTACGCATGGGGAGATATTCTTTCCAACGGCGCTCGATCGCCGGCCGCTCTTTCAAGAGAAAGAATGAATAGATGGGAACCATTACCAGGCTGAGAAGAAATCCGGTGACGCCAAGGAAGCCTCCGACGCTGCTTTTGACTAACGACCAAAGCTTGCCGATAAGATCTGGCAGCTGTTTCTCCAAAGCCGGCAATTGCTTCTGCACCCAATCCTGGATGCGTTCCCGGTCAGCGGAAGTCAGTTTCGTGGGTGTCGGCCCGATGACCTCGCGCGCAGCGGGGGAAGGGTTAGCCTCGGGAAGAGGCGTTGGGGTGGGTCTAACTGCCGCAGGCGTGGGACCGGCCAGGAGCCAGTTTACGATGCCGTTGGTGGCGGGGGACTGACCTTTCCGCTCGTTCAAGCCAAAAGTGTTTTCGTAGCGATACATGAGATCGACCACGCGGTCCCGCACATTAATGGTAAAGCCAGGGAGCTGGCGCGCGAGGCTGGCGCTTTGCACCGAGATGAGGGGTACGATCCAGGCGATCAACCCGCCAATGGCGATGAAAGCAATTGCGAAGATGAGAAGCACGGACTTGGTGCGCCCGAAGCCGCGGTTCGCGAGATAGGTAACAAGCGGATCAAGGAGGTAAGCGATAATCACACCGATGGCCACAGGGATCAGAATCGGTTGAAGAAACGCGACGACGTTGGCGCCCAGCCAGACGACCGTGCCCACGATCGTGCAGAGTAGGACAACAAAGATCGCGGTGAGCGAAGCCCACATCGTTTTGCGCTGCCAATGAGTAGGATATTTTTTCACTTCGTCGGGGCAGCATCGGCCGGCTCACTCTTGCTCGCCTTTGTTTTAGAGCGCGCGATTTTTTCGGCGAGTTTTTTATCGCTGGTATCGAGGGTGAGTGCGCGCTGCCAATATTCCAGCGCTCGGGGAATTTGCTTTAGCTTCTCATAAGTATCGCCAATGTGATCGAAGACAGTTGGGTCGTCGTTTTTCAAGGCCTGGGCGGCACTGAGCAGCTCCGCCAAAGCCTGATCATATCTGCCCAGGCGGTAGTCGAGCCAGCCGAGGCTGTCGAGATAGGCGCCATTCTCCGGATCGGCGGCAAGGGCTTTCTTAATGTAACTCTCCGCCTCTTCCAGGTTGGTGTTTTGGTCGGCCCACATGAAGCCGAGATAGTTAGACGCTTCGGCCGCCTCGCCCGGATCGAGCTGGATCGACTTCTTGAAAAGCTCCGCCGCTTTCTCATAAAGACCGGCGCGCTCAGCCGCGGCGCCGTATTCGAAGTAGAAGCGGCCGTTCGCGATGTCGGCGCCTTGAGCCGCCGCTTCCTGCAAGGCTTCCTCGAAAGTGGTGACCGCTTGCTGAGTTTGTTTCGCCTCGCGCAGGGCGACTGCCAGGAGATAGGTGAGTTGGGGCGCAGTCGGGAAATGCCGGCGCGCGTCCTGGAGCAGGGTTATGGCGCGGTCGTTCTCGCGCAATCGGGTCAGGAGCAGCTCGGCCAGGTGGATATAGTTATCCGCCTGGGAGGCATTGATCAAAAGACTTTGCTCGTAACTGGCCGCCGCCTTGGCGAACTCGGCTTTCGCTTCCGGGAGCTTTTTCGCTTCGAGAAGCGCGGTGGCATCTTCCTCCAGTACTTTGCCGAGTAACTGGTAGGGCTGATATTGCTCTGGATGCTGCTGGATGATCTCCTGCAACATCTGGATCGCTTTGCCTCGCTGATTGGTCGCGAGAAAGCCTGTGGCCAATTTTTCGCGAGCCCCAGAGTCGTTAGGCTGAATCTCGAGGACGCGCAGATAAAGCGGGATCGCCTCCTTTACTTGTTGGGAGGCGGCGAAGTAATCGGCCGCGTCTTTCAGGACGGAGGCGTCGCCGGGGGCGAGCTGCAGCGCCTTGCGAAAGACCTGGTTCACCTTCTCGATCTCCGGCGCGGTGGGCGCGGCATTCCGTTGCGCGATCAAGGCGAGATAGAGCTTGCCGAGGCGCGTCCAGAAGGAAGGGTCGTTTGTGCCGACCCCGGCGGCGAGATCGAGCGTCTGCAGCGCGGCCTGGCGATTCCCCGAGGTCAATTGCACTTCGCAAAGGCGCTGGTAACCATCGATCTCGGCGGGGGCGAGGGCGACGGCTTGTTTTGCATAACTAATTGCCGGCTCGGTTTTCTTCAGATATTTCGCATAAATGTAAGCGAGCTGGAGATAAGGTTCGGGATCCTTCGGTTGAGCCTTAATCGCGTCCTTTAAGATGTCGATCGCGCGCGGGTAATCGCCCTGTCCGGTGAGGAGGAAGGCGACACGGGTGGCGAGATCGACTTCGCCAGGATCGACGTTCAGGACTTTTTCAAAAGCGGCGAGGGCCTTTTCGCTTTCGCCATTCTCCTGCAGGTCGAGCGCCTCGACGTAGGAAGCCAGCGCCTGTGCTTTGCGTTCGCCCTCGTAACGAAGGGCGAGATCTTTGGGCGGATGGAGAACGAGCGAGTCATCCTGCTCTGTCGCCTTCGCGGCGGCGCGCGGAGAAGGGGACGGCTTCGGTCTGGCGAGCGCGAGCGAGGCGCCGAGCAAGAGAGCAGCCAGCAACCCTCCGCCGCGGCTGATTGTCCGGAGCCCTCTCGTCATAGGCCAAAGGTTAGGAGCCTTGCCAGAGCCGCGCAAACGAAGCTCTCCCGAACGATGACTTCACCGCCTAACGAGTGCTGCTGGACTACGACTTGTAACGCAGGCGCTTCTTGTGGCGGTTTTCTTTCATCCGCTTGCGGCGCTTGTGTTTGGAGATTTTTGCTTTTCGTCGTTTTTTCAGCGAGCCCATAGAGGAATTTCAGAATGCCGATTTCCGAGTGCCGAATCTCAGCATCTTGAAACCAAAACCGCGACCAAACGCGGTCACGGAGGAGCGAAGGTAAATTGATTGGTGCGCTTGGCAACTCATTTCGCGCCCCTGTTGTCGCTCGGATCAGTGATGTCGCGCCGGGATCGGGGTTCGAGCCGGGATCACCGATCCCGGCTACAGCAGCGCTTTACGTAATTGCGCGACGTGTTCCTCAGGTTTCACCTTCCGCAGAATGGCAGCGATACGCCCGCGCGCGTCGATCACAAAGGTCGTGCGCTCAGCGCCCATATACTTCTTCCCGTACATGCTCTTCTCCACCAGACGCCGTATTCGCTCACGATTTTTTTCTCGTGATCGGAGAGGAGCGGGAAGGGGAGTTGGTATTTCGAGATGAACTTCTGGTGACTCTTCTCAAAATCCACGCTCACGCCGAAAACTTCCACGCGCCCGTCGAAATCATCCCAGGCGTCGCGCAACCCGCAGGCCTGCGTGGTGCAGCCGGGCGTATCGTCCTTCGGGTAAAAGTAGAGCACGACTGGCCGGCCGCACAGTTGCTCGAGAGCGACCGTTTCGCCATCTCCGTATTTACCGCCGACCGCGGTGGCCCTGAAATCCGGGGCCTTATCGCCAGGTTGAAGTGGTTGCGTCATTTCTCGAAGACAATGATCAGGACCCCGACGAGGCACAAGAGCACGCCCATCACTCCGCTCTCATATTTTTCAAATAAGCGCAGCTTGATCTGCTCTATCCCGGTGAGAGCCAGCCACGTGAAGACGAGCATACCCGCGACCGTCGCCACGGAAAGAATCAGCGTAAGCAAAGCAAACCCGCGCCAGCCATAGCGGACCCCCGAGACGTAGACCGGGATGAACGCCTCGCACGGCGAGAAAGTAAGGAGCGCAAGCAGACTGGAGATGGCCGCGACATCCGACGGTGCGCGCATCGCGGCTCGCTCGTAATCGTGCTCATGCTCATGCTCGTGCCCCCCTAACGAATGCAGATGCAGATGCGTATGCGTGTGTCCGGTGAGCTGCCGATAAACGTAGAAGAGCCCAAAGAGCAGGAGCGCCCCGCCCGCGATGCGCGGAAACCAAACCCCAATCCGATCGCTCAAGGCGATCCCGAGCCAGGCCACGATCAACCCGAGCACGGCCGTAAAAAGCACATGACCGCTTCCGGCCAGCGCAGTGATCCCGAGAGTCTTCGGGCGGCTCCAGCGTTGCGCCCGCGAGGTCAGAACAAAAGGGAGCCAGTGCGTCGGAATAGCAGCGTGAAAAAAAGCGATCCCGAACCCCGTAATCGCTATCGTGGTGAGAACAGAATTGTCCATCGAGAAGAATCGGGCTGCAGGGATTTGAACCCTGGACCTCCTGCACCCGAGGCAGGCGCTCTACCAAGCTGAGCCACAGCCCGAAGTCCGCGCAGCGCGATGTCACCACCGCTCCGGCCCGCCCTATTTCGCGCACATCCGCACCGGTGGCAAGTGATTCAATCACGGCCAATAAAAGCGTTGACATCCCAGCTGCGGCGGGGATTATCCGAATCCGCTTTTCCTCGACGATGCTCGCTCCGCTTTCCACCGCTCCCGCCCTGAGCGACACCGCGATTCTTCAATTTCCTTCGGGCATCGCCGGCACCGTTCGTTCCTTGAGAAATATGACTGCTCAACTCCTGCTAGAAGCCACCAAAGTGATTCCCAACCAGCAGCTCCTTATTAATGTTGTCTCCAAGCGGGTTCGGCAGCTCGGCATCGGTCATCGACCGCTCGTCGAAGCCACCCTCAAATCCTCCCTCACCGACATCGCGCTCCAGGAGATCATCGCCGGAAAACTCACCTACGAAGAGGTGAAAGAAACGCCCGCGGAGGCGTAACCTTCCTTTCGCGTGCCGGGCCGCGCCACTCATGCCCGCTGAGACCATTCTCAATCGCAAAGCCCTGCGCGATTTTCACATCCTCGAACGTTACGAAGCCGGGGTGGAGTTGAAGGGGAGCGAGGTGAAATCGATCCGCGCCGGCAAAGCCAACATAGGCGACGCCTTTGCCCGCATCGAAAAAGGCGAGGCCTTTCTCTACGGCGCCGACATCCAGCCCTACGAGCGCGCGAGCCATGAAGTGCCTGCTTCCAAACGCGTGCGCAAGCTCCTCCTCCACCGGCGCGAAATCGACAAACTTTACGGCCTGACGAACATCGCCGGCCGCACCCTCGTCATCCTCAAGCTCTATTGGAAAAACGGCCGGATCAAAGCCGAGATCGGCGTCGCCCAAGGCAAGGAAGCGCGCGACAAGCGGCTCGACTTGAAAAAGCGCGCGACCGATCGCGAGACCGCTCGCGAAGTGGCGCGCTTCAATCGCAAGCATGGATGATGGATTTCCCTTTTCATTTTTCCGCCTTCATCCTTCATCCTTCGAATGTCTCCTCTCTTCGTCATCTTTTTTACCGTCTTCATCGACATGGTGGGCTTCGGCATCATCATCCCGGTGCTGCCGCTTTATGCCGAGCATTTTCACGCCACACCCGTGCAGATCGGCTGGCTCACCGGCATCTACTCGGGGATGCAGATCCTTTTCACGCCATTGTTAGGCCGGCTCTCCGATCGCGTCGGACGGCGTCCGGTGCTGATCGTTAGTCTGGCCGGCACTGCGCTCGGATTTCTCGTCATGGGCTGGGCTTCGTCGCTCTCGCTTCTCTTCCTTGCCCGCATCATCGACGGCGCCACCGGCGGCAACATTTCCACCGCACAGGCCTACATCGCCGATGTCAGCACGCCCGAAAATCGCTCGCGCTCGATGGGTCTGATCGGCGCCGCTTTCGGGCTCGGCTTCACCTTTGGCCCGATGATCGGTGGAATTCTCAGCCACATTTCCTACGGCGCGCCTTTCTATTTCGCGGCCGCGCTCGCGGCGCTCAACGTTGTCCTGCTCTACTTCATCCTCCCGGAAAGCCTTTCCAAAGAATACCGCTCCCGACCGCAAGAGCGCACCCGGCTCGCGGAGGTTTTTCACCACGGGCACGCGCGGCTCTTCGGCACGATCGTCGTGACCTATTTTTTCACGATCACCGGCTTCGCCATCATGACGACGCTCTTTGCCTTGTTCACCGAAAAACATTTCGGTTACGGCGCGCGCCAGACCGGCTACCTGTTCGGTTTCATCGGCGTCATCAGTGTCATTCTGCAAGGCGGATTGATCGGCCGTCTCGTGAAACTGTGTGGCGAAACCGCGCTCGCTCGCACCGGGTTGCTCTTTCTCGCCTTCTCCATGGTTCTGCTCCCGCTCGTTCACACGCTGGCGATGTTGCTCGTCGTCTGCGGCGCAATCGCGATCGCCAACGGCCTCGTCAACCCCACGCTCAACGGTCTCGCTTCGCAAATGATCGATCGCAGCTGGCAGGGCCGCGCTCTTGGGCTGATGCAATCGGCCGGCAGCGTCGGTCGCTTGGTCGGACCGCTCCTCGGCGGCTGGCTGCTCATGTTCGATCTTTCTTATCCGGTGACTCGTTATGCGCGGACGCCCCTCTTCGCGAGCGCCGCGATCTTGCTCGTCGCTTTCTTCCTCGCGCTCAGTTTTCGCAAGCCGGCCGGTGATCGCACGCCGCCGGTTGCGGTCGCGCGGGCCAACGTTTGATGGGAGACGGACGGCCGCTCCTTTGGGCAGCCGATGTATAGTCTCCGGATGAAGCGCGCATTTTTCCTCACCCTCGGCGGCATCGGACTCGGCGCCTGGGCCGTCTCTCGTCTGGCCCGAAGCGATTTATCTTTCGCCGGAAAATCCGTCCTCATCACCGGCGGATCGCGCGGCCTCGGCCTAACGATCGCCCGCCAGATCGCCGCAGAAGGCGGTCGCCTCGCGCTCCTCGCGCGCGACGAAGACGAGCTTAATCGCGCCTGCGACGAGCTGCGTGAGCTGGGCGGCGAAGCCATCGGCGTGCCCTGCGATCTGCTCGACCGCGGGCAGTCGTTAGGCGCGATCGAGATGGTGATCGATCGTTACGGCGCGATCGACGTTTTGATCAACAACGCCGGCATCATCGAGGTCGGGCCATTGGAGAACATGCGACGCGCCGATTTTGAAAAATCGATGGCGCTGCACTTCTGGGCGCCGTTTAACTTGATCCAGCAAACGATCCCGCACATGCGTCGCGCGGGCGGGGGTCGCATCGTCAACATTTCTTCGATCGGCGGCAAAGTCGCCGTGCCGCACATGGCGCCCTACAGCATGAGCAAGTTCGCACTCGTCGGACTCTCCGACGCCTTCCGCGCCGAGCTGGCGAGCGACGGCATCCGCGTCACCACCGTCACGCCCGGTATGATGCGCACCGGTTCGCAGGTGAACGCCAAATTCAAGGGGAACCACGGCGCGGAATACACCTGGTTTTCGCTTTCGACCGCGCTGCCTTTCGCGGCTGTCAACGCCGAGCGCGCCGCCGCGAAAATCGTCGCCGCCTGTCGCCGCGGGCAATCGTCGCTCGTCGTCGGTTTGCCCGCGCGTGTGGGCATCATCGGTAATGCACTTTTTCCCAGCCTCACTGGCGAGGTCATGAAGCTGGTCAGCCACTTGCTGCCGTCGCCCGTCGGTGTGGAAGGTGACGAATCGAAATCCGGCCACGAAGCGCGTGCCGAACAGCGCCTGCCCGGTTGGCTGGGCCGGCTCGGCGACACGGCCATCGCGCGCCACACTGAAACCTAAGTTGGTTCGGCATCGTCGTCTGCCGTCCCGCACCTAGCCTAACGACTAACGAATCGGCGCGGCAATGGCGAAGGTGATGTACCCGCAAATCACCGTCATCAGCACCATGGCGAGTAAAAAGATGGAGTCGGCGACTCGCTCCAGCCGCCGCATCCGCTCTTTCGGCCGGGCCCGCAACGCCCAGTAGGCGGTGAAACACGAGAGCACGAAGAGAAGCGCGTCAATCGCCAGCAAGTCGTCCGCCAGGGTGTCGACATTGCCGACGGTGATCACAACCCGGATTAAACCGATAACGGTCAAGCAAACGCCCACCATCCCCGCCGAGACCGTGAAGAGGTGGACGCAAAGATCCTCTTGCAGGTGGTTCGAATCCATCGGCCGCAAATCTGCGCCAGTCTCTCATTCGCTTCACCTTTTTTCGTCCGCCCTCAGAGTCTGAATCGCTGGACTCATTCGCCTAACGGTTCACTCTGCTCGCGGCTGGAAAGCGGCGCGGCGATACTTTCCAGCGAACGTCCTTCCGCGGCGACGCCGATCCACGCTTCCGTGAGGCCGCCGGCGATCATCAAGGCTGCACCGGCGAGGTAACCGGCGAACAAGGCGGTTTTCGATCCCGTCCCAATCATCCAGCCGAAGAGAATCGGCGCGCCCACGCCGCCGGCGAGCGTCCCGATGGCGTAGAAGATGGCGATGGCGAAAGCGCGAATCTCCAGAGGGAAAATTTCGCTGACCGTGAGGTAAGCGGAACTGGCCGCCGCCGACGCAATAAAGAAGATCACCATCCAGGCGAGCGTCTGAGTCTGCGCGGTCAGTAGTCCGGCTTGAAAAAGCCATCCGGTCACGGCGAGCAAAATGCCCGAGAGCATGTAGGTCGCCGTGATCATCGGCTTGCGCCCGATGGTGTCGAAAAGGTGTCCGATCACGGCCGGTCCCAGGACGTTGCCGAGCGCAAATGGGAGCAGATAGAGGCCGGCGTTTTCCGCCGGCACGCCATAGAAGCGCATGAGCACGAGTGGGTAGGTAAAGAAAATCGCGTTGTAGAAAAACGCCTGCGTCATCATGAGGACGAACCCAAGGACTGAGCGACGCCGGTGCTCGTGCACGATGGCGTTCCAGATTTCCTTCCAGGGCGTGTGCGTGCGCGTGCGAATGCGCGTCGGCGGTTCGTTAGGCATCGTTAGGGGCGAATCGCCTGCGCTCGCTTCGAAGCGGGCCACGATCCGCTCGGCCTCCTCGTTGCGCCCATGAATCATGAGCCAGCGCGGACTCTCCGGGACCCACTGGCGGAAGAAAATCACGACCAACCCGAGAGCCGCGCCGATCCCAAAAGCGCAGCGCCAGCCTAACGATACCGGCACGAGCCGCGGATCGAGCAGCCAGAGGGTGGCGCCCGCCCCGAGGGCCGCGCCGATCCAGTAGGAGCCGTTGATCATGAGATCGACCCGGCCGCGCACCCGCGCCGGAATGAGCTCGTCGATCGCGGAATTGATCGCCGCATACTCGCCGCCGATCCCCGCGCCGGTGAGCATCCGGAAAAAAACGTAGCTGGCAAAATTCCAGGAAGTGGCGGTCGCGGCCGTTGCCAGGAGATAGACCGCGACCGTGAGAAAGAAGAGCTTCTTTCGGCCTAACCGATCGGTCGCGTAACCAAATCCAATCGCGCCGACGACTGCGCCGATGAGGTAAAAGGTCGCGCTCGCGCCGACCTGGGCCGCGCTGAAATGCAGCGTCGCGCGGTGAGTGAGAATGGCGCCGACCGCACCGGCCAGCGTCACCTCCAGCCCGTCGAGAATCCAGGTCGCGCCGAGCGCGATAACGACGAGCCAATGCAGTCGCGTCCAAGGCAGCCGATCGAGGCGCGCCGGCACATGCGACTCAATCCAGGCGCCACTAGTCATCGCATTTCCTTCGCCCGCCTTAGCGCCTGCACGAATGACTCTGCGCCGCAATTCCCCAAGCGCGAGCGGCAACTCCTCACTTGCAGGCCGCGTTGCCGCTCGCTATACCGGCGCGATGCTCCTGCCGTTACGATCTCTCTGCGCCCTCAGCTTCCTCTGTGGTTCGGTTATTGTCCCATCGTTAGGCGCGCAATCACCGCCGCCAATCATCGCGCTCAAAGCCGCCCGCCTTTTCGACGGCAAATCGAAAACGCTCGCCCCGAACGCCGTCGTCCTCGTGCAAGGGAACAAAATCCTCGACGCCGGCAGCAACCTTGCCGTGCCTAACGATGCCCGCGTCATCGACCTCGGCGAGGCCACGCTTTCGCCCGGCTTCATGGACGCGCATACCCACCTCACGCTCGATTTTTATTCCGAGAATTACGACGAGCTGCGCCTCAAAAGTCTCGAAAAAACGCAGGGCGAAATCGCGTTCGACTGTATCCCGCGCGCCCGCGCCACACTCCGCGCCGGCTTCACCAGCGTGCGCGATGTCGGGAGCGAATTCTTTTCTGATGTCGCTCTGCGCAAGGCGATCGCCGCGGGTCTCATCGAAGGCCCGCGCATGCTCGTCGCGAGCAAAGGGATCGGCGCGACTGGCGGGCATTTCGATCGCTCCGACGGTTTTCGCGACGGACTTTTCGGCCGGCAGATGGATTACACCGATGGGATCGCGGATGGCCCGGACGCGATTCGCAAAGCCGTCCGTTACGAAGTGAAGAACGGCGCCGACGTGATCAAGGCGGCCGTCTCGGGCGGCGTTCTCTCGTTGACCGACGAGGTCGATGTCCCGCAATTTTCGGCCGACGAAATGAAAGTGCTGGTCGAGGAATCGCACCGGTTGCGCAAAAAGGTCGCGGTCCACTGCCATGGCGACACGGCCGCGCGCGAAGCGATCGAAGCCGGGGTCGACTCGATCGAGCACGGCTCTTTCATGAAACCGGCGACGCTCACCTTGATGAAGCAGCGTGGCACTTTTCTCACGCCGACTTTGATCGCCTCGGAATTTATCATGGGTAAGATCGACAAATATCCGCCCGCGGTGCAGGCGAAAGCGCGCGCGGCGGTCGCGGCCCGCTCCGAGATGTTTCGCAACGCGCTCAAGATCGGGGTCAAGATTTCCTTCGGGACCGATGCCGGCGTTTATCCGCACGGAGAGAACGCCAAGGAATTCGCCTTGATGACCGGCCTCGGAATGAAGCCGATCGACGCCCTGATTAGCGCGACCTCGGCCGATGCTGATTTGCTCGGCGTGGCGGAGAAGCTGGGCACGCTCGAGAAAGGCAAGCTCGCCGACATCGTCGCGCTGCCTGGAGATCCGACCGCCGACATTACCGCAACGGAGCGCGTGATCTTCGTCATGAAAGACGGCCAGATCGTTAGGCACGACGGCGAGAAGCCGTAGCGGCTTGGCGGTTTCAAAATCGGCGATGCGATATCGCTTTTCGTTAGGCGAAAAGCGCTTGCCGGTTGACAGCGCTTCTGTTCCGCCCGCAGGATGAGCGATGCGGTTCGAAAATCAGGTGGCAATCGTGACTGGGGCTGGACGGGGAATCGGACACGCGATCGCGCTGCGGCTGGCCAGCGAGGGCGCGGGCGTCGCTTCCGTGAGTCGGAGCGAAGCGACCTCGCAGCGCACTGCCGATGAGATCAACCGCACCCGCTCCGACGCCGCCAAAGCCTACGCGGTCGATATCGCCAACCACGCGGCCGTGCAGGAAACGAGCGCGCGGATTCTGGAGGATTTCGGGCGGGTCGACATCCTCGTGAACAACGCCGGAGTGACACGCGACGGGCTGAGCATGCGGATGTCGATCGACGATTGGGAAACGGTCATCGACACGAACTTGAAAGGCGCGTTCAGCTTCACCCAAGCGGTCATGCGCTCGATGATCAAGCAGCGCAGCGGCCGCATCATCAACATCAGCTCGATCAGCGGCCTGAC
>JBBSGS010000018.1:0-18848 GCA_038253875.1 Chthoniobacterales bacterium
CGCGATCGAAAGAATGGCGTAGCGACCCCTGTCTTCATCCGCGTTCAGCTCGACGATTTCGCCGAGGCGATGACCGAGCAGCGCTTGTCCGATCGCTGTTTGATAGGAAATAATCGCGCGCTCGGGATCACCATCCCAGGCACCGAGAATGGTGTAGGTCTCTTCGCGACCAGTGTTGGTCTCACGCAAGGTGACGACGGTGCCGATGGAAACCTGACTTAGGTCGGGACTTTCGAAAGCGGTCCCGCGGGCACGATCAAGGGCGCTCTCAAGCTCGGATTTGCGCCGCATGAGGACGGCCTGCATTTCCTTGGCGGCTTTGAATTCGAAATTCTCCCGCAGATCGCCATAGGAACGAGCAACGCCGATTTCCTTGCTGTTCTCGGGGATTTTTTTGTTGACCAATTCCTCGAGCTCGGCTTTGCGTTTTTGCAGGCTGCTCCAGGAAACCACAAGCGCTTCGCTCTTCTCTTCCGCTTGCTCGCCGCTGACGAGGCTCTGCAGATCGGGATAAAGTTTGATGATTCGCGCCATGAGAGAGCGCTTCGTCAGCTCGTCGAAAACTGGGCTGAGCAGGAGGCGGCGCATGGCGTCGCGCGCGAGGCCGAGCTCGGCGCCGGCGAAGATGTGGGGAATGAGCTCGCGGTCGTCGAGAAGGAGGTCGCGCAGCCGGGTGCTGCGGGAGTTGCTTTCGTTATGCTGGTCGCGCTCGCAGGCTGAGAAAATGGCGCCGAGCAGTTCGGGCGTGATGAGATCGGGCCAGTCCTTCCGATTTTTGCAAAGCCAGAACAACATCTCGCTGGTGGCGGAATGCTCGCGCAGGCTGCGATCGAGCGCGCTGCGCAGCTCATCTTGTTTGCCGTTCTCGGCGAAAACGCGCGGCATCTGACCGACGAGCCTAGCGTTGCTGCCCTGCATCAGCCGGAGGGCGCGAGTCGTCCAGCGATCGCCGAGGGCGGCAGGCCGGGCAGGGAGGAGGGGGCGCTGTGTGGCGGAAGGAAGTTTCGGGAGAATGGCGGCGAGCCGCGGCTCTTCATCCACGAGCAAACGCTCGAGAGTGAGCTCGGGATGCGTGGTGTGCAGCTTCGGCTCACGCTGGAGTAGTTCATCGCGCCCGACGACAAACTCGAAAGTCATCGCCGGATTGAGCCGCTGGTTGCGCTGAGCGGTGTCTTCGATTGTGTCGATGAGCGGCTGCAGCTGCTTTTCCGGCTCCTTGAATTCGTGATGGAACTTGATGATCTGATCGAGCGCGGCGGCTTGCTCTTTCGGCGCGCGCGCCTGCTCGAAAAAAGCGAGCAGCTCGTCGGCATGGGAAACGGCGGAAGTGCGCAGCTCTATCGGCTCGTTCTTTTTCGTCGGGATAAGGAAATGGCCTTCCTTCTTGAGCAGCTTTTTCGTCGCGTCCCACCAGCGTTTGAATTCCGGCTCGCTGTAAATGTCGCCTAACAACCAATGGCTGATCTGCGCCTGGGTGGCTTTGCCTCCGAGGCTCTCGAGGATGTTCCGCACCATGGCGGTGGGCGTTTCTTTCAATAAGTTTTTCAGCCCGGGGAGGTCGTTTGCTTTCAGCGCGAGGAAATGCTCGGCTGGGATTGGCGTCAGATTGTCGGCCGCGTATTGCAGCTGCATCGGGTGCCCCTTTTTCCGGTCGAAGTCGATGACGAGCTGGTGAAGGAGGAGATTCCACTCGGCCACGCGACCGAAGCCCCAGCTTTTGTGAAGGCAAAATGCGCCCGGCTTGAGCTGCTCCAGTTGCGTTGCTCCCGCAGTCGTCAGCTTCCCGGAATCCACTAATTTTTGCAGTTCTGCATCCATAAATTGATCGGTGTCACACCAGCGTCACGATGCACGACACGCTGGAAACGCGCAAACGGAGGGTCGCCGCGGCGAGTCCAGTTTCCAGGTTTGCCTAACGAGAGCCTCCTCCCCACCGATCGCTGATTGCAAACTGGGCGTGCGGAAGCACGCCCCTCCGAATGAAATTCGCGGAGCAAACTTCCTGCTGCACCACGATTGTTCCGATTCCCTTTGCTGGGTGACGCGACTCGTGGAAACCTAGCGCCGCGTGTCCGTCAGCATCTGGTTTTGGGTCGCATTTCATCTCGGAGTTTTCGTGGCCCTCGCCATCGATCTCCTCAGCTTTCGCGGCCCGCACACGATCACCCTGCGTAGTGCGGTCCGGCGCAGCCTCATCTGGGTCGCGCTCTCGCTCGCCTTCAACATCGTCGTCTGGCGCTGGCAGGGCGCGGATCAGGGGATTGATTTTTTTACCGGCTACCTGATCGAGTACTCGCTCAGCGTCGATAACATCTTCGTTTTCGTTTTAATCTTCGCCTACTTTCGGGTGCCGACGCAGTACGAACATCGCGTGCTCGTGTGGGGCATCGTCGGAGCGTTGGTCATGCGCGCGCTGATGATCTGGCTCGGCGTGACGCTGGTCGCGCGCTTCCATTTTGTTCTCTACCTTTTCGGCGCGTTTTTGGTGGTCACCGGCCTGCGCATGCTTTTTGGCCCCTCCGAGCAGATCGATCTCGAGAATAATTTTATCCTGCGGAGCGCGCGCCGCATGCTCCCTCTGACGAACGAATATCACGGTTCGAAATTCCTCGTGCGCAAAGGGAAGTACATCTGTCTGACTCCGCTCGCCTTTGTCCTCATCGTCATCGACGTCATGGATTTGATTTTCGCGGTCGATTCGATCCCGGCCGTGCTCGCGATCACGCAGGACACGTTCATTATCTATACCTCGAACATCTGCGCCATTCTGGGGCTGCGTTCGCTCTACTTTCTTCTCGCGAATCTTGTCTCGCGTTTTGTTTTTCTCCGCATCGGGCTGGCGGTGATATTATTTTTTGTCGGCGGGAAAATGATTACCGCACGTTGGATGCATATTCCGAACTGGCTCTCCCTCGCCGTGATCGTCGCGGTCCTCGCGATCACAATCGTCGTCTCGGTTTTTGCGACCAAAGACCAGCCAAAAACCCGCGCACGATAAACAACTGTTGCAATCATACGCGGCGTTCGGTTAAATCGCGCGCGGTTATGAAACGTTTGCTTGTTTTTCTTCTCCTCGCAGGATTCGCGGTCACCTCCCTGGCGGACATTCAGGATCCGCCTGCGGCGGATTATGGTCCCACACGGAAGCTCGGGCGCGGGGTCTCGAACATATTTTTCGGCTGGTCGGAAATCCCGGTGACGATCGGCAAGGTCAACACCGAGGAAGGCAATTCCGCCGCAGCCAGTTACGGCGTGATCAAAGGAACGGGCCGGGCTTTTGCGCGCTTTGGGGTGGGATTTTACGAGGCGTTGCTCTGGCCCATCCCGGTTTACAAGGGCACTTACTATCCGGTTTTGCGCAGCGATATTCCCTGGATTCATCGTGGCTATAGCGAATTTCCGCCGGAGCTGGGCAACGAGACGAAATATCCGTACGTTCGGGATTACTAGCGGAGGAACGCGCTCCCGCGCGTCCAGGATTCGCTGCGGCCAGTTCTTCGAGGAAGACAAGCTTTGATGCCGTTGCACGGTGCTGCTTTGGCCGAGCGACTGCGGCCGCTTTTTGAGGAAAACTTCCACCGCTTGGGCGAGCTCGGCGCGGCCGTCTCGATCTGGCAAAACGGGAAGTCGGTGCTGGAATTGCACGGCGGTTTTTGCGACGCCGGCCGGGCGATTCCGTGGACGAAGCGGACGATCGTTTTGTTTTGGTCGGCCACCAAAGGGCTTGGCAGCGCGTGCCTCTTGCATGCGCTCCAAGAGCGAGGAATCGGGCTGGAGCGGCGGGTGACGGAATTCTGGCCGGAGTTCGCGGAAAATGGAAAGGGCAAAATCTCCCTCGCGCAATTACTCTCCCATCAGGCCGGGCTCTCCGCGGTCGACGACTTGGCGGAGGTGACTGAGTACGCCGCCGTCGTTAGGGCGCTTGCCCGACAGAAGCCGCTCTGGCCGCCCGGCCGGGCGCACGGTTATCACGCGCGCACCTTCGGTTTCCTCATCGACGAACTCGTTAGGCGAATCGACGGTCGCACAATCGCAACTTATTGGCGGGAAATCTTTGCCGAGCCGCTCGCGCTCGACATCTGGATCGGGCTGCCGACGAGAGAAAACTCGCGCGTTGCTACGATTCATGCCGCAAAAGCCGGCGGCACGCCCGCGCCTGCGTCTTTCTATCAGGCGCTGGCGACGCCGGGCGCGCTCGGGCGCAAGACTTTCACCTCGCCGCGCGGTTTGCACTCGGTCAGTGCAATGAACGCGTCGGAAAATCGCGCGCTCTCGATTGTTTCCTTTGGCGGCATCGGTAGCGCCTCTGCGCTGGCGAAGTTTTACGGGATGCTGGCGAATGGTGGCGAGCTCGAAGGCCGCCGCTATTTCTCTCCCGCCACGATCGCGCAAATGACGACTACGCTTGTTGCCGGACTCGATCGGGTCTTCGGAATACCAACCGCGTTTTCCGCCGGCTTCATGAAGGATCCGCCCGTCGCCACGCCGCGCATCTTCGGTCCGTCCCCTCTGGCTTTCGGTCATCCCGGTGCCGGAGGCAGCCACGCCTTCGCCGATCCGGAGAATGGCCTCGCCTTCGCCTACGTCATGAACCAAATGCAGCAGCAGCTCTTGCCTAACGAAAAGTCGCTGCGCCTCGTCGACGTCCTTTACGGTTGATTCTTTGCCCGGTGCGTCGTACTCGCGCCGGCCGCGCTCTAGTGTAGTAATCTTGCCATGACGAGCGAGGCACTACGAGGTCGCTTGCTGGAGCAGGCGTTTCGCGGTTTTGGACTTCGTATGCCGGACGGCCGCCTCTTGCCGGTGCCGCATCCGGAGTTCATCTCGATGGAGCCTGAAGACGAACGAATTGCAGTTGTCTGGAAAGGGGACGGCGGCTATTGGACGGTAGATCTGGAGTTGGTAAGCGATCTGGAACCGTTGAGCCGAAAGAACGGAAAACGTCGTCGCTGATTTCGTCCCGCAAAATTTTCCCCGCGTAGGACTCCCGGTTCCGCGTGCCTGGAGGGATTCGAACCCCCAACCTTCTGATTCGAAGTCAGAAACTCTATCCGGTTGAGCTACAGGCACCTTGCCAATGCGGAATGCGGAATTCGGAATGCGGAGTTGAAACTATCGATGTGCGATTGTCCCCCTCTTCATTCCGCATTCCCCATTCCGCATTCCACATTGGCAAGGGGTGGCCAACGGGACTCGAACCCGCAACAGCCAGAACCACAATCTGGGGCTCTACCATTGAGCTATGGCCACCGTCGCGCTGGACTCTAGATTTCCCGAGCCGATTTGCAAAGGCAAAGGCGGTCGAGCCACCGGCCATTGCACGGCGTTAGAGGGTCGGCTATGATCGGCGGTCTTCTTTCGATGAATAAAATCGGGCTCCTTCTCCCCGTCCTCGCGCTTCTCGCGCAGCCCCTAGTCACTCGGGCGCAGGATACCGATCCTTCGGAAATCTTCCTCAGAGCCTACATGACCGCGCAGCAGGCGGATAAATTGGAGCGCGAAAACCAGCTCCAGCCGGCGCTCGCGAAACTGCGTTTTGCCGGTTCGCTGATGGAAGAGTTGAAAAATACCAGTCCCGATTGGCAGCCAGCGATCGTCGATTATCGAGGACGCAAAATCAGCGAAGGCATCTTACGTGTGCAGAGCAAAATCTCGACGCAGAATGATCTCTCGGAAGGTGCGGCGGCAGCCGTGGCCGAAGCGGAGCCACCATTGCCTAACGCAGCTCCCGCGACACAGACCCAGACGGGCGTGGATCTTGGCGGCCCGACAAAAGCGGAGCAAGCGGCTGCCACGCAGACCGCGATCCAAGATGCGACCAGGGAACTGCGCGCGCGCATCGACGCCCTGGAGATCCAACTGAAAACTTCCCGGGCACAGATCGTCACCGCACAAAAGGAGAAGGCCGAGATTGCGGGCAAACTGCAGGAAACCGACGCCGCGCTCGAGCAGGCCAAATCCGAGGTCACGAAAAGTTCCAAAGCGGAGCGGGAAGTTCGCGAGCAACTGGCCACCGCGCAGAAGTCGCTCGCTGGTATCCAGTCGAGTAATACCAGTGATCAGAAGGCTGCGCTTGCCTTGCAGGGGGAGATCGCGCAACTGCAAAAAGCGCTCGAGGCGGCGCAAGCTGGTCGCACGGCCGCGGAAAAAGAAACGGCTGCGGCTCAGGAGAAACTGAGCGATTCCAGCAAGAAAATCGCGAGCGTGAGCAAGGAACGCGACGCGATGCAGCAGGAACGCGACGACGCGCTCAGGCAGTTGAAAATGGCGGGCGAAGCGCAGGCTCGGGTTCAGGTTCTCGTCGCCGAGAACGGCGATTTACAGCAACGACTCGCCACCGCCGTTGCCACGGTGCGCGAGCTTAGCGCCGACAAACCAAAGAAAGCGCAGGAATTGCGCGAGGTGAAACAAGCGCTCGAAAAGCTGCGCGCTCAGCTCGTCGCGAGCCAGAAGCAGAATCAGGATTCCGACAAAACGATCGCCGATTTGCGGGCGCAACTGGACGAAGCGAGCGGCGCGCTCGCGAACGCCAAGCTGAATGGCGCGACCGCCGAGGAGACGGCGCAATTGGTCAAGGAAAACCAGATGCTGCGCGGGATCGTCGTTCGCGAGCGACAGGAGGAAGCGCGCCGGGAACAGGCGAAGAAGCTGATGCTCGCGGAATTCGCCAAGCTAAAAATCAAATCCGATGTGCTCGATCAGCAGATCCATTTGCTGGCGGAGCCGATCACGAAATTGAGCGAGGAAGAACTGGCGCTTTTTAAAGCACCGGTCGTGGCCATCTCGGACGCCCAGCCTGCTGCGATCAAAGCCAGCCTAACGATGGCGAAACCGGCGCCGAGCCCACCGGTCACGAACACCGATCCCGCTCCGTCGCCGCCCGCGAAACTCAGCAACACGGGCTCCCTCGTGGACTCGGCGGCCAAGGGAGAGGAAAATTCGGTTGGGCCGGAAGTGGACACCACCGCCAAGCCAGGCGTCCCGGAGGAGCTTGTCCCGCTCGCGCGTGAGGCGAAGCAGAGCTTCGATCGCGGGAAATTTAAAGACGCGGAAAAACAGTACGAACAGATCCTCGCGAAGAGCCCGAACAATCTTTATTCGCTTTCAAATCTGGGCGTGATTTTTTTTCGCAACGGCAAACTCAAAGCCGCCGAGCTGACCTTGAAAAAAGCGATCGCGATCGCGCCCGGGGATGAGTTTACCCACACCACCCTCGGGATCGTGTACTACCGGCAGAGCAAGTTCGACGACGCGCTCTCTGAGCTGACCAAATCGCTCGCCATCAATCCGAAGAGCGCGACCGCGCACAACTACCTCGGCATCACGGCGAGCCAGAAAGGCTGGCAGGAAGCGGCGGAGAAGGAAATGCTCGAAGCGATCGCGAACAACCCGGAATACGCCGACGCCCACTTCAATCTCGCGGTCGTTTATTCCACCTCCCAGCCGCCAGCCAAGGAGTTGGCGCGGCGCCATTACGCGAAGGCTCTCGCCCTCGGGGCGCAGCCCGATCCTGTGCTCGACCAGCTGCTGCACTAGGGGGCCGTCGTCCCAAAATTCGTCAGGATGAACTGTGTGAGCACGACCTTCCTGACCGCGGAATGGCGCGACCTGGTTATGCTCAATTACGCCGTTGATCGGGAGTTGCTCGAGCCGCTCGTTCCGCCCAGCTTGGAGCTCGATGCATTTGACGCTGTCACCTACATCAGCGTGGTCGGCTTTCTTTTTCTTCGGACCCGCATTTTCGGAATTGCGTTTCCGTTTCACCGCGATTTTGAAGAGGTGAATCTGCGGTTGTATGTTCGGCATCGGGCGCCCGACGGCTGGCGGCGCGGTGTCGTTTTCGTGAAGGAGCTTGTGCCGCGTCGAGCGATTGCAGTTCTGGCGCGAGCCTTCTATGGCGAACCTTATTCCGCCTGCCCAATGTCCCATTCCATCACAGCGCAAAATGGAGAGCGGCAGCTTCGCTACGAATGGCAGCGCAGCGGCCTTACTGAATTCATTGCCGCGACGGTGAAAGGCGAGCCGGCGCTGGTCGCGGAAGGTTCAATCGAAGAGTTCATCACCGAGCATTACTGGGGTTATAACGGAGATCGCGGCCGCTGCACTGAGTATCAAGTCGAGCACCCAAAATGGCGCGTGTGGCCCGCGACAAATCCGCAATTCAGCGCCGATCTGCGGCGTCTCTACGGTGAAGATTTTGTTAAGTCCTTTTCTGTCGCGCCCGCTTCTGCTTTCGTCGCGGAAGGCTCTGCCGTGGTCGTTAGGCGCGGAGCGCCCTTGTCTTCAAAAGACGCTTTGTAGAAACTGGACGCGCAGAAGCGCGTCCCTCCGGAGGGACATGCTTCCGCATGTCCAGTTTCTTACCAAACCCCCGATTTTTTCACTTGCGCTTGCCGCCGAGCAACTCCCGCAGAACGAAAGGCAGGATGCCGCCGTGCCGATAATAATCAATCTCGATCGCGGTATCGATGCGCAGCTTCACCGTCACGCTTTTGGTTTCACCGCTGGTCCGTTTTATTTCGAGGCTGAGGTTTTGTCCGGGCTGAATCGACTCGGAGAGTCCGGTAATGCTGAAGATTTCAGAGCCATCCAGGACTAACGACTGCGCGCTCATGCCCTCCACGAACTGCAACGGCAACACGCCCATGCCGACGAGATTCGAGCGATGGATGCGCTCATAACTGGCCGCCACCACCGCTTTCACGCCTAACAATCGCGTGCCTTTCGCGGCCCAGTCGCGGCTGGAGCCGGTGCCGTATTCATGGCCGGCAAGAATGATCAGCGGCGTCTTCGTCTCGGCGTATTTCATCGCCGCGTCGAAGATCGGCATTTGCTCGCCGCTCGGCTGATGCACGGTCACGCCACCTTCCACGCCGGGCACCATCAAGTTTTTGATCCGCACATTCGCAAAGGTGCCGCGGGTCATGACGAGGTCATTCCCGCGCCGGCTGCCGTAGCTGTTGAAATCCTCCGGCTTGATTCCGCGCGAGACGAGATACTTCCCGGCGGGCGAGTTCGCCTTGATCGCGCCCGCCGGTGAGATGTGATCGGTTGTAACCGAGTCGCCGAAAATGCCTAACGACCGGGCGTCGCGGATCTCGTCGATCCGTCCGACGTTCATGGTGAAGTCGGCGAAGAAAGGCGGGTCGTGAACGTAGTCGCTCTTTTCGTCCCATTGGTAAACTTCGCCGGTGCTCGAGGTGATTTCGTTCCACTTCGGATTCTGGTCGGCAAAATCGCGATAAAGACGGCGGAACACTTCCGGGGTGAGGGCGGAGTGCATCGCGTCGCGAATTTCGCCTAACGACGGCCAGAGATCTTTGAGGAAAACTTCGCGCCCCTCCTTGTCGGTGGCGATCGCGTCTTTCGCGAGATCGAGATTGATGCGTCCGGCAAGCGCGAACGCGACCACCAGCGGCGGCGACATGAGGAAGTTCGCCTTGATGCTTTGGTGCACGCGCGCCTCGAAATTGCGGTTGCCGGAAAGGACCGAGGCGGCGACGAGATCGAATTCGCTAAGCGCTTTTTCGATCTTCGGATGGAGCGGACCGGAATTACCGATGCAGGTGGTGCAGCCGTAGCCGACGATGTTGAAGCCGAGCTGGTCGAGATAGGTTTGCAGGCCGGTTTTGTTGAGGTAATCGGAGACGACCCGCGAACCGGGAGCGAGAGATGTCTTGACCGCCGGATCGATCGTTAGGCCGCGCTCCACCGCCTTTTTCGCGAGCAGGCCGGCGGCGAGCATGACGCTCGGGTTGCTCGTATTGGTGCAGCTTGTGATCGCGGCGATGAGGACGCTGCCGTGGCCGATGCGGCTTTGACCGCGGTGGAAGACTTCGGCTTTTTCCGCCCTGATCTCGTCGCCCGTGTCAGGCGTTGGGCGATTGCTGACCATCTCGATTTTATTCAGCTCGTCGCCCGGCTCGATGCCCTGCTCCGACAGATCGGTCGAGACCATATTTTCGGCTTCAACCGGAGTGCCGTTGAGACTAACGAGATGTTGCGCGCCCAGGTCACCGCTCGCCTTCCCGTAACCACCGTCTTCGATCGGCTTTTCGAGCAGGGAAAGAAAGGCCTCCCCGAGTTCTGGAAGGTTGATGCGATCCTGCGGCCGTTTCGGGCCGGCGACGCTCGGCTGGACGTCACCGAGATCGAGCGCGAGGTCGACGCTGTAGTCGATCTCGCCCTTGCGCGGCATGCCGAACATTTTCTGCGCGCGAAAATAATTTTCAAAAGCCGCACATTGTTCGTCTGTCCGGCCGGTGGCGCGCAGGTAATTAACCGACTCGGCGTCGACCGGGAAATAACCCATGGTGGCGCCATACTCAGGCGCCATGTTGCCGATGGTGGCGCGGTCGGGGAGGGGGAGCGAAGCGGCGCCTTCGCCATAAAACTCGACAAACTTTCCGACGACTTTTTGGGCGCGCAACATCTGGGTGAGGTGAAGTGCGAGATCGGTCGCGGTGACGCCCTCGCCTAACGAACCGGTGAGATGCACGCCGACGACTTCCGGAGTTAAAAAATAAACCGGCTGCCCGAGCATGCCGGCTTCCGCTTCAATGCCCCCAACGCCCCAGCCGACCACGCCGAGGCCGTTGATCATGGTGGTGTGCGAGTCGGTGCCAACGAGCGTGTCGGGATAGAAGATTGCTGGTTGCTGATTGCTGATTGCTGATTGCTGCGAGAGCACCCCTTTGGCCAGATACTCCAGGTTCACCTGATGGACGATGCCAATGCCGGGCGGCACGAGACCGAAAGTCTTGAAAGCTTGCTGGCCCCATTTCAGGAACTCGTAGCGCTCGCGGTTGCGCTTGAATTCCATATCCATGTTCAGGCGCAAGGCGGTGGCGGAGCCGGCGAAATCAACCTGGACCGAGTGATCGACCACGAGATCGACAGGCACGAGCGGTTCGATGATTTTCGGATCGCCACCGAGGCGTTGCACGGCGCTGCGCATGGCCGCGAGATCGACGACGAGAGGCACGCCCGTGAAATCCTGGAGGACGATGCGCGCGACGACGAACGGAATCTCCTCGTTCGCCGGCGCCCTCGCGTTCCACCGGGCGAGCGTCTCCACATCTTTGCGCCCGACTTTTTTCCCGTCGCAATTGCGGAGGACGGATTCGAGAACGATGCGGATGCTGACGGGAAGACGGGAGATTTTGCCGAGACCCTGTTCTTCAAGGCTCGGCAGGGAGTGGAAGAACCCGGCGCGGCCCTGGCCGGCGTCGAATGGCTTTAGCGTTTTGAATTCGTTAGGCATAAAGAGACAGGATTTAACAGGATTTTATGGATTGGAAAAGGGGCGACAACGGCCCGCCCAAAATCCTGTAATCCCGTAAATCCTGTCCACTATTTCAACTCTGCGAGCTTCGCTTTTATTTTGTCGAAGTCGGGAAGCTCGCGGGCGTCATCGTGGACCTCGGCGTACTGAATGACGCCGTCACGATCGACGAGGAAGGCGGAGCGCTTGGCCACGCCGGCAAAGCCGAGGTTGAGCTGCGGCAGGAAGGAGTCGTAGGCGACGCCGTAATCCTTCGTTACCTTGTGTTCGTAATCGCTCAGCAGGGTGACGTTGATTTTTTCCTTCTGCGCCCACGCTTCCTGCGAAAAAGGATTGTCGCCGCTGATCCCGTAAACTTCGCAGTTGAGATCGCCGTATTCGCGCAGGCCGTTGCCGACGCCGCACATTTCCGTGGTGCAGGTGCCGGTGAAAGCCATCGGGAAAAAAAGCAGCAAGGTGTTCTTGTTGCCGAAATTTTCGCTCAGTCGAACGGGGCGAGGGCCGTCGGCGGTTTTGGTGGGAAGGGTGAAATCAGGTGCTTTGGTTCCGACTGCGAGTGCCATGAATATTCTCCGGTGAAGGTTGCGCGTGGGGAGTCAGTATAGAAACGCGCGCCGCCCGGTCAAAAGTTTTGCGGATTGACCCGCCAGTCGTTAGGCAACGACTCGTCGCGGCGCTCGTTAGGCGCGCGCGCCCGCTGGGGATGCGGCGGTGGAGGAGGAGACGCGATTCTGCACGGGAGTGGCCTTGCGCGTGACGACCGCGGCCGCCGGCAATTTTTCCGGAGCTGCGGCGGTGAAGATCACTTTATCCGGGGCGCGCGTCGGTTTGAACTTTGGCAGTTTCGGAAGGGAGTCGGGAATGATCCGGACGAGCGCTCCGAGATCGAGCTGAGCGTAGACTTCCGCGACATCCTTCGAGCACATGCGCACGCAGCCGTAGCTGGCTGGTTTGCCGATCGTCTTTTCTTCGGCGGTACCGTGAATGTAGATGCAACGATTGAAAGCGTTCGCGTTGGAAGGCTCGAGCCCGCGCAGCCAGATGATGCGGGTCACGATCGGGTCACGGCCGGGGGCATTAGGCAAAAGTATCTCGCCGGTAAAACGGCGCTTGTGGAAAACCGCGCCGGGAGGAGCGTGATCGCCGATTTTTTCGGCGACTTGGAGCCAGCCTAACGGCGTCGTCATGCTACCCCAACGGTCGCCAATTCCAAACTTGGAAGTGGATACCGGATAGGTCGCGGCGCGTTTCCCATCTTCGATCACCATTAGTTTCTGGTCGCGCACGCTGATAATGATGCGCGGCGGCACCACCACGGTCTCGATGCCCGCCAGCACGTTCAACGCAGCGGAAGCGATAAAAGTCAGACCAAGGAAAGCGGTACGCAAAAACATCAGCGGTGTATTAGCGGGCAGGCTGGATCGTGTCACGCAGGAAATGCATTTTCTCGCTCCCGGGCAAAAATAAATCGGGGCCACCATTGCGCGACGGAGGAGAGCGCGACGTAAAGAAAACCCATTTGGAAAAGGAGGAGGAAGGGAAGGTTCAAAAACTGCCTATGGGCGCAAGCGTAGTAAACGAAATAGCTGAAATAGACGGCAAAACCAATCTCCACGATTGGAAGCAGCGACTTCAGCGGCATGTAGCGGCAGGAGCGCCAGGTCTGTGCTTTGTGTTCGATGCCGTACTTCGGTGTGCGCTTGAATTCCGACTGGTGATTAAAGACCGCCTCGAGAACGGCGCGGGCGTTGTTGATGGAAAGGCCGACACCGAGAGCGAGAAGAGCGGGAAGAAGCAGGATTTCCTTCATCCAGGTGTGCGGGTGCAGTTCCCGCTGCGCGCAAATGTAAAAGACCGCAACGGAGAGCGAGGCGGTGAGGAAAATCGGCACGTCGATGAGCAACATGCGAAGCCAGCCAGATTGCGGTCCGCCTAACGAAGGGTGCAGGAGCACACAAAGACAAGCGAGAAGAAGATAGGCGAAGTTCGAGGTGAGATGTCCGGTCGCCTCGATCTTGATCGGTAGCGGCAGCTGGCTGCGCCAGATTCGCGGAAGCAATTTCTTGCAAGTCTGGATCGAACCTTTGGTCCAGCGGTGTTGCTGGGATTTGAAACCGTTCATGTCGACGGGCAATTCCGCCGGTGTTACAACGTCGGTAAGGAAAACGAATTTCCAGCCTTCGAGCTGCGCGCGATAACTAAGATCGAGATCCTCGGTCAAGGTGTCGTGTTGCCAGCCACCCGATTTTTGGATGCAGGATTTGCGCCAGAGACCGGCGGTACCGTTAAAATTAAAAAAGCGGCCGCTGCGGCTGCGCGCGACCTGTTCGAGGAGGAGATGTCCGTCAAGGAACATCGCCTGAACCCGGGTGAGGAGGGAGTAGCCGCGGTTGATGTGCCCCCAGCGCGTCTGAATCATGCCGACCGTCGGGTCGGTAAAAAAGTGGACCGTTTTTCGGAGCAACTCCGGCTGAGGAACGAAGTCCGCATCGAGGATGCAAACAAATTCGCCGCGGGCAGAATCCAGCCCCGCCTCGAGTGCGCCCGCTTTAAATCCGACTCGATCGGTCCGGTGGATCAACTCGACATCGAAGCCGCGTGCAGCCAGTCGCTCCACGCAAGATTTCGTGAGTGCACGCGTTTCATCGGTGGAATCGTCGAGCACCTGGATCTGCAACCGTTCGCGTGGATAATCGAGTTCGCTGACTGATTTGAGGAGGCGCTCGACGACATAGATTTCGTTGAAGAGCGGCAACTGCATCGTCACCACGGGGAGCTCCTCAAAAAAGGCGAGCGGCTGCGGCGGACGGTTCCGATTTTTCAGGAAAAGATAAACGATGAAATAGCGATGCAACCCGTAACCAGAGAGGCCGATCAAGACGCTCAGATAACAGACCGTCCAGATAACGCCCACAATGCTTCCTCCCATAGTCATTCCCCAGCGCGCGCCTACGAGGCACACAGAGGCGACATGATGCCGCTTCCCGGTAGGGCGTCAAACTAAATTTCGGTCTTAAACGCTGGGAGAATTCCCGGCCGCGCCCGCGAGAGAAACCGATCTAAGCAGTCACATTCGCCGGTTGCTTCGCCGATGAAGTGGCCGAAAACTGCTGGAGGCAAAAATCGAGATCGTGCGAGAGAAAAGCAAATTTCCCAGCGGGAGCCGCGGCCGTTTTGAACGGTTGAACGTGGTTGCAAGTATTCTCATCGCGGGCTGGGTGCCGTCGATCCTCATGCTCGCGATTTCCTACACGATCCTCACTCGCACGCTGGAATCGAAAATCCTGCGCGACCGGCAGGCTTTCGTGCAACTCATCGCGCACTTCGTGGGCGACGATCTCAGCCGGACCGGCGCGGTGGTGGATTACTACCAGACGTTTCAACATCTCAAGCAGGTTCTCAGCTCGCCCTATGCGGAATTCGAAGGTCAGAAATGGCTGACCGAAACCTATTATTCGCAGCCCCGCATCGACGGAATGTTTCTCACCAATGCCCAGGGGAAGCTCATCGCCTCGATTCCGCCGGAGCCGGGGTTGATCGGGCGAGACTTCGGCTCGGCGAATTGGATGCGCGGCGCGCGTGCGGCTACCGGAGTGTATGTGTCGGCAGTCCACCCCCGGACAGTCGACAAGCGTAACGCAGCCGACGTGGTCGGCACCGTGCGCGCGGCGGATGGATCGACGCTTGGCTTTATCGGAGTCTCGGTGTTGGTCGAACGCATCGGCCGGCGGCTGTCGACGATCGGTCTTGCCGATCAGGAGCACTGTCAGATTGTCGATCAGGCTGGGAATGCGTTTTTTTCTGGGAATTTTCAGGCGAGTCCCACGCCCGTCACTGGCGCGGGCCAGACGCTGATCAACGACATCCGCAACGACAAGACCGGGCATATCGAGCGGGAGGGAAGCATCTATTCGTTCGCGCCGGTGGAGAGTACCGGCTGGACAACCGTGGTCGATCAACCGCGCGCCATTGCCTACCAACCGGTGCACGATTTGCTGCAAAAAACCACGCTCCTCGCGCTTTGGTTGATCGTCGGAACGGCAGTCATCGCCTGGCTGGCGAGCAAGGTTTATCGTCGGCAGAGCGAGGCGGCCGCACGGATCGAGCGCGAGGTGACCTTCAACGACAAGATCCTCGCGAACATGCCAAGCGGTATCGCCCTTGTCGATCCGGAGTCGCGGCGTTTTCTCCAGGCAAACGACGCCTTCAGCCAAATGGCCCGTCGTTTTGGAAATCTTCCGACGGAGAGGGAAATCAGCGATGCGACCTATCCAGAGGTGGGAATCGCACCAAGGGAAGCGATCGAGAAAGTGCTCACTTTCGGGACGCCGTTCCAGTTAGTCGAACAGCCGATCGCCGACCATGGCGGCAAGACCAATTTCGTGAACGTCAACCTGCTCCGGCTGCAGGATTCGAAGCAAACCGTGCAAGGAGTTCTCTTTCTCGTCGAGGACAAGACGCGCGATGTGCGGTTGCGGCAGGAATTGATCTCGGCCAATGCCTCCAAGGATCAGTTTCTCGCCTTGCTCTCGCACGAATTGCGCAACCCGCTCTCGCCTGTCATTGCCATGGTCGCGGAGCTGGAAGCGCGCGCTCCGGACGGACCAGAGGTGCGCCAGGCGTTGGCAGTCATTCGCCGTAACGTCGAGCTGGAAGCGCGCTTGATCGACGACCTGCTCGACATCACGCGCATCTCGAAGGGCAAACTGCAGCTCAGTTTCGAAGTCACCTCGGTGCACGAGACGCTCCTGCGCTCCTACGAAATTTGTCGCGAAGATATTTTGCAGAAGAATCTGGAGTTCGAATTTCGACTCCAGGCGGTCAACGAACACGTCAATGGCGACCCGGCGCGTTTGCAGCAGGTCTTCTGGAATCTGATCAAGAACGCGGTCAAATTTACGCCCGAAGATGGGCAGATCGCGGTCGAGACTTCGAACCCGACGGAGGACCAGATAGAGATTCGCGTGATCGACAGTGGCATCGGCATTGAGCCGGAGAAGATCGGCAAAATTTTCAATGCCTTCGAGCAAGGCCAAAGCTCGATCACCCGTAAGTTTGGCGGGCTCGGGCTCGGGCTCGCGATTTCCAAGGCCATGGTCGGCGCGCATGGCGGGACCATTTCCGTGGAAAGTGAAGGGGTTGATCGGGGGGCGGTCTTCCGGATCACGCTCAACACCGTTCCGGCGCCGGTTTCACAAAAAGGTTCCCTCAGGCGAGCGCCCGTCACGACAACGAATGCTCACGCAGAGCAAAAGCCCGTCCGAAAAACTCACCTCCTCGTGGTCGATGATCACCACGACACCTGCCTCGGGATGAAAATGCTGCTGGAGCGGCGCGGCTATCGGATCACGCTTGCGCACAGCGCCGATCAGGCGGTCGAGAAAGCGCGGGAAGAGAAGTTCGACCTCTTGATCAGCGACATCGGGTTACCGGACCGGAGCGGCTACGAATTAATGAAAGAACTGCGCGCTACCGGATCGCTGCGCGGGATTGCCCTTAGTGGTTTCGGAATGGAAAACGACATCAGCAAAGCGCGCGCCGCCGGGTTTTCCGAGCACCTCACCAAGCCGATTAACTTCGAGCGGCTCGATGAGGCGATTCGCAACGTGCTCGAGGTGGAAGCGAATAGCCATTCGTGAGCGCACCGGTGCGACCCACCTCGCAGCTCTAAGCCTTCGGCAGACGCGCGTCGACCATCCCGCAGATGACGTGGAGGAGGAATTTGTGCGCCTCCTGAATGCGTGCGGTTGTGTTGCTGCGCACAAGCAGCTCGATGTGGGCACGGCCTTTCGCCGGGCCCCCGTCTCGTCCGAGTAATGCGACCGTCGTTAGGCCACGGGTTTTCGCTTCGTCGAGTGCGCGGAGAATATTTTTTGAATTGCCGCTGGTCGTGATCGCCACGAGCACGTCGCCTTGCTGCCCGAGGCCGGCGACTTGCCGGGCAAAAACCTCGTCGAAACCGTAATCATTCCCGATCGCACTCATCAAGCTGCCGCCTTGAGCGAGATTCAACGCTGGATAAGGCCGGCGATCGGTCACAAATCGGCAGCCGAATTCCGCCGAGAAGTCGGCGCCGTCTGCGGCGCTGCCCCCGTTACCGCAGACGAGTAGTTTGCGGCCCGCGCAGAGACACTTCACCATTGCCTCGGCAGTTTGCGAGACTGGCTCTGCCAGCTCAGCGAGCCTGGCCAAAGTACTGCAGGCGGCCTGGATGGAATCCTGCAAATCGTTCGTTAGGTTTTTCATTTAGAGAAGAGTCGCGGGAATTTATTCCGTGGCGTTCATAGAGGCCGCGCTGACGGCCGCAAAGATTTTCCTGAATTTCCAGGCACGCAAACCGTCTTTTCAAGTGCGTACTGCATGAAGAGCATGATCAACATCGGCACACGACCTGCTTTTGACGACGCTCCAGCGCCCTCTTGCGCTCGGGAAAAGGAATCAGCTTTTCGGGACATTTCGCATCTTATGCGTTCTCGCTCGTTAAGCAAAATTGCTGCCGCGTAACCGAGATTTTTCAATCTTATCGATAAATTTTGGTATACAAAAGGTTCGAAACTTCATAAGCTCCATAACGAACCGTAGGGTTATATCCATTTTCAGAAATCGTATGAAAGCTCAATTCAGTCCCGTGAAGGGCGGGGACAATCGCAACTCTACGCGGAAGGCACCCGCTGTGACGCTGTCGGTTATTTTCCCCGCCTTTAACGAGGAGGCCAATATTCAGCGGACCGTTGATTCAGCCCGCCTCATCCTTCCGAAGCTCGCGGAAACGTGGGAAATCATCCTCGTGAACGACGGCAGTAAAGATGGCACCACGCCACTCTGCGATCAGCTCGCGAAGCAATATTCTGAAGTCCGGGCAATCCATCATGTTGACAACCGGGGCTACGGCGCCGCGCTCAAGAGCGGAATTCTCGCCGCTCGCTACGACTACATCTTTTTCACAGACAGCGACGGCCAGTTCGACTTGATGGAGCTCGAAGACCTCATCGAGTGGGCTGGGCACTATGAGATCGTTACCGGCTATCGGGCCAAACGCCAGGATCCGCCGCACCGCCTGATCAACGCCTGGGGTTGGAGGACATTGGTGCGAATGGTTCTCGGGGTGAAAGTCCGGGATATCGACTGCGCCTTCAAAATTTTCCAGCGCTCCGTTTTCGATCGAATCCAAATCCGTTCCGTCGGGGCGATGGTAAATACCGAGATCCTCTCGCAAGCGCACAGTTTCGGAATGCGAATCCACGAAGTAAAAGTCAGCCATTATCCGCGGCAATACGGGAAGCCATCGGGTGCGAATCCGCTCGTTATTGTCAAGGCCTTCCGGGAGCTTTTCAGGCTCTGGGGGCAGTTACGCAACGTCACCCATGAGCAGCCGGGCCTCTTCCGCACGGACCGATATTTAACGGAGGCCCCTTCTGTCCGGACACGCGATGCCAATGACTCATTGGGGGACGGCGCCACAGGATTGCCTTGCCGCGTGCGCGCCGACCTCGGGGGGCAATCCCAAGCCAGTAACCGGAGCTTCGTCGATTGAGGATTCTGCCCACTCATTCCCGGCTTGTGA
>JBBSGS010000019.1:0-18697 GCA_038253875.1 Chthoniobacterales bacterium
CGCCGGCATCGGCACCTACATGTGGCCGGTGCGGATTAATTGCCGCCCGGAGATCACGGTCGTGAGCCTGTAGACGCGTCGCTTTGCGACGCGCGAGGGCGACGCGATTTTTTTCGGCGGTGGATTGGCTGACGCGCGCGCCTCTCGCGCGTCGCAGAGCGACGTCTACAGGGGGCTCGCCAGCTCGAGGAGGACGTCGGCATGACAGGACTGTCCCAAAGGACACCAGCAGGCGAGATTTTTGCCACCCAGCCGGGCGCGAATCGTGCGCAGATCGAAAACCTGCAGACGTGCTGTCGGTAAAGCTCCACCGCTTTCGCCGCGGTGAGCTTATCGCCGTTGAGCAACTGTGATCCCACCAGGTAAGGGTTTCCCCAGACGGTCGGGCGACCGACATAGATTGTGTCGGGTGGCATCCGCCAATCTCTGGACCGGCGCCTAACGACGCGGTGCGGGGGCAGTTTCACTCCGCAACTTCGCTGCCTCGGCTTTTCGGAACAACGCAAGTTCGGGGATGAAGCCTGGACGTGCGGAAGCACGTCCCTCCGATTACTCCGCGGACGTCGGCTCAGCCTCGCTGGTGAGCGGCTCGCCTACGGAGTAGCGAGTGAAGCGGCGTATGATGATGTTCTCGCCAATCTCCGAAATCTTCGAAGCGATTAATTCCTTGATCGTTTGGTCGGGATCTTTGATGAAACCCTGCTCGAGCAAACAGACGGTGCTGTAAAACTTGTCGAGTTTCCCTTCGACGATTTTCGCGGTCACATTCTCGGGCTTGCCTTTCACCTGTGCAGCGTAAATGGCTTTTTCCGACTCCACTTTCGCCGCCGGCACTTCGTTGCGGCTGACGTAAAGCGGCTGGGCCGCGGCGATGTGCAAGGTGATGTCTTTCACGAAAGCACGGAAGCCTTCGTTCTTGGCGACGAAGTCGGTCTCGCAATTCACCTCGACGAGCACGCCGACTTTGCCTTGCAAATGAATATAGGAGGCCACGATGCCTTCTTTGGTGGTGCGGGAGGACTTCTTGCCCGCGCTTGCGATTCCCTTGGTGCGCAGAACCGCTTCGGCTTTTTCCAGATCGCCGCCCGCCTCGGTGAGGGCGCGTTTGCAATCCATCATCCCCGCGTTGGTTTTCTCGCGGAGTTGTTTAACGACTTGAGGACTAATTTCCATAGGTGAAGAAAAAATTGAGGCGTTGAATGCTTGAGAAGTTGGGAGGACGAGCGTGTTGGAAGTCCGCTCGACCTTCAGCCGCCCAACTTCCGTCGTTAGGCGGAGACGCCCGCCATCTCGACTTCTTCGCGGAGGCGCGCTTCGCCGCTGGCCGAGACGATGGCGTCGACCAGTTTTTGCAGCATCACGCGGATGGCACGAATAGCGTCGTCGTTTCCCGGGATCGGGTAATCGATGATTTCCGGGTCGGCGTTCGTGTCGACGATGCCGACGATCGGGACCTCAAGCCGGCGCGCTTCGTTGACCGCGTTCTGTTCGCGGGTGGTGTCGATGATGATGAGAGCGTCGGGCAGCTTGTCCATTTCGAGGATGCCTTCGAGGTTGCGACGCAGTTTCGCGCCTTCGCGCCCGAGCGCGGCAAGCTCTTGTTTGCCCATCTTCTTGTACTCGGGCGAAGTTTCAATCTCCTCGATATATTTCAGACGACCGATGCTTTTGCGGATGGTGGCGAGGTTGGTCAGGGTGCCGCCGAGCCAGCGTTGGTTGACGTAAAATTGGCCGCAAGCCACGGCTGCTTCCTTCACCGCTTCCTGCGCCTGCTTCTTGCAGCCGACGAAAAGAATCTTGCCGCCGCGACGCGCGACGCTCTGGAGAAAATCGGTGGCGCTCTGTAAGCGCACGACCGTTTCATCGAGATTGATGATGTAGATGGCGTTGCGCTTTTCGAAAATGTACGGCTTCATCTTCGGGTTCCAGCGCTTGGTCTGGTGACCGAAATGGACGCCGGCTTCGAGCAGCTCGGGGACGAGTTCAACTGGGTATGCCATAGGTAAAAAAAACGCTGGCCGGACTGGCGCAGCGGACAAGCAAGATGCTACACCCGGCCTTGGATCGCAACCGCAATTTCGTGGGGTTGCAAGGTGCTGATTCTACATGCACCTACACTTTCACTTTCACCTAAACAGCGGAGAAGAGGTGTAGGTGAAAGTGAATGTGTAAGTGCAGGATTGAGATCCGCTCGCCGGCAACTTGTCTTCAGTGCTCCCAACCTGAATTGCTGTCGGCGATGAACTGTTGCAGCACGGGAAAACGAATTTCGCCGTAGTTCAGCGCATAGCGCAGATCGCCGCCTTTGCAGACCCAGGTAGTCGGAATCCAGCTCAGCGGCAGGCCGGCAAATCGCTTGATGTGATCGGCGCCGCGCGGGCCGGGATCGGCGAGGACGGCAACGTTAGGCTGGTCCGCAATCTCGTATTTGGCGAGGATGGCGCGACCGTCGTCACCCTTGTCCCAAACCGAGACAAAGAAGAATTTCACCTCTGGATTATCCTTCACCATCTTCGTCCAGCCGCCGCTCTTCAGTTCCGCCTGGCAATTGGAACACCAGGGCGCCCAAAGGTGCACGACCGAGACATTTGGCGCCTTGATCGCCTCAGTCACTTGCTGCAACGCGGAGTCGTTAGGCGCAGCCAGAATCTGGCCAAGGGAGCCTAACGAGAGTGAAAGGAGAAGAAGGAATCGGTTCATAAACCAGCTTTCGTTGTGAATCGAGTATCGGGAGAAACCGCGCGCGCTCAAGCGCGCAGCGACTGTCCCCCTCGTGCTCGTGATCGTAAATCGGCCGTTCGGGGTCGAGCACGAGCCCGCGTATCAGAAGCAGCATCCGAAACCCGGCCGCCACACCATTTGACCCAGTAAAGGAACATGGCTACTTTCCCTGCCCTTTCTGCGGGAACAGCTGGCGATAACCGCCGCTGCTTCAACCACCGATCCCCGCGTCATCTGGAGAGCCTACCGTTTATGTTGCAAATGCAGGATTTGATGTCGAAGTCGATGCCCGACTTCAAAGAAGGCAGCATCGTAAAAGGACGCATCCTGGAAATTCGCCCCCGCGAAGTCTTGGTCGATATCGGTTACAAATCGGAAGGCATTATTCCGACGGCGGAGTTTGATGATATCGATTCGCTCGAAGTGGGTGACGAGGTGGAAGTGCTCCTTGAGCGCCTCGAGAACGACGAAGGCATGGTGGTTCTCTCAAAGGAGAAGGCCGCTTATCGCCAGAACTGGAACAAGATCGCCGCAGTTTTTGCCGGCGACGGGTTGATCAAGGGCAAAGTGAAATCCGTCGTTAAAGGCGGACTGATGGTGAACATCGGCGTGGAAGCGTTCCTGCCGGCGTCGCAGATCGACATTATCCCGCCGCGCGATCTTCAGCAGTTCGTGGGCAACACGTATGATTTCAAGATCGTCAAGATCAACGACGACCGCCGCAATGTCGTCCTCAGCCGGCGCGAATTGATCGAGCAGGAGCGAAGCGAGAAGCGCCAGAAATTCCTCGAGAGCGTCAAGATCGGCGACAGCGTTACAGGTGCGGTCAAAAACCTCACCGACTTCGGCGCCTTCATCGATCTCGGCGGCATGGACGGTCTTCTTCATATTACCGACATGACCTGGGGCCGCCTCGGCCACCCGAGCGAGTTGCTCAAGGTCGGCCAGGAAATCGAAGTCCTCGTCCTCGATATCAATAAGGAAAAAGAGCGGGTGTCGTTAGGCCTGAAGCAGACACAGAAGAATCCTTGGGACCAGATCGAAGAGCGTTTCCCGGCTGGCCAGCGGGTCAAGGGCAAGATCACCAACCTCGTGCCCTACGGTGCGTTCGTGGAGTTGGAGGAAGGCGTCGAAGGTCTTATCCACGTCTCCGAGCTTTCCTGGACGAAACGCATCATGCGCCCAGCGGACATTCTCACCGTCGGCCAGGAAGTGGAAGCAGTCGTTCTCGGCGTGAACAAGGAGGAGCAGAAAATTTCGTTAGGCCTGCGTCAGCTCGAGGTCAACCCATGGGACGAAATCGAAAAGAAATTTACCATCGGCAGCCGGGTCAAAGGCGAGATCCGCAACATGACCGCTTACGGGGCGTTCGTGGAACTCGAAGACGGCATCGACGGCATGATCCACGTCTCGGATCTGAGCTGGACGCGCAAAATCAACCACCCGATGGAAGTCTTCAAAAAGAACGAAGTCGTCGAGGCAGAAGTGATCGACATCGACAAGACCAACCAGCGAATCAGCCTCGGCCTCAAACAACTGAGCGACGATCCGTGGAAGGAAATCGATACCAAATACAAAATCGGCGATCTCGTTACCGGGAAAGTGACCAAGCTCGCCAGCTTCGGCGCTTTCGTGCAGTTGCAGGACGACATCGACGGCCTCGTCCATATCTCGCAACTGAGCGAGGATCACGTCGCGAAAGTGAAGGACATCCTTAAGGTCGGTCAGGAAGTCGAAGCGCGCGTCATTAAGGTCGACAAAGTCGAGCGTCGCATCGGCCTTTCGATCAAGGCGGCGAATTACTCCGAGGAAGAGCTGAAGCGCGAATCCGAAGCGTTCGACAATCTCCGCCCTGGCGAAGATATGGTCGGCCTCGAGAAAGCGTTCGAAGCGGCCGCGGAAGATTACCGCCCTGGCGAAAGCAAGAAGAAGTAATTTTCGGCGCCTTTCGCATGAATAGCCTATAGTCGCAGAACGTCTGTGCTTAACTCCGCCCCGATTTTCGAGGGACAAAAAAAACGCCCTCCTTCGTTACCACTCAATTCCTTTACCTATCCCTTTATGATCTCATTTCACCTTGCCCAACGCTTTCTCATTCCGGCGTGCCTCATCTCCCTGCTCGCCGCCGCGCCTAACGGCCGTGCGCAATCGGTTCCCGCCTTCACCAAGCTCGTCGTCTTCGGCGACAGCTTGTCCGATGACGGCAATATCCGGCATCGTCTCGAGGATCAGTACTTCATCAGTTATCCGGGCGGCGATTTCAATTATAGCGATGGCCGTTTCACGAACAGCTCCGACACCGACCCGGGCTCCGGCACCTACGTCGGCACCTGGCATGAACAGCTGGCTCGCACCTTCCTCAGTCTTCCGGTCGCCACCAACAGTCTCGATGGCGGAACCGATTACGCTTTCGGTGGCGCCACAACGGCGAGCGGCACGAGTTCGCGCACCGTTATTTCCAACCCGACTCCGTTCGGCGGCGGCGAGTTCGCGGTCGATGTCGATAATCTGGGCAAACAGGTGGACGATTACCTCGCTGCCAACTCGCCCGATCCCGGGGCCCTCTATGTTGTCTGGGGAGGTGGCAACGATCTTTTCGACGACGACAGTTCGGCACAGGTCGCGACTACGGCCACGAATGTCGCCGAGCTGGTCAAGCAGCTGGCGCGGGCCGGGGCATTGAGCATTCTGGTTCCCAACGTCCCGCCGCTCGGTCTCATTCCGCATTACAAAGATGACCCCACGACGGCCGCGGCATTGAACGCGGCCTCAGCCGAGTATCGCGAGGTGCTGAACACCGATCTCGACGACGCCGTCGCCACCCTCAGCAGCGAGGGCATTACGATCACGCTCTACCGGCTCGATATTTACGGACTCTTCTATCGCCTCGCCGCGAATCCCGAAGACCAGGGCTTTACGAACATTAGCGACAGTGCTCAGGGCCAATCCTCCGTTGATCCGGACGAGTATCTTTTCTGGGACGACATCCACCCGACGACCGCAGGGCATTTTCAAATCGCGTCTGCGGCTTTCGCTTTGTTGAACGGAACGGCGAAACCTCCCGCGCAAGCGCTCAACCTTTCCTCGCGGCTTTTCGTCGGCACGGACGAAAACGTTCTCATCGACGGTCTCATCATCACCGGCACGGGAGCAAAGAATGTTCTCTTCAGGGGGCTCGGGCCTTCCCTCGCGGTAAACGGCACTCCGCTCGCCAATACCCTGGCCGATCCGAGACTCGCACTTTATCACGATGGCGCGCTCATTAAGACGAATGACAACTGGAAAGGCACGCAACAAGCCGAGATCGAAGCGACCAGGCTCGCCCCGACTAACGACCTCGAATCGGCGATCGTCATGACGCTTGCTCCGGGCAATTACACCGTGATCCTGAGCGGGAAAAATAACGGCACCGGCAATGGACTGGTGGAAGCGTACGATCTCGACACGACCGTCGAGTCCACTCTTGCCAACACGAGCACGCGCGGCTTTGTGCAGACGGGCGATGACGTTCTCATTGCGGGCTTCATCGTCGGCAGCGGCGGAAGCGACACCGTGGTCGTTAGGGCGATTGGACCTTCGCTCGCCGACGCCGGGATCAGCAATCCCCTGGCCGATCCGACGCTCGATCTTTTCGACGCCAACGGCACCGTCATCCGCAGTGACGACAACTGGCGCGACGCGCAAGAGTCGCTCATTCAATCGACCGGTCTCGCGCCTACAAACGACTTGGAAGCCGCGATCATCCGGTCGCTCGAGCCGGGTAATTACACTGCCGTGGTGCGCGGAAAAGATGGTGGTACCGGGGTAGCGCTGGTCGAAGTCTTTAATCTGCAATAACGGAGCCGCATCCGCCTAACGACGGAGCTTGTGGAGCGCGATGCTCCGTTATCGCGGGGTTGAAACTTGCGCCGACAAAGCGGCGCGCTCCAACAGACGATCACCGCGTCGAGATCCGGCGTGCGCCTTAGAGCGGGATCCGCAGCTTTAGCTCGCGATTCTCTCGCTGGGTCGCCTCCAACTCCGCGACCCGTGCCGCGAGTACAGCCTGCAGAGTAAGCAACCGTAACCCGACGTTGAGTCGCGCGCGCAGCTCTCCCTTGTCAAAGGGCTTGGCCAAATAGTCATCAGCGCCTGCGTCCAGCGCTTCGACGATGCGTTCCTTGCTGCTCCGCGCCGTGAGCAGAATGATATAGACCGATTTATTGATTTCGCGGATACGCCGGCAGATTTCCACTCCGTCGATCCCGGGCATCATCCAATCGAGCACTGCCAGCACCGGCTGGCTCTGCGCGCGCAACAGTTCCATCGCTTCGTGCCCATTCTCTGCGAGGAGGACGTGGTAATGCCATTTGCTCAGAAGAGCCGAAAGTATCTCACGCGAGACCGGATCATCGTCCGCCACTACGACCTGATACTCAGGCGCCGCGGAAAGATCCGGTGGGAGGGTGGCCGGGGCCAGGCTGAGCGCGGGCGACGGCTGCGCCGCTGGCATCGAGGGCGCGGCCCAATCCGGCGAGAACGGAATGGATTTCATCGGTTAACTCCGAATAGCAGCTTTCGGACTCGGCAACGGCTTGAGTGTGGGCGTGGGTCTCGATCTCGCGCGCCAAGGTGGAAGCTCGGCTCGCTCCGATGTTGGCGAGCGATCCGGCGAGTGTGTGCGCGACGCGCACGGTCGCGGCGAAATCACGCGCCGCGATGGCCCGCCGCAAAATTCCAAGCAGGCCGGGGGTGTTCTCGGTGAACAAACCAGCTACGCGCGCAAATAAGGCGTGATCGCCATCGAACTGCTCGAGCAGATGATTGCAGTTGAAGCCGCTCTTTGGCAGCGCCGGCGGCGCGGAAACTGTCGGGGGGGCTTCGCCTAACGATTTTTCCATGGCGACCCGCAGCTCCGCTTTGGAGATCGGCTTGGCGACATATTCATCCATCCCGGCCGCCAGGCAACGGGCGCGATCGTCTTTCCCGGCATGCGCTGTCATCGCGATGATTGGTGTGCGACGGCTGGTCCCCGCTTCCTGCGCGCGGATGCGGGCCGTGGCCTCGAAGCCGTCGAGCTCGGGCATCTGCACGTCCATCAAAATCAGATCGAAACGCTCTTTTCGCGCCGCCGCGACCGCCTCACGACCGTTCTCGGCAAACGAAACTCGATGGCTCTGCCTTTCCAAAATGCCGCCGGCCACGCTACGGTTCACGGCATTGTCATCCACCACCAGGATGCGCAAGGAGAGCACAGCCGCTTCCTCCGCGACGATTTCCCTCGGTCGCTCGAGCGGCGGTTCCGCCACCGCGCCGAAGCCCGCGGTCAAATGAAAGGTGGAACCTTTCCCCGGCTCGCTTTCGAGCCAGATGCGACCGCCCATCAGCCTAACGAGTTGAGCGCAGATGGCGAGACCGAGACCGGTGCCGCCAAATTCGCGGGTCGTCGAGCTATCCGCCTGGGTGAACGCTTCGAAAATCAGCTGCTGTTTTTCCACCGGGATCCCGATGCCGGTATCGCTCACGGAAAATTGCAGGCCGATCTCCGCTTCCGGCATCGCGCAAGTGGCAACCCGAAGCTGCACTCCGCCGACTGCGGTAAATTTGATCGCGTTCACCACTAAATTAACCAGTGTCTGGTGTAAACGCAGAGCATCGCCTCTAACAAAGCGGGGAACGTCGGGGCCGATGTCGTAAGTCAGAGTGAGGCCTTTCTCACTCGCTCGCAAAGCGAGGTGGCTCTTGCGGTTGATCATCTTGTGCAGGTCGAAGGAAGTTGTTTCGAGTGAAAGTCTTCCGGCCTCGATTTTCGCAACATCGAGGATGTCGTTGACCAGGGAGAGGAGCAGGTCGGCGGAATTCTTCACCATGCCGAGATAATCGCGCTGCCCGCTGCTCAACTCGGTCCCCAGAGTCAGATCGGTCAGCCCGATGATCCCATTTAGCGGGGTGCGGATTTCGTGGCTCATGTTGGCCAGGAACTCACTTTTCGCTCGATTGGCAGCCTCCGCTTTTTCTTTCGCGATTTTCAATTCTTCCCGACGTTGCGCGAGTAATTTCCCGGCTTCGCGGGAGGCGCGGCTAAGCTGGCCGATTTCATCTTTGCTCGTTGGTTGCTCTGGCAACGGCTCTTCCCGCTGCAGCGCTTCAGTCTCCTCCACGATGCATTGAACTCGGGTCACGATGCCGCGAACGAAGAGGGAGATCGCGCCCAGACCAAGGGCGGGGCCGATCAGGACATCAAGCAGAATCGCCAGACCGGTACGTTTCTTCAGCCGTAGTTCGTGTTCCTGACGCAGGTCCAGGAGGCTGCTTTCCGCGGTGAGGAATTCGGCAACGGCGACGCGCGCCTTTTTCATCGAAGAATTGCCGGCCGTGACGATTTTCTGCAGCGCCGAATCGAGGCCCTGCCGCTGGAAGGCTGTGTAGGACATGGTCTCGATTGCAAGTCGCTTCTGAACCAACGGCGCAATCGATAGGCGGACGCGTTTTAATTGTTGCGGATTATCACGCACCAGTTGCTCAAGCCGCGCGATCGCTCCCGGAAGTTTCGCCACCGCTTCGTCATGCGCGCCGAGTATGGCCGGGTCGCGGGTAAGGAGATATCCACGCATTCCCGTTTCGCTATCGGTGAGCAAAGAAATCACCTCTTCGGCCTGCTGCTGCACCAGCATGGTGTGCATCACCAAGCTAGCGGCCTGATCCGCCTTTTCCTTGGTCACAAAAAACAAGACCGCGGAGATAATCGTGGCCAGGGCTGGGCCCGCCAGCACGACGACCCCTTTCCCGCGCAACGATAGGTTCTGCCAGCGTTCTTTGAAGAGGGAAAAAAGAGTCTGCATCGCGCCCGGTTCGCCTCTTGAAAAGCAGCTTGCATGCGCAGCCCACGGCAATGACGACGCTGGCCTTACCGGTATATACGTTTCGCCCGAGAGCCTAAAAACGTCCTCGCGAAGTCCCGTCCGGATATCGAATGAGACCCGATCAGGCGACCGGCGTCAGAACGGCAGTGCCATTCGACGGCAAGTTCGTCCCGTTGAGCGACAGGTAAGTGTAGCCCTGCAAACCGCGCTCGTAATCGGCAAGCAATTTCATGGCGTCGTTAGGCTTGAGCCGGTCGCTTTTAATCGCCGCATCCACCTGCGTCTTCATCAAGCGCATTAGCTCAATCTTGTCCCACTGCGTCAGCGCCAGCACCTGCCCGATCGTGCTGCCCTCGATCACCTCTTCGATGTACCAACCGGACTCCTCATCTTCATCGAGGAAGACATGCACCTCCGTGACGCGCCCGAACAAATTGTGCAGATCGCCCATGATGTCCTGGTAGGCGCCAACCAGGAACACCCCGAGATAGTAAATCTCCCCGGGTTCAATCCGATGCAGCGGGAGCGTATCCTTCACATCCTGGAGGTCGGTAAACTTGTTGATCTTGCCGTCGGAATCGCAGGTGATGTCGACGAGCGTGCCGTTGCGATCGGGCTGCGTTGTGAGGCGATGGATCGGCATAATCGGGAAGAGCTGGCCGAGCGCCCAATGATCGAGGAGCGATTGGAAAACGGAGAAGTTGCAGATGTATTGATCGCTTAACGACGTCTCCAGTTCCTTCACTTCCTCGGGCACATATTTCAAGCCGCGGTGCAGCGCCACGATCTGCGCCGCGAGCTGCCAGTAGGCCGATTCGATCTTCGCTTTCGATTCGAGATCGAGCAGCCCGAGATTAAACATCTGCTGCGTCTCCTCCTTGATCTGTTGGGCGTCGTGCAGCGTTTCGATGCGATTAGCGCGCTTCAGTTTCCCCTGCACTTCGAGGATGTCGCGCAATGGCTTCGGGTCGCTCGCCGTCGCTTCGATCGGCCGCACCTGGATGTCTTTCTCGATCGAGCCGAACGACTCGACCACGAGCACCGAATGATGGGCCACGATCGCGCGCCCGCCTTCGCTCACGATCGCCGGATGTGCGACCCCTTCGGAGTCGCAGACCTCCATGATATTGTAAACGACATCGTTACAGTATTCCTGCAGGGAGTAGTTCGTGGAGCTGTCGAAGCTGGTGCGTGAGCCGTCGTAATCCACCCCCAGCCCGCCGCCCACGTCGAGATAGCCTAACGAGTGGCCCATCTGCGAAAGTTTCGCGTAATAACGGGCCGCCTCCCGCACCGCGCTCTTGATCGTCGAGATGTCGGGCACCTGCGAGCCTACGTGGAAATGGACCAGCTTGAGACATTGCCCGAGCCCCGCCTGCTTCAGCATCTCGCTCGCGGCCACGAGGTTCGTCGTGCTCAAACCGAACTTCGCATTCTCTCCGCCGCTCGTCGTCCATTTGCCCGCGCCCTTGCTGTGCAGGCGCACGCGAATGCCGATAAGCGGCTCGACCCCCACTTCCTTCGCGATCCGCAGCGTTTGCTCCAGCTCTTCGAGCTTCTCCACCACGACAATGACCGACTTGCCGAGCCGCCGGCCGAGCATGGCGGTGCGAATGAAATTGCGGTCCTTGTAGCCGTTGCAGATGATCAAACTTTCCGGGTCCTGATGCATCGCGAGCGCTGCGACCAGCTCCGGCTTGCTCCCGGCTTCGAGCCCGAAATGGAATTGCGCCCCCGCCTCGACGATCTCCTCGATCACCTCGCGCAGCTGGTTGACCTTGATCGGAAAAACCCCGCGATAATCGTTCCGATAACCGAACTCCTGGATCGCCGCCTGGAAGGAGCGGTTGACCGTTTCCACCCGATGCCGGAGCAAATCCTGGAAACGAATGACCAAGGGAAAACTGAGCCCGCGCTCGCGCGCCTCCTTCACCACTTCGAGCAGATCGATCGCCCCGCCGGCTTCCTTGAGTGGCTTGGCCACGACGTTGCCGGCGCCGTTAACAGAAAAATATCCGGCTCCCCAACCGTCCACGTTATAGGTGGCAATGGCGGCGTCGATGTCCCAATCGGACTTGGATTTTTCAGGAGCGGGCACGGGCAGGAACGCATATTCAATCAGCGCGCCCCACATGCAAGCGCGGCCGCAGACAAATCCCGAGGAGGGTGCGCCGCCCCGCGCGGTTATTGGCGAATTCTTGTTTTTCGTCGCCGTGCGGGTACCATCGTGGCGATGAATAAAACGGTCATCGAGGTGCAGGTCCGCGCAGTTTTACCGACGAGTGGAGGGTGCGCGGTCTTCCTCGGTAATGCCGACAAAGTGTTTATCATTTACGTCGATCAAAGCGTCGGTAGCGCCATAACCATGTTCATGCGCGGCACGATGAAGGAGCGGCCGCTGACCCATGATTTGATGGGCCATCTCATGACCGCGCTCGGCGCGCGGGTGGAGCGGGTCATTATCAACGACCTGAAAAACGCCACATATTACGCGCGCATGATCATTCGCGCCGAGAACGAGCTGCAGCAGAAAAAAATCGTCGAGCTCGATGGCCGTCCGAGCGATTGCATCGCCATGGCGGTCCAGCAAAAAGCGCAGATCTACGTCAGCCAGGAAGTTTGGGACGAGGTCGATGACATGAGCGACGTCCTGCGCAAAATGGAAGAGGACGGGATTCAACCCGAGGCGGAATCGGGCGAAACTGGAGCGGGCGAGGAAGAAGATTAGACGAACGCTTCCGCGACGGAATCGGCGAGCAAACGTCCCGAACGCGTGAGCACGACACGCCGCGCGTCGCGCTGAATCAGCCCGAGATCGACGAACTCTGCGATTTCGTTAGGCCGATGCGCCATCCATTCCGCCGGAATCCCGGCGCCGGTCCGGAGCCCGAGCGCGATCGCTTCCGCGCGCTTCATTTCCGGAGTCAGGATTTCGTCGCCGGTCGAAGCGCTTTCTCCTGCGAGGATGCGATCGGCGTAGGCACGGTAATCGCAGACGTTCTGCCAGCGTCGCAACCCCAGCGTCGAGACCGCGCTCGGGCCGATGCCGAGATAATTTTCGCCGCGCCAATAAGCGCGGTTGTGCACCGATTCGAATCCGGGCCGGGCGAAGTTCGAGATCTCGTACTGCGCCAATCCGGCCGCGGCCAGGATTTCGGTGGTCGTTTCAAAAAAAGCGGCCTCCGCATCCGCGTCGCTCCGAAATTCCCCGCGCGCATGGCGCAGAAAAAAGTCCGTGTCCTCTTCGTAGGTCAAACAATACGCGGAAACATGCTCGGGTTGAAGCGCGATGGCGCGTTGCAACGTCTGCGTCCATTGCGGCAGCGTTTGGCCGGGCAAACCAAACATCAGGTCGATGTTCAGATTCTGGAAGCCGTTGCGCCGCAGCAATTCGAAGGATTTCTCCGCCTGCGCCGCAGAATGCTCACGTCCGAGCAACTCGAGCAAGCCGTCATCAAACGATTGCACGCCAAGGCTGATGCGGTTGACTCCTCGCTCGCGCAGGAGGCGCGCTTTGCCTTCGGATACGCTCCCGGGATTCGACTCGAAGGTCCACTCCACGAGCTGCGACAAATCAAGCTCCGTTTGAAACCCCTCGAGCAGCGAGCTGAGTTGCGAAGTCGTTAGGGCAGTTGGTGTCCCGCCGCCGAAGAAAATCGTGTGCGGTCGGACGTTGCCGCCCCCTGTGGACGCCTCCCTCTGGGAGGCGCGGGTGTGCGCTCCGGCTTCTTCTCGCGCTTCGCAGAGCGAAGCGTCTACAATTTCCAAATGCGACGCGCTTCGAGCCAGCTCAGCCAAAATCGCTTGGCAAAAACGCCCGGTCTGCGCGGGATCAGCGCGCTCTTTGTAGAACGCGCAGTAAGGACAAATGCGGGCGCAAAACGGAATGTGCACGTAAATGTGCCGCACCACGCTCTCCCCCGCGCAGTTGTCATCCCCGCTCTCGCCCATAGAGTCCACCATCGCCGCTCGCCTCTCCCGCTCAATCGCTTTTCTCGCCGCCGGCATCGGGTGCGCCTGCCTTTTTCTCCGCGCCGCTTCCGCGCAGGCGCCGGCCCCGCCTGAGCTGCCTACGGCGCCGGCCACGTCGATCGTCTATCGCGCCTACGATGCCGGCGCGATGCACGGCTACCGGAGCGATCCGGTCATCGTTAGGCGGATGGTCAACGAGCTGCTCCTCGCGGTCACGCACCAGCCCGACGTCACCCGCGCCTGGCGCTCACTCGTTTCCCCTAACGACAAGGTGGGCATCAAGATTTCCGCGGCCGGCGGAGAAATCTTCACCACCCATCGGGATGTCGTCAACGCCCTCGTCGACGGCCTCGTCGCCTCCGGGCAGTCGCGCCAGAACATCATCGTCTGGGACCGCTCGTTAGGCGGAATCAAGCAAGCGGGCTACGCCAGCAACGAAGGTTACCAGTTGCGTTCGATCCCGCCGCGCGACGGCTACGATCCGAAGGCGACCGTTTCCGCGCCTTTCCTCGGCAACCTGATCTGGGGCGATCTCGACTACGTCGGCGGCAAAGGCGAAACGCCGCTCCTGACCGATGAGTTAAACACCAGCAGCGTGAGCCACCTCGCCAAAATCGTAGCGAACGAAGTCACGAAAATCATCAACGTCCCTGTGCTGAGCAACAGCGAACGCAACGGCATCGCCGGCTGCCTCTACAACGTCACCATTCCCAATATCGATAACTGGCGTCGCTTCGGCATTCCGCCGGATTACGGCGCCTCGAGCATCCCGGAAATTTTCAGCGATCCACATATTGGCAAAAAAGTGGTGCTCAACCTGATGGACGGATTGCTCGCCGAATACGCGGGCGGGCCGCAATCGCAACCGAACTACGCCATACAATTCAACACCCTGTATGCGAGCAAGGATCCGGTTGCGATCGATGCGGTCGCCGGCCGTCAGCTCGAGGCCTGGCGCAAACAACAGAAATTTCCATCGATCATCCGCACTGGCGCGCACGTCGGCATCGCCGCGCAGATGGGGCTGGGCAATGCGGGTCAGTCCCGCATCGAGATTCGCAACGTGGGCCGGTGAAGGCGATTCTCAAATCCGTTTCGCGATCGTTTTACCTCACGCTACGTTTTCTGCCGCGTCCGTTGCGGGAGCCGGTCAGCCTGGGGTATCTGCTGGCGCGCGCGACCGACACCATCGCAGACACGGCGAGCATCTCGGCGCGCGCCCGCCTAACGACTTTGCGCGCCTTCGCCGGCGTCATTGCGGGAGAGCTGGATTTCGATGCGGTAGCAGAGTCGTTGCGGGATTTCGCCACGCAGCAGAGCGACGCGCACGAACGCACGCTGATCGAGCATCTGTGCGAAGCCATCGACTGGCTCACCAGGCTCGACCCCCCGGACCGGGCCGACGTTCGCGCTCTCCTCCAGACCATCGTTAGGGGACAGGAACTCGATTTGCGAAGATTCGGCGATTTGGCGACCGCGACTTCGTTGCAGAATGCCGCCGAACTGGATGAATATACCTATCTGGTGGCGGGCTGCGTGGGCGAATTCTGGACCAAACTCGGGACTCGACACGTGACGCCGTTCGCCACCGTTTCGCCTAACGAGATGACAAGGCTCGGGATTGAGTACGGCAAAGGCTTGCAGCTAATTAACGTGCTCCGCGATCGCAGCGCCGATTTGAAGAATGGCCGCGATTATCTGCCGGCGGAGGAACTGGCGCCGGCGGCCGACATTTACGCGCGCTGGCTCGAGCGGGCGCGAGAAGGCATCGGCGCCGGGATAGACTATTGTGCCGCCCTAACGAACTGGCGAATGCGCTTCGCCACCGCCCTCCCAGCCTTGATTGGCGCGAGCACGATCGCGCTTTTGCGGAGCGCCGGGCCGACTTCCGAAAAAATTAAAGTCCCGCGCAAACAAGTGCGCCGCATTCTGCTCGCCGGCGCCCTAGCCGCGAGCTCGCCAGTCGCGTTGCGCGCGCTCTTCCAACGCCTAAACGCGCCTCTGTAGACGTCGCCCTCTGGGCGACGCGGGTATCGGCGTCGTTAGGCAATCCCGCGCAAATCCAAGCTTCACGGGTACTTGTTTATCGTGTATCGCAGAGAGTGCCGGAGGCGGCGAATGTTTATAGAACGACGACCCGATCAGATCCAAGCTCCGTAGGAGCGACACATTGCTGCACTATCACCTCAGAAACCACGACGGCACCGTCTGCGCGACAGCGTTCCAAGCTGCGGCCAGCCGTCCTGGCTGCGCCCGATCAATCAGCCTGACTCGTTAGGCCGGCTTCTCTTTCTTCACCTCAGACGGCGCTTTGTCTTCGCGCAGACCGAGGAAAACGGGTTGACGCAGCTTCGCGTCGCGGGTCCACTCGGCAAATTTCACCTGGCAAACAAAGACCGGGTTCACCCAATGACACTTTCTCATCATCGCGGGCGTGATCCCTTGAACCCAGGCGCCGCCCTGCTTTGACGGGAGATCGGCGAAAGCACAATCTTCCCTCGCCTCGGCCTGAAACTTTTTGTGCAGGTGCGCGAGCATTTTGGTGTCAAAACCGGTTCCGACTTTGCCGGCGAAAAGCAGCTTCTTTTTTTCGTAGAAGCCGACGAGGAGTGCGCCGAAATGTTTGCGCGCGCCTCCCGGCGGCGTGTAGCCGCCGATAACAAATTCCTGTTCGTTAAGGCACTTGAGTTTGATCCACGCGCCGCTCCGGCGGCCGGGCTCGTAGATCGAATCGGCCCGCTTGCCGATAATGCCCTCCAGACCGCGGCGCTCCACTTCCGGCAGGAGCATTTCGGCGTCATCCCCGAGCTCACCGGAATACCGCAGCGGATCGCTCGCCGCCGCGCAGAGCTGGCGCAGCGTTTCTTTTCGAATCGTTAGGGGAAGTCCGGTCAGCGCTTTGCCTTCGAGCTGGAGAAGATCGAAAACGTAGTAATAAAGTGGGGTGGCGCGGCCTTCCATTTCGCGCGCCTGCAGAAGTTGAAACGAGGAACGGCCCTCCTGGTCGAGCGCGACCACTTCGCCATCGATGACACATTCCGCGCAGGGTAGCTCTTCGATCGCCATCGCAACTTCATTAAACTTTTTCGTTAGGTCGTTCTCGTTCCGCGATGTCAGCTTTACTTTTACGTCCGACTTGATGGCGAGCGCGCGAATACCGTCGAACTTCAGTTCGTAAATCCAGCCGCCCTTCGCCGGGGACGCCTCGATCAGCCTCGGTTTCATCGGCGGGATGAAACGCGGTTTCGCCGCAGGCAGCGAATCAGGCAGCGCGGGACCGGCGCTTTTTACCTTGCCCGGACCTGAGGCTTTTTTTTTAACGGCGCTTCCTTTGCGCGCCACGGCTTTGCGCACGCGCGCGCGCAGACCATTCGTTGCGCTGTCGTCCGCGGGGCGATTCGATTCCCATTCGGCGTCGCGATCCTGCGCGATCTGCTTCATCGTCCGGCCGCTCTTGGCCGATTCGTCATCACGCTTTTTTGAGATCGGTTTTACGTCCGCGTCGCTTTTCAAAAGCAGCCATTGGTTTTTGCCACCCTCGTTGCGGGTGCGGATGAGCGCCCAATCGCCCTTCGCCTTGGTGCCCTCGAGCACCATGTGCAGCCGGCCCTGGGCGAGCGCTTCGAGTGGCTTTTCGCCATGCACGAAATAATTCCCGCGGTCCCAGACCATGACGGTACCGCCTCCATAGTTGCCGGCCGGGATGATGCCCTCGAAAGTTTCGTAATCGATCGGGTGATCTTCGACCTCGACCGCGAGATGTTTTTCGCCGCGCTTCCAAGGCAGTCCCTTGGGCACCGCCCACGATTTCAGGACGCCCTCCATTTCGAGGCGGAAATCGTAATGCAGTCGGCTGGCGTCATGTTTTTGAATGACGAACCGGGACGCGCCGGCGACAGGGTTGGGCCGCGGCTTCTTCGCCCCGCTCGGCTCCGCGGTGACGGCGAAATTCCGTTTGCGTTGATATTCAGTGAGACCCATCTCGAACTACGTCTCGACTACTGGAAGCGAAAAAGCCACCGCGATCACGCGGATGCCGGCCTTAAAGAAACGCATCGAGCTATTGTCCCGCGCGTTTCATTTTCCGCGGAGAGACGAATTAATCCAGGACCTCGACCGTCACCGCCGCACCGGCCTGGAGCCGGCTGCCGGGCGCCACTCGCAAGAGAGCGTTCGCCCGGCTCAGGCCGAAGAGGGCATGGGATTCCTGGCGCCCGCTGAGCGTGAACACCGCGGTGCGCAATATGCCGCGCAAATAATGCGCGCGGTCGCCCTCGTTGCTGACGCTGCCCGCGAGCTGCGCCGGCACCGTGCGCAGCCCGAGATTTTCCTCCGACGCGCCCGCCATTTTGCGGAGCGCCGGCCTAACGAACTTCAGGAATGTGACAAAGGCGGAAACCGGATTTCCCGGCAACCCAAAGATCAAACAACCCCTGGCCTGCCCGAAAAGAAACGGTTTCCCCGGCTTGATCGCAACCCGCCAAAGCGCGATCTCGGCGCCGAGCGCGCCTAACGCCGGCTTTACCAGATCGTGGTCGCCAACTGAAACGCCGCCGCTCACGATCAAGACATCGCTTTCCAGACCGTGGCGGAGAGTTTCCGTCAATCGCTCAAGCGAATCGGGCGCATGCTCGACCATGGATACGTTGGCGCCGGCGCGGAGGGCGAGGGCGTGCAGCATGACGGAATTGCTCTCGAAAATCTGCCCCGGCAAAGGCGTTTCTCCGAGCCGCGTCAGCTCATCCCCGGTCGAGACGATCGCCACTCTCGGAATCGTGCCAACCTCGATCTCGGCCATTCCTTGGGAAGCGAGCAAGCCGACGGTTTGCGCGACGATCTCCTCACCGCGCCCGAGAATCTTCTGTCCCTCAGCCAGATCGGAACCCAGCCGCCGAACGAATTCTCCGCGCTCCGCGTCGCAGCGCGCGACGATGACGTCTCCTTCGCGCGTCACATCCTCCTGCATGATGACCGCGTCAGCTCCAGCCGGGAGCGGCGCTCCGGTAAAAATACGGATCGCCTCCCCCGCTCCCAGCGTTAGGCGGCGGTCCGCTCCGGCCGGCTGTTCGTCGATCACCTGCAGGCGCGCTCCCGCCCGGCAGGACTCCGCCTGCACCGCGTAGCCATCCATGGCGGAGTTATCGAAAGGCGGAAGCGTTTTC
>JBBSGS010000020.1:0-17776 GCA_038253875.1 Chthoniobacterales bacterium
GCAACGTCATTCGGGTGGCTGGGCTGTATCTCGTCGGCGCCTGGTTACTAACCCAGGTCGCGAGCACTGTGCTCCCGATATTTGATGTACCGAGCTGGGCGCTGCGTGGACTGATCGTCACCCTCGCGCTCGGCTTCATCCTCGCGCTGATCTTTAGCTGGGTCTTCGAAATGACACCCGAGGGGCTGAAGCGCGATGCCGAGGTTGCGCCCGAGGAATCCATCGGGCCGCAAACCGCCCGGCGCATGGACCGCATGATCATCGCCGTGCTCGCGCTCGCGCTTGGATATTTTGTTTTCGACAAGTTCGTGCTTGCACCCCGCCGGGCCGCAGTGCCTAACGAGTCCAGGTCTAGCAACAGTATTTCCGCCAAGTCCATCGCGGTGCTGCCGTTTGAGAACCTCAGCGCCGAAAAGGACAACGTCTACTTCGCGACTGGGATGCAGGACGAAATCCTAACGCGGCTGGCGGGGATTCGCGACCTCAAGGTGATCTCGCGCACCTCGACTGAGCAATACGCCAGCCGGCCGCCGAATTTAAAAATCGTGGCCGAGCAACTCGGCGTGGCGACGGTGCTCGAAGGCAGCGTGCAGAAGGCCGGCGATGCGGTGCATATCAACGTGCAGTTGCTCGACGCGCGTAGTGACAGTCATCTCTGGGCGCAGAGTTACGACCGTGACTTGAAGGATATTTTCGGGGTGCAGCGCGACGTGGCGGAAAAGGTCGCCGATGCCTTGCAGGCGCGGTTACTGCCAGCGGAATCGGCGCGCATCGCCAGCGTGCCGACACAGAATCCCGAGGCCCACGATCTCTATCTACGCGCCAATGCTCACTTCCAGCGCGGTTACGACCAGACCGCTCTCGCGGCCCGGGAGCTGCCGCTGGCGATTGACCTCTATCAGCAGGCGCTGAGCGCGGATCCGGGTTTCGCGCTGGCCGCGGCGATGCTCTCCCAGACCCACACGAGAGTCTATTGGTCGGTCCCCGAACATACCGAGGCGCGATTGACGGCCGCCAAGGCCGCGGCGGAGCAAGCCCTCACTCTACAACCGGATCTGGGCGAGGCGCACGTGGCCCTTGGGACTTACTGGTACTACGGCCATCGCGATTACGCGCAGGCTTTGCAGCAACTCGAGCTCGCACGGAAATCCCTGCCCAACAGCTCCCCGGTCGAGCTCTATGTTGGCGCCATCTTGCGCCGCCAAGGTCGATGGACCGAGGCCATCCCTCATATGCAACGCGCGATCGTGCTCGATCCGCGCAGCAGCCTGGCGGTGGACCAACTGGCCGTTGCTTATCAGGCTTTGCGCCGTTACGCCGAGGCCGATCCGGTGTTTGCGCGCGCCGTGGCTGTGACCCGGGATCCGACCGACGAACTGATTACGCAGGCGTTTAACAATGTGGTCTGGAAGGGTGACCTCGCTCCCCTGCGCGCCGCGGTTGGCTCGCTGACTGTTGGGAACGACGACTATTCCGGGAATGCCCAGTCCATCTATCAGCTCCATTGGTGGTCGCGTGATTACCCTGCTGCCGCAAAGGTGGCGGAGACCGATACCGCAACCAACTGGGGCGATGAGAGCAACGTCACTTTGCCCCGGCGTCTTTATCTCGCCTTCGCCTATCAAGCTGCAGGTGACCGCGCCAAAGCGCAGCCACTTTTCAACGAAGTGCGCACGCAGATGCAGGCCGCTTTACCGCAAAGCCCCGACGATGCCGACCTGCATCTTGCCCTGGGCTTCGCGGCCGCCGGGTTGGGGCTCAAGGAGGAAGCCCTTCGCGAAGGGCGGGCGGCGACAACGCTGATGTCGGTGAGCCGCGACAATTACAGTGGCCCCGGCTACCTGACCTGGTTGGCGCAACTTTATTCGAGCGTCGGCGAATACGATCAGGCGATCGCGACGCTGCGCGAGGTGATGGCGTTGCCCTCCGGTGGCGTCGCCCTTTCCCCCGCGCTGCTCAAGCTTGATCCGGTCTGGGATCCGCTGCGCAAGGATCCGCGCTTTCAGAAGCTGACCAACTGAAATGAGCGCTCCGGACGACAAAGGTTTCCGAAGCGCCCATGCAGAAGATTACTTGAGCAGACCTACCTACTCTTTGTCGTAAACGGCCTTGCCTTTGAACTTCTTTCCTTCCGCGTCCGTGCCGTTAATGGTGACCGTGCGCGTTTTGCCATCTGCCGCGACCGTGATCCTCCCGGACCAGATCATCTTGCCGTCCTTCATCGTCGTGATGTCATTGGTCCGATCGTCCACCATTTTGTAGGCGACGGAGTTGTAGGGCAGATTGCCTTTCACCGGATAGGCTTTCCCATCGAACTTGCCGACCCAAACGCTGTGCGTCGGTTTTCCACTCTTGTCCACGCCTTCCACGGTCACCTTAATTTTGTCCTTCTGTTCCACGTAAGTGACCGTCGTGTTCTTCCCCATCCCCGCCGGGAGCTTCGACTTCGCTTCGTTGAGCTTCCAATTACCCAACTGAGGGCTGGCCGCAAAACAGGCTGCTGTCGCCACCAACGAGAGGGCCACTGCTACTACTGCAATTTGAGTTTTCATCATCCTGCGATTTCGTCAGGAATGCAGTTAGAGGTCAATATCAATTCGAGCGCGACCGTCCGCCAGGTAATCGCCAACGCCGAAGACCGGCCCTGAAGGTTGAAAGAAGCAGACAGGATTAACAGGATTTCAGGATTGTTTCTTAATCCCGTTAATCCTGTAAATCCCGTCCCACCTTCGCTGAGGCTTCACGCGGACAGAGCAGCACCAGCACTGACGCGATTGTCCAGCACGCGATCATGAAAATAAATCCGCTCTCGAATGAGCCGGTGCGCTGGCTGAGATCGCCAATTATTTTCGGACCGACGAATCCGCCAATACTAGCGGTGCAATTGATGAATCCGACCGAGGCGGCTGCGGCTGAGCTGGTGAGAAACGCGCTCGGCATCGCCCAAAACGAAGGCAAATAGGCGGTGGTCCCGAAACCCAACAAGCTGAACACCACGATGAGCAGCGTGTTGGAATGGGGAAGGACAAACCACGCACTTAGCCCCAGCGCAGCGGTAAGTTGTGGGATGGCGAAATGCCAGCGGCGCTCACGCGTGCGATCGGAGTTCCAACCGAGCAGCAGCATTCCGATGAGGCCGACGATAAATGGGATCGCGCCAATCCAACCGATGCGTTGCAGGTCAGTCCATCCCGTCAGCCGTTTCAGCATGGTCGGCATCCAGAACCAAAAGGAATAGCCGCCGGTATAGCAGAAGAAGAGGCCGGCTGTGAGTAGCACCACCGGTCGCTGGCGGAGCGCCTGCCCGATCGTTACCTGCTCGACATCCGCCTTGGCGCGCCGCTCTTCGGCCAGGCGAGCCGCCAACCAATTGCGTTCGTTAGGCTGGAGCCATCGCACTTCGTTAGGCCGATCTGGCAGAAGGAAGAGGGTTGCTATTCCAAGTACGATCGCGGGAATGCCTTCCAGTAAAAAGAGCCATCGCCAGCCAGGAAGGCCGAGCCCATGAATCCCCAGGATTCCACCGGCGATAGGCCCGCCAAGAATGTAAGCAACCGGAATGGCGGACATGAACCGCGCCACCGCCTTCGCGCGGTCCTGATAAATGAACCAATGGGAAAGATAAACAATGACACCAGGAAAGAACCCTGCCTCAGCCGCGCCGAGCAGGAAACGCGCGCCGTAAAGCTCCAGCGGAGTACGCACAAAACCTGTCAGTGTCGTTAGGGCGCCCCACGTGATCAGTGTTATCGCAAGCAACCGCCTTGCGCTCCACCGTTCCACCAGCAGCGCACCGGGAATCTGCAGTCCGAGATAGCCGATAAAGAAAATCCCGCTGGCCGTGCCAAAGACCGAATCGTTCAGGCCGAGGTCGCCTTTCATCCCCAACGTCGCGTAGGCGATATTCGTGCGATCGAGATAGTTCGCGACGTAGAGGAGAAAAAGGAATGGCAGGAGTCGCGCTGCGATTCGAGTGCGCGCACTTGCTCCAGCATCTATTTGCAGAGCCATGGATGCGCCCAGCTTAAGGCGCGGTCGGTGATGCTCACAATTTGAATCCCGCTCCCAGGCGCGGAATGTCTCTCCGGGTAGCGCACTCGTTCCGAGTGCTGGCGTCGGCGTCCAACCGCGCGAACTTTTCTTTACGGCGCATTTCAAGCTGCGGCCCCAGGCAGCGAGAAAAAGTTCGTTGCGGTGGAACACCGCAACCAGCGCCCAGGACGAGTGCGCTACCCGGCAGATCGTCGTCGCTTCCGGCGAGATTTCCGGGGAGCACCCTGAAGGCTGTCGGGTTTGTTTGGTGCAGTGTGCGCCGAACACCACGCAGCGAGGTGCCACAGGAGCCGATCTTTCACAGGTTGCGCTCCGTGCAAGACTGCATTGGAGAGACTCGCCCGATGCGACGGGCTGGCAGCCCGGGCTCCCCGGAATGCAACCGCCGCGCCGCTTTTCTCTTCGCCGGATGACCACTCCCGCTCCATCTTCTCGCTTATGATTCTCGAACACCCACTGACCGACGACGAACGCGCCTTTCTCGAGCGCCTCTCCGCATTTGCCCGCGACGAAGTGTTGCCGCACGCCGACCAATGGGATCACGACGAACAACTGCCGCGCGAGATTTTTTCGAAGGCCGGCGAGCTCGGCTTGATGGGGATGGTCGCCCCGAAGGAATACGGCGGTCGCGGTTTGAGCTATGTCGCTGCGGCGCTCGCGGTCAAGGAGCTGGGCAAGGCCTGCGCTTCGCTCGCGATGGACGTCGCGGCGCACAACGCACTCTCCGTGGGACAGATCAATCTTTTCGGTTCCGAGGAACAGAAGAGGAAGTATCTCCCCCGCCTAACGAGTGGGGAATGGATTGGCGGCTGGGGCTTGACCGAGCCAAATGCGGGGAGCGACACCGGCGGGATCGAGACGCTCGCCACTGCGCATGAAGACCACTGGCAGGTGAACGGAATGAAGCATTTCATCACCAGCGGGCGCGTGGCCGATCTGCTCATCGTCATCGCTACCACCGGCAGGACCGACACGGGCAAGAACGAGATCAGCGCCTTCATCATGATGAAGGACCAGGTCACGCCGGTGCGGAAAATTCACACCTACGGAATGCGCGCGAGCGAAACTTCCGAGCTTCGTTTCACGAATTCGAAGGCGGAGATTCTGGGCGAACGCGGACGAGGTCGCGAGCAAGCGCTAACGGTGCTCGATCGTGGGCGCATTAGCATTGCCGCGCTGGCGGTGGGAATCGCCGAGGCCGCCTTCGATCGCGCGAATTCCTATGCCAATTCGCGGAAGCAATTCGGGCATCCGATCGGAAATTTCCAGGCCATTCAATGGATGCTGGTCGATTCGGCGATGGAACTGGAAGCGAGCGAAGTAATGACGATGCACGCCGCGCATTTGCAGGACCAGGGCAAGAACACGACGAAAGAATCGGCCATGGCGAAGCTCTTCGCCTCGGAATCCGCGGTAAAGATTTGCGATCGCTCGATGCAAATTCACGGCGGCTACGGTTACAGCCGTGATCTGCCGATCGAGCGTTATCTGCGCGACGCCAAGCTTTGCACGATCGGCGAAGGCACCTCCGAGGTGCAGCGCCTGGTCATCGCGCGGCATGTCCTGAAAGAAGCGAAGCCGCTCAAGCTGGCGCATCGCGAACCGCGCGAGCCGAATCGTTAGGCGCCGCGCCCATTTGTCATCCCGAGCGGAGCGAGGGACCTCACAGGCGTTTCACGGCGTTGATGACAGGCCGGGCCGGAGGCCGCTTGCGAGGGCCCTCGCTTCCGCTAAGGGATGACAATCACTTCCTGACCGGCCGCCAAATCGGCTTACTCAGCCACTCCGGATCGGCCACGCCCGCGCGGTAGGCTTGGAGCGCTTCGACCGACGAATTGACCCGCAGATTGCTGTAGGTCAGGTCATCGTTCTGCCAGCGCTCGTGCCAGTAAACCGCCGCTTTAATCCGCGGATAATGAGCGCCGAGGAGTTCCAGTCCCTCCGTGATGAAGGCGGCTTTGTCGCCGGCGCGCGGGAATTCTCCAACTCCCCACTCCGCGACCATGATCGGTTTTGCGGGATCGACCGCGGCCATCTGATCATAGGGCCAGGTGATCAACGGCTCGATCGGCGTCCAGTCGTCGCCGCCGACTTGTTGCCCGTAAATGCTCAGGCCCAGCCAATCGACGTAGCTCGAGCCCGGGTAATAGGCCGGGGGATAATTCCAAGTCTCGTTAGGCTCGGCGTAGTTGTTGGTGTGAAACATCCATTGAATGTTCGATGCCCCGCGCGCGCGCACCCGATCGACGACATGGCGGTAGGCCTTCTTGAATGTCTCCGGCCCCTCCCAGTCGTTAGGCTGACCTTCCACTTTTTTGTTGCCGCCGTAAAATGCGCCCGACCAGGGAAACCAATCGCCATTCATTTCGTTGGCGAAGGAGACGATCATCGGCCGGCCAAAGGCGCGCGCGGCATCGGCCCAGCGATCGATGTAGCTGTCCCAGGTTCCCTTGATGATCTCGAGCAGGCTGAAACGGTCCGGCCCGCGATTCTGCAGGTAAGGCCTATCCCACGGCGACCAGAAGACCAAGGGGATCGAACCATGACGCGAGATCATTTCCAGATTGCGGGTGGGAAAAGTCTGCTCTCCCCAATAACTGGAGGAGGCGATGATCGCCTGATGTTTGCCCACCAAGTTTTCGAAATTTTCTATCGCCTCGACCGATACGTCGTCTTCGCGGTCGCCGAAATCGATATAGGCGCCGGTATATTTCCCCTTGGCCGGCACTGCGAGCTCCATCGCCTTGTTCGTCTCGGCCGATGACGCAACCACCGGCTTGCGACAGCCGTAAAGGCTGAAACCACAAGCAGCGATGATCGCCCATGCGGCGATGTTGTTTTTGCCTAACGAACTCAAGTGCGCGCCGGGACGGAGGCCGTCCGTTCCAGCTTGACCCAGCTCACCCAGACACCTTTGAAAGCGCGGAAGGCGGCTTTCCAAATCACGTAGCTGAGGAGCGGCCGGTAAATCAAACGCATCGGCAAAATCCGCCAGGCGTGGAGGAGCGGTTCGCCTTCCAGGAGGCAGGCGAGGAGCGCCATGAAAAGATCGGTCGCGAGAAAGATGATGACGAAAGGCAGCACGGCGGCCCAAATTCCAAAAGGCAGCGAAGCGATGAGCAGAAAATCGACGAACGGAGTGATGGCCACGAGGATGATCTGGAAAAACCAGACACTCGGGAGACTGAACCAGCCGAGCGCGCGATAGCGCCAGTTAAAGGTGAGATCGCGATGTTTCCAGAGACATTGGAGCGTGCCGTAAGCCCAGCGGAACCGCTGGCGCGCGAGCGCGCGGACTGTTTCCGGCGCCTCCGTCCAGGCGATGGCCGCGGGCGCATATTCGATGCGATGGCCTTTGCGATGGAGCGAGAGCGTCAGGTCGGTGTCCTCTGCCAGCGTGTCGAGGCTTAGCCAGCCCGCCTCCGCGATCGCCGCTTTGCGCGCGGCGCCGATCGCGCCGGGCACCACCGTGACGCAATCCCAGCGGGTGTAAGCGCGCCGATCCAGATTGAAGCCGCAGATGTATTCGAGCGCCTGACAACGCGCGAGAAATTTTCTCAGATTTCCAACCTTGGCGTGCCCCGAGACCGCGCCGACGCGCACATCCGCGAACGGCTGAGTGAGAAATCCGAGCGTATCCGGCTGCACATGGGTATCCGCGTCGAGGAACGTAATGATGCCATGTTGTGCGGCACCGAGGCCACGCCGGAGCGCCACCGCTTTGCCGGAATTCTTTTGCCGCAACAACCGCACGCGTTTGTCGTCGCGGGTGATCGCTTCCACTTCCGCCGCGGTATTGTCGTTCGAGCCGTCGTCGATCACGATCACTTCGATCTCAGCGCCGTACTGGCTCGCGAGCACGGAGCGGAGCGTTTCCGCAATCACTTTTCCCTCGTTGTAGGCGGCAATTAGCACGCTCACTGGCTCGGCAAAATGATCCACTCGCCGGCGGAACCGCGTTGCCAGCCAGACGACCACGAGCGTGCGGATTACCGTCAGGGCCGTCGCCACGATCATGAAAGCCCAAAGCAATTCCTCCACATTGCGAAGCAATCGGAAACCGGTCCCGCTCACCAGGCGCACCATCGTGTGCGCTCCGCCTAACGACGGCGGCATGAGGGCGTCGCGCGTCGTCCCGAGCAAGGTGCTCAGCGGCACCACCGTGTCGCCGCGGGTGTTGAGATAATCCAAAATCTGCGGGAGGGCCGCGACGGTTTCTGAGCGATCGCCACCGCCGTCGTGCAGCAGGATGATGTTACCATCGCGCCGCTGCTGTTTCACTCGAGTGACGATCACGTCTATTCCTGGCCGGGACCAATCCTGCGGATCGATATTCTCCAGGACAACGAGATAGTTCAGATCCTGCGCGATCTCCAACGGCAGCAGCTCGTTGATCCCGCTCGGGCTCGTGTCGGCGGCATAGGGTGGGCGAAAAAGCGTCGTGGTGCGGCCGGTGATCGTCTCGAGCAGGAGTTGGGTGGCGTTCAACTCCAGCCGGATATGCTCCGGCCAGCAGGCGCCGAGATTTGGGTGGTAGTAGGTGTGGTTGCCGATCTCATGGCCTTCGGCGACGATTCGCCTAACGAGATCCGGGTAACGCTCCGCATTCACCCCGACGAGAAAGAAAGCGGCTTTGATGTTGGCCGCTTTGAGAAGATCGAGCACCTGCGGGGTCCACTTCGGATCCGGTCCGTCGTCGAAAGTGATGGAAACCTGGGTCGGTTTTCCTCCGCCTTGGTGATAGAGCGTGGGGAATTGCGGGAAGTGCAAATAGGCCGCGGTGAAATTCCCCGCCCCATCCACGCTGATTCGGCGCAATCCATCCGATCGACTCTCATCCACAGAGACGATCTCGCCTTCGCCGATATCCGCGATCGTGTCGGTACCCTTTAAAATTCCCAGCCTCTCCTGCGTGCTCGCATTCAGCCGGGTGTTGGCCGGCAACTTCATCGCATCCCAAATCGCCGAGTCCTCCGTTCCGAGCCGAAACACGGCGATGCCTCCCACTTTTTTCTGCCGCGCGCTGCGCAGTTCGTTGAGAAATGTGGTGGCATCGAGGAACGAAACGGTGTGCTCGTCGTCTCCATCGTCGTAGGAGAAGGTCGGGTTGTAATCGGGCGCGCCCGCCGAGAATCCGGGCGCCCCCGCGAAGCTCGCGCGGCTCATCGCTTCCGCGAAACTGATTTGATCCGCCACCGGCTGGCCTTTCGTCCAGTCGTAACCGTAACTGCCGAGGCCGATGATCCATTGCCGCGGATCGGCATCGCTCAGGAGCACATCGAGCCAGCCATCAAACCAGCCTCGCGAAGAAAGCGGGCCGGGCGTTTCATCCTCCGAGGTTTCGTCATAAAGTAAGGCCACGAAGCGATCGGTTTTCTCGATGACTTTGTCCGAATCGGCGAGGTCCAGCGCTTCGCCGGGATTCACGCAAATCCAGAGTTCCCGGCCATCCTTGTGCAAGGCATCGGCGAAGTTGCTCACCAGGTCGGCAATCTTGTCGGTGTAGGCCGGATCGACCTGCTGCCAGTCAATGACCACTCCCGCCGCCTTCGCGGCGCGCAATGCCGCGAGGACGTTGTCGAAAAATTTACTTTGCCGCGGCGCTCCGGCCGAGGCCAGGTTCTCAATCGCTTCCGGCTGCCAGGCATCGCCGAGGAGATTCGTTAGCAGCGGCATCAGAGCGATGCCATGCGCGGCCGCGAGTTTGGGCAGCCGAGCGTCAGCGTCGATCTGCAAATCGCCCATCCCGTTGACGACTGCCATCCATTCCGGGCAGACATGTGTGATCTGCCCCGCGTGCTGCTCGAGCGAAGCATAGCTGTAAGGATCGCCGTTGCGGTAAAAGGCGAGATGCACTTCGCGCGCAGCCGATTTTCGCGGAAAAGCGGGCGGCGCAGACCCGGTGATTTTCTTGCTCGCCTTCCGCGCTTCCCCAAATTTCTGCCAGAGCGGAATCTGCAGCGGCGCCGGAGGTGGAGCCGGATTCACCTTTTGCAACGACTTTAGCTGCCCTTTCAGGTGTCGCAAAGTCAAGGGCAACCGCAGCTGCGGAGTGACGAAAAGCGTCCGCACAAAAAGCACGCCGCCGACAAATGCGACCGCCAAAACGAGGAGAATAATCCGCCGCAACCGCGGCCAGCGCCGGCCGGAAGGATCAGCAAATACGAAGGAGGCGTAGCCCGAACTGTCCGGCATGGGCGCTATCTTCGTTGGAGGCGGCTAAATCGCAATTCGTAACACAGGCTTCCAGCCTGTCACCTCAGCCGGCAGTATGCAGACAGGATGCCTGCGCTACCCGACAGGCTGGTAGCCTGTGTTACACCATCGGTCGGAAACGCCCGACCACTTCCTGCAAGCGCCCGGTGATCTGGCCTAACGAACATACTTCCACCGTTTCGATCAAAGTCGGGAAGCAGTTTTTCCCACTCTCCACGACGTCGGTCAGCTTATCGAGCGCGCGCTCCGCTTGCGCGGCGTACCGCCTTTTGAATTTCGTTAGGCGGTCGACTTGCAACTGCTTCTTCGCCTGCGGCGTGCGTACCATTTTCACTTCCGGCATCTCGTCTTTGAGATCGTTGTATTTGTTCAGCGCGATGATCGGCCGGGTGCCGTTGTAAATCTGTTCTTCGTAGCGATGCGCCGCGGTTTGGATCTGCGAGCGCTGGTAGCGATGCTCAATCGCGGGCAAGACGCCCCCCAGTTCTTCGATCTGGCGGAATTCCTCCAGCATCGCGGCTTCAACCGCGCGCTCGACCGCCTTCATTCCCGGCGAACCGGTGAGCATGTTCATGGTGTGTTTGAAGATGCCAGACTCATCGAGCAGAATCGCCTGCCCGTGCGCGGCGAGGCGGATCCATTCTTCGCTCGGCGTCGTGAACGGTTCGTCGGCGCTGTTCGAGTGGCAGGAGTTCGTGCCGTTCATGTAGGCGAGCATCAACTCCGCCGCCGTTCTCGTTAGGTTGTTTTTGAATTCGGCCGCGACTAACGAACGGCCGCTCGTCTGCGTGTGCAGCTTGAACATCTGGCCTTTGTGACTGGCGCCAAAAACATCGCGCATCCCGATCGCCCAGATGCGGCGCGAAGCGCGCGCCAGGGCGATGTATTCGACATCGAGTCCGCAATCCAAAAAGAAGGAAAGCCGTGGCGCGAATTGATCGACGGGGATGCCGCGAGCCGCGAGCATTTCCGCGTAGGCAAAACCATTCGAGACTGTGTAAGCCGCTTGCTGCACCGGCGTCGCGCCAGCCTCGCCAATGTGGTAGCCGCTAATCGACACCGGATACCAGCGCGGCATCTCGGCCGTCGTATATTCGATCATGTCGCAAAGAAAACGGAGCGATGCTTCCGTCGGGAAGATCGTCTCGTTCTGCGCCTGCACTTCCTTGAAAATGTCGGCCTGGATGGTGCCGCGCAGATTCGGGACGACCTTCGGGCCGAAGCGTTTTTTCGCCGCGGCGATATACATCGCCATGATGATCGGCGCCGGCCCGCTGATGGTCATCGAAGCGGAAAAGCTCGGCGAGCCCATGTCGAAACCGTCGTAGAGGCGCACCATGTCTTCGTAGGTGTCGATGGCGAGACCGCCCTCGCCGATTTTCCCGAAGACGCCCTCGGCGTCGCTGTCGATGCCGTAAAGAGTAGGGCCATCGAAGGCCGTGCTCAGCCGCGCGCTGCGTTGATGGCCGGTGAGATAATGAAAACGCTTGTTCGTATCTTCGGCCAAACCGAAGCCCGAGAAAAGCCGCGTCGGTTCTTCGGTTTCTTTCGGCTTCGCGGCGGCGTTGCCGTTCTTAGCGTGACCGTTCTTTCCGTTAGGCTGGGATTTGCCAAAACTTCCGCCTTCCGGTTCGCGCAAAGGCTCGAGGTACATCTCGCGATAGGCACCGTTGGTGAAGGGAAATTCGCCGGGAAGTCCTTCGCCTAACAAATAGCGGGTGATCTCGCCCGCTTCGTCGATTTCAGGGAGCGCGAGGCGCGGCAACTTCAAACCCGTCGGTGCGGTACCGATCGGTGTCTTCGCTTTCACTTCGTTCCAGCGATCAACCATTTGTGCGCCGAACTGTTTCTCGCTACGCGCCCGCTTCACTTCATCGAGCACGAACTGATTGTAATTTTCCACCGCCTCGACCACCTGCCCCAGTTTGCTCATTAGTTCTTCCCTCCTTGCATTACCCAATCGCACAACTGATCCACCCCCGGATCGCGGTGCCGCTTCGCCACCGTGGAAAGCAACATCTGCTCGCGCTTGTTTTGTTCCAACCGCCGTTCAATTTCTGAGACGGCAGTGCGGGCCCGATCCTGATCACTCTTGTTCACGACCACGAGGTCCGCGAGATCGAGCATCACGATCTTTTGCAGCTGCAGCCGGCTGCCGTAATCGGGGTTCATCACGAGGACGGTTTTTTGCACGAGCCCGTTTTGGAACGGCATCGCTTCCTGGCCCGTCCCGACTGTCTCCAAAATTACATAGTCGAAATCGGAACGGGCCAGCAGCTCGAGACATTCCCCGGTCGCGGGCGACAAACCGCCGCCCTGACCACGCGTCGCCATGCTGCGCATGAAGACCCGATCGTCCTGCGAATTGATCATGGTGGCGCGGTCGCCTAACAATGCCCCCTCGCCCACCACGCTCGGGTCGTGCGAAAGAATCGCGATCCGCGCCTGCGCATCCCGCCGGAGCAGCCGCAAAACCAATTCGTCGATCAGGGTGGTCTTGCCCGCGCCGCCTGGCCCGGTAAATCCGATGACCTGGGTTTTGCCTAACGATTTCGCCTTTTTCTTCGCTGCTTTTTTTAGTCGTTTGCCTTTTGCGTAACGATCTTCTATCTCCGTCAGTGCCCGCGCCAGCTGCATTTCGGCACTCGACTTGCGGCGCACGCGGTGGGTATTGCCGTAATGGGCGCGCACGAAATCCGCCATTTCCGTCAGCGCCGTCCCGGCGAAGAAAATTTTGTGTATGCCCTTGCGCCGCATCGCGACCGCGTCGGCGTCGGTGATCGTCCCACCGCCGCCGCCAAAAAGCTTGATATCAATGGCGCCTTTTCGGCGAAGCGCCCGCGCCACTTCCGAGAAAAATTCTACGTGCCCGCCGTTGTAACTTGAGATCCCGACCGCGCCGACATCCTCCTGAATAGCCGTGCGCACGATATCCTCGACCGAACGATGATAGCCGAGGTATACGACCTCAATTCCGTGACGGATAAATTCAAGATTGATCGTGTTGATTGCACTGTCATGTCCGTCACAAATCGGAACAGCCGTGAGAATGCGAACAGGAGATGCCATGAGCGCCGCAACCTAACGGCAATCAACGGCCGGGCAAGAAATCCGGGCGACGGAGCGCAGATTGAGGCCGCATCTGTGATCGCGCGTCTCTCATTGGGACGCTGTAGCGCGTGTCTCCGACCCGGCGAGGCGCGAGACGTGATCGCTGGCTGATACCCACGCGAGTCAGGAGACCCGTGCTACACGCGGAGCGATAGAGCGGGCGGCCGCGACCTAACGAGCCACCCGCCCACAACCCGCGGTTGAAGGTTTATGCCGCCGGTTGACCTTGCGCGATGAACGATCCTCTCGATTTCAGCGGTAAAGTGGTGCTCGTGACGGGCAGCTCGCGCGGCCTCGGCGCGGCCATGATTCAAGCCTTCGGCGGGCGCGGCGCGCAGTGCGTGGTTAATTTTATCAGCGATCCCGAAGGCCGGAATAAAGTGGAAGCGGAAGAGGTGGCGAGCGGCTTGAAAAACCCCCTAACGATCGACTGCGACGTGACCAAGCCCGAGCAGGTCGAGGCCATGATGAAAACGATCGCCGAGCAATTCGGCGGGCTGGATATTCTCGTGAACAACTCCGGAATCATCCGTGATCGCACAATCAAGAAACTGACCCTGGAGGAATTTGAGAGCGTGCTGCGGGTGAATCTCGCCGGCACCTTCAACGTCACGCAAAGAGCCGCGACGGTCCTGCGTCAGGGTGGACGCATCATTAATCTCTCCTCGGTCAGCGGACAGATGGGACTTTTTGGGCAGGCGAATTATTCCTCGAGCAAAGCGGCGATCATTGCCCTAACGAAAGTATCGGCGCGCGAATTCGCCCGCCAGCAGATCACGGTCAACGCGATCGCGCCCGGCTTCATCGACGTCGGGATGAGCAAGGGGATGCCGGACGAAGCGACCGAAAATTTTAAAAAGCAAATTCCGTTAGGCCGCCTCGGTGAGGCGCATGAGATCGTCGACGCCGCGCTTTTTCTTGCCTCGCCGATGGCCAGCTACATCACCGGCCATGTCCTGAACGTGAACGGCGGCTATTACATGGGCTAAAACTATTTACAAAAGTAGAAGAAACACTCGTCCACAACACTCTCTGAAACCCACTCTACTGCCCACACTGGCGCTCCCAAAGGGGGAGAGAATCGAGAAAGCGGCTCCTTCTCGCTCGGGGAGAAGGTTAGGATGAGGGCGCAGGGCTCGGCGCTGGCAGGCAATCTATTTTTGAAATCGGTTTCTAGAAGATAGCGGAGTCACTACTAACCATATGAGGCTAAGTCGAATCACTTTCGCGCGACTGCGTTCCATCACCGGAGTCGTCATCGGGCTCTATGTCACAATGCACCTTCCAATCACGCCCTCGGGCTCATCTCGCTGCAGGCGCAGGAGAGGGCGCGCCCGTACGTCATGGCGCTCTGGCATTCGCCCCCGGGACAACTGCTTTTGTACGGAAGCCTGGTCGCGCATGCAATCTGCGCGCTGACTTCTTTTGGTGCGGAGGCGCCATTACGCGATGCCGGTCTGGGAATGGACCCAGATCCTCCTCGGACTTGCCATTCCCTATGTGCTCCTGGTTACACATCGTCAATACCCGGGGCGCGCGCATCCTGACCGGTATCGACATTAACTATCCCTACGAAATCGCGAATCTTTGGGTCACTCCCTGGACGCGCTTTTGCCAGATCCTTCTCGTTCTTCTGGTCTGGGGCCATTTTGTGGTTGGTTTGCATTTCTGGTTGCGCATTCGCGGATGGTACCGGCGCGCGTTCCCCGTGGTCCTGCTTTTTTATGTTCTCGTGCGGGGCGGGGCGCTCCTGGGATTTACAGAAGTGGGGATGGAGGCGACTCACCATGTTCAATCCGACCCGGCCTGGTTCAAGAAAATGAAAACGCTCGGTGTGCCTGCGGACCCCCACCGCGCAACCGTGCGGGCCTGGCTCAAGGAATGGATCGGCGTCTCCTGGCTGGGCCTGGTCGGGCTGGTCTTTCTCGCCGTGCAAGCGCGGCACTGGCAGCAACGAGGCCGCCGCTTTCGCGTGAGTTATCCGGGCAATTTTTCCGTCACCGCGCATCCCGGTATGTCCATTTTGGAAGTCAGCCGGATGGCGCGTCGCCCGCACGTTTCCGTCTGCGGTGGACGGGCGCGCTGCACCCCGTGTCGCATTCGGATCGAGAAACGGAGGAGACACTGCCCTCGCCTAACGAACTGGAAGCGGACGCGCTCGCCCGCGTCGGCGCGCCGGCCGGATGCCGTCTCGCCTGCCAGCTTCGACCGACGGCCGATCTTTCCGTCACTCCCCTGCTCCACCCGGGGTTAGCCGCCTCCACCCACATGCGCGCGCCGCGCGGCAAAGAGTTCGGCGAGGAACGCCATGTCACCATTCTCTTCATCGATCTGCGCGGCTCGACCGCTTTGGCGGAAGCGCGGTTGCCCTACGATGTCGTGTTTCTCCTGAACTATTATTTCGCTGAAATGGCGGAAGCCGTTGATCTCGCCGGCGGACATTATTCAAATTTTACCGGGGACCGATTGATGGCGCTCTTCGGTCTCGGGCTTTCCGCCGATCACGGAGCAAAAGCGGCTTTACGCTGCGCGTTGCAAATGTTGGAAAAGCTCGATCAATTAAACCAGCGACTGGCGGCCGAGCTCGCCGCGCCGCTGACGATGGGCGTCGGCATTCACACCGGGCAGGTGATCGTCGGTCGAATGGGGCCGCCAAGACACCGCTGCTCACCGCTCTCGGCGATGTGGTGAACACAGCGGCCCGACTCGAAGCGGCGACCAAGGAAATGCACGCGTCAGTCGTCGTCTCGCGCGATGTTCTGCAGGCCGCCGGTCTATCGGTGACCACCCCTTTCCGCCAACTTCTGCTTCGAGGACGTTCAACCGCACTGCCCGTCTGCGCCCTCGATCTTGAGGCTCTTCGGCAGCTTCTCGCTGGCCGCGGGGTCTCGGCTCGCATGGATGCGCAATCCGCAGTCCCGAATTTGGGCCGCCCGAGTCCCATTTCCGAACAATTATAGTCGTTAGGCAATTTCCTTTTTCGCTCGTTTTCACAGGTGATCTGACTCGTCCCTTGCGATGGCACGCGCTTTGCATCAGGCTGCGACGCGATTCCGCCAATCCTTATGAAGCTACCTTTGATTCTCCTTACTCTTACCGGGCTGCTCATCCTGCCGGCGAGCCACGCGCAAAGCCCGTCGCCGACTCTCACGGTCGAGGATCTGGTCGCCAAAAACGTCCAAGCCAAGGGCGGCGAGGCCGCGCTGAATGCCATCCAGACAATCCGGTTCCAAGGCCGGATGCTGGTCAATCAGGGGCAGGTCGAGCTAAATTATACCCAAGCCAAAAAGCGCCCGGGCAAAGTGCGCACTGACGCAGTCCTTCAGGGAATGACGCTGGTCCAGGCTTTTGATGCTGCCAGCGGCTGGAAAATCTCGCCGTTTGGAGGACGCAAAGATCCCGAGAAAATGTCGGGCGACGAAGCGAAGTCGCTCGTCGAAGATGCCGAGATCGGCGGTCCATTGGAGGATTGGAAAGCGGGGGGCAAGACTGTGACCTATCTCGGCACGGAAGACGTCGAAGGCACCCCGGCGCATAAGCTCAAGGTCGTGCGCAAGAATGGCGATATCACTTACGTTTATCTCGATCCCGATCACTTCCTCGAGATTCGCGAAGTGACTCAGCGCACCGAGCAAGGCGCGAAAGTGGAAGTGGAGACTGACCTCGGCGATTACGAAAAGGTTAACGAGGTCTACTTTCCCTTCTCCCTCGAGTCCGGGAACAAAGGCTCCACTGTTAAACAAAAGATCATCATTGAAAAGGCCGAGGCTAACATCCCGGTCGATGACGCCACCTTTGGCTTTCCGAAAACTGCCGCGAAATAACTCAGGCACTTTTTGACCATGCGTTTTCTTCCTTTACTCCTACTTACTTCACTTGGTTTCGCCGGCGCCGCCGGCGCTGAGCAGGCTCCTTACAGCTCGGCCACCATCTCCGGCCTTGGCGCGCGCAACATTGGATCAGCCGCCATGAGCGGTCGCGTCTCCACGATCGCGGCGACCCGCGAGCCTTCGGGCAAACTCACCATCTTCATTGGCGCCGCCAGTGGGGGCGTTTGGAAATCTGAAGATAGCGGCACACAGTTTCGGCCGGTCTTTGACGAACAACCGGTGCAATCAATCGGCGCTATCGCGCTCGATCCAAAGAACTCGAAGAACGTCTGGGTCGGCAGCGGCGAGCCCTGGACGCGCAATAGCGTTTCCATCGGCGACGGCATCTACAAGTCGACCGACGGAGGCGAAACCTGGAACAATTCCGGTTTGCCGAAATCGGAGCGGATCTCGCAGATCATCGTGAGTCCGCAAAGCGGCGACACCGTTTATGCTGCGGTGCCGGGCGCGCTCTGGAGCGATTCATCCGATCGCGGTCTGTACAAAACAACCGATGGCGGCAAGAC
>JBBSGS010000021.1:0-17768 GCA_038253875.1 Chthoniobacterales bacterium
GCCGGCAGCGCCACGTGGAAGACGAGTCCCGGTTCTAACGATTGGAAAACAGCGGCGAACTGGTCGCCGGCGACTGTACCGAACGCAGATACCGACATCGCCAAATTCGGTTCTTCCAGCACAACCGATGTGTCAATCTCAAGCAACGTGGAGGTGGGCGGTATTGTGTTCAACCAAGGGGCAAGTGCGTTTACGATCGCGGTGAGCGGCGTGACGGACTTCGACCTGCACGGCGATATCACCAACAACTCGGGCCTGACACAGAATCTCCTTAACGCTGCAACCGCGGAGGGTTTTGGGGACACCATTTTTTTCGGAAATGCGACGATTGGGGACGGGATTGTCATTACTAATCAAAAAGAATTCACCCTCAACGATAGCGGGGGATTCACCCGATTCGTGGAGAGCTCGAATGCCGGAAACGCGACTATTGTGAACGAAAGCAATGCGTTTACCGACTTTTATGAAGCTACCTCAGCCGCGAACGCGACGATCATCAATGAGGGAGGCGCGGTCAGGGGTGAAGCGGGCGCATACACGCTTTTTTCATCAAGCCGAATACTTACCGTTACCCCCACGGCCGGAAATGCGACCATCGTGAATAACGCAGGGGTGGTGCCTGGAGCCGAAGGCAGCTTCACCAGCTTCATTGGAAGGGCCACGGCTGGCAACGCGACCCTCATAGCCAACGGCAGAGGAGCGGACGGTGGCAAAGGCGGGTCCATTCGATTCTATGCACGAACGACTGGCGGCACGTCCCGCGTGGAAGTCTTTGGCAATGGCAGTCTCGACATCAGCGGTCATGCGAGGTACCGCGTGACGGTGGGCTCGGTGGAAGGGGACGGCCTTGTTTTTCTGGGCCAAAACGAACTTCGTGAGGGCAGCAACGGTCTGGATACGGTTTTCTCCGGCGTGATCCAGGACGGCGGGTCCGCCGGTGGCGTGGGCGGCTCGCTGGCGAAGATCGGAAGTGGCACGCTGAGGCTTAAGCGCGCGAACACTTACACCGGCGGGACGGCGGTAAGGAGTGGAGTTTTATTGATCGATAACGGCGCCGGTTCCGGGACCGGCTCGGGCTCGGTCTCGGTCAATGGCGGCGGTCTTGGCGGCAATGGAGTAATCGCCGGTCCGGTGACGATCGGCGACGGGAGCAAAGTGGCCGCCTTTCTTACGGGCGGCAACAGCAAGGCTCAACCAGGCACGCTAACCATCCAGAGCGCAGTGACCTTTAACTCAGATGGAACTCTCAAAGTCAATCTGGCGACGAAGGCAGTGAAGGCCGACGAGGTTATCGCTAACGGCGCGACGATCAAAGCCGGTGCGCAATTCACATTCGTCCCGCTGGGGCAAAGTAAACTGCCAGGTGGGACTGTTTTCACCATCCTCAGCAACACCGCGGCGACACCGATCAGCGGCACCTTCGCTAATCTGGCCGATGGCTCGACCTTTACCAGCAACGGCAACACTTACCAAGCTAACTACGAAGGCGGTGACGGGAACGATCTCACTCTGACGGTTCAATAGTCGTCGACCTTCAGTGTCGCTAGGAGCGCCCGCGTACCATTACCTCTCACGAGTCACTTCGCTTTAAAGCGAGCCCGAAACGGACTCAAACTGCGGTCGACAGATTAGAAATTCATAGCTCGAACCGGCTGACCTATAGCAGAGAATCCCCACGTGAACTTGCTCGTGCGCTGCCGCTCACTCTCACTGTATGCGCATCGTGAGCGCGCTCATCATCCTCGGCATTGGGCAATTCGCAGTCGCTCAGCAAAACGAGGGAACTGCCGTAGAGCTGGCGCCTATCGCCGTCAGTGGGACGTTTCAACTGCAACTGGCGCATCCAGACTCCGATCGTGCCGCGCAGACGATCGCAAAAGCGATTCTGCAGAAGGAAGCGACGGAGAAGGCGCGCCCGTCATCCCTGTTGTTCGACGCAAAATTCTGGCGCTACGTTCCGTTTAAATTTAGTCTGCCAGGTGAGCAGGAGTTTCTGGCTCCAAGCTATTCGACGGCGGCGTATCGAAATGCCGAGAAGCAATTGCGCTCGGCGGAAAGTAATCCTCTCATCTCGCAATAGACCTGCACAGACCCTTTAACTTTCACGTGCACTCCCAGCTCGGGTGTAAGTGCAAGTGGACGTGTGGAAGCAGGTCTCTCCGCACGCATGGCAGAATGCGGCCGACACCGTCTCCGCCACAGTCTACTCGCGGATGCCCTGCTTCAGCTCCCAAACCCGCAACGCCGCCAGGAGCAAGCTCTTGGTCCGCGTCAGGGTCCCGACCGCGGGACGCTTTGGGTCGTCCGCTGCGGTTTTTGTTGCTGCTTTCGGGCTGCGTTTCGGTTTTTTTTGCGTTTTCCGCTTTGGCAGTCTCCGCACAGTCGCCTCGCTCACGTTTAGTTCTCCCCCAGTCATTATTGGCCCCATAAATGTTGCCGCCCTGAACTAGCAGCTTCCCTGCCACATCCGTTGCCCTTCCAGCGGCGGACGCTTTTACCGGGGAAAAGGGCTTGTGCCCCCGCGATTCTTCGGCGATTTCATGCGGTCATGGCGGCGAACCGGAAACTGGGTTGTCTCAGCATTTTTTTATTTGTTGCGCTTTGCCTCAGTGTGCTGATTAATCTCGCGCTGGTCACAACCGCGTTTCGCCGTTTCCGCGGCACCGCCGGCGACATCGAGTATCGCCCGCGCTTTCAGGAATTGATCGTCGACCACGGCGCGCGCGGGAGCCGGGGCAAGATCGCCGTCATCACCCTGCGCGGGTTGATCAGCACCGGCGTGGGGGGCAACGTCGGCGACTCGATGGTGGAAGATCTGCGCTGGGAACTCGAGCAGGCGCGCAACGATGACGATGTCCGCGCGGTGGTACTCGAGGTCGATTCGCCCGGCGGAGAGGTGACCGCTTCCGACATGATTTACCACGCCGTCGTCCAGACCCGCGCGCGCAAGCCGGTGGTCGTTTACATGGAGTCGCTCGCCGCTTCTGGCGGTTACTACGTTTCCTGCGGCGGGAAATATTTGATGGCGAACGAGACGAGCATCACCGGCAGCATCGGCGTCATCATCCAGACACTGAATTACGAGCAGCTCTTCAACAAAATCGGGCTCGCCTCGGTTGTTTTTAAAAGCGGAAAGTTCAAGGACATGCTCAACGGCGCGCGCCCGATCACGCCGGAGGAGCGCGATTACGTTCAAGGCTTCGTCATGAAAACCTACGACCAATTTCTCGGGGTCGTGGCGAAGGAGCGCAACGTGCCCGCGGACACTTTGCGCAACGGCATTGCCGACGGGCGCATTCTTTCCGGGCGCGATGCCCTGGATAACAAGTTGATCGATGGGCTCGGGCAAATCGAAGACGCCTTCGCGAAAGCGAAAGAGCTGGCCCAGGCGCCGGACGCGAAGATCGTGAAATACGGGCCGCCATTTAGTCTCGGGCGCGTCTTTCGGATGTTGACCAGGTCCGGCGACACAAAAATCGAGCTCTCGCTTCCGGGGCAGCTCACCCCGCAACTGCAGAGCGGGCGCGCTTATTTTCTGCCGAGTTTCTACGCCCCGTAGCGGCACGGCAGCGCGATGTTCGACGGCTTGATCAACACGCTGCTCGTGGTCGCAGCGCTCTATGTCTACATCTCGCTTTCCCGCCAGGTGGCGGTCCGGCAGGCCAACGGCGCGGGGTCGTTAGGCGAGAAACAGTTCGGCCTGCCCGAAATGTTTGCCGCCGCCCTCCTCGTCGGTTGGTTTGGTTTGAACGTGACCGCGTCGCTCCATTCCCAGCGGTCCGTTTTTCACACCCGCGACCTCGTCATGACAGGTGCGTTTTCGCTCGCGGTCATCCTGCTTTTGACCTCGCTCCTGCAATTTCGCGGCTTCAGCGTGCTGTCGTTAGGCGGGTTTTCCCGCTTGGGGTTCGGGCGCATCGTGAGCACGGCAGCGGTTTTGCTTTTCGCCGCCTACCCACTGCTTTTTGTGGCCGATCAGCTTTCAAACTGGCTACTCGGCGCCGGCTCCAGCCGGCAACAAATCGTCGAGATGTTCACCGGCTCCGAGACCTTGCAGCAGCGCATCTTGATCATCGTGCTCGCGATCAGCATCGCCCCGATGGCGGAAGAATTTATCTTCCGCTTTTTCCTTTATGGCGTCTTCAAATGCTACCTCGGGCGCGGCGCCGGACTCGTCCTCAACGCCCTTCTGTTTGCCGCGGTGCACGTTCACCTGCCGAGCTTCGGCCCGCTCTTTATTCTCGGCGGTTGCCTCACTCTGGCCTACGAATGGAGCGGTTCGATTCTCGTCTCCATGACGATGCATGCGCTCTTCAATTTCCTTTCGCTCAGCGCCCTCGCTTTCCCAAATCTGCTCCCGCAATGAAGCTGCGGGAGCTGGGCGAAGACCGGCTGATCGCGCACCTGGTCGCGGACCTGAAATCGCGCCCAGACGTGATTGCCGGACCGGGCGACGATTGCGCGGTCGTTGGCAACCCGGGCAAGAACAAGTTGCTCCTCTTGAAAACCGACTGCGTGGTCGAGGGCGTGCACTTTTTGCCTAACGAAAAGCCTTTCGCAGTGGGCTGGAAGGCGATGGCCCGTAGCTTGAGCGACTTCGCGGCGATGTCGGGCCTGCCGCAATTCGCGCTTGTCACGCTGGTGATCCCCTCGGATCGCGCCGCGCGCTGGACAAAGGAACTTTACCGCGGACTGCGGCAGGTCGCGGATCGTCTTGGGGTCGCGATTGTCGGCGGCGAAGCCAGCGGCACCGAAGGGGGGGCCGTCGTTTCGGTCAGCGCTCTGGGTTCGGTTGAGAAAGATCGGTGGGTTTCGCGCAAGGGCGGAAAGATCGGCGACGCGCTTTTCGTCACCGGAAAACTCGGCGGATCCATACGCAAAAAGCATCTAAGTTTCACGCCACGCATCCAAGAAGCCCGCTGGCTGACGAAAAACTTCCGCATCCACGCGATGATGGACCTGAGCGACGGCCTTGGCGCCGATCTCCCACGGATGGCGAAGGCGAGCGGAGTCAGTTTCGAGATCGACGAAGACGCGCTGCCGCGAAGTCGTGGTTCATCCATTGAGCAGGCGATCAGCGACGGCGAAGACTACGAATTGCTCTTCGCCCTCGCGCCTAACGACGCCGCCGCGCTGCAAAAAAAATGGCGGAGGAAGTTTCCGCACCTCGCGCTCACCCGCATCGGGTATTTCAATCGCAAATCGCCCGTAACGCAGACCGCGAAGCGATCGGGGCCGGGCTTGCCAATCGCAAATCGAAAATTCCGCAGTGGCTACGTTCACTTCACATAGCGTGGACGAGACGATCGCCTACGCCCGGAGCTGGGCCGAGGCGCTTCAGCCTAACGACGTCGTCGCGCTCTGCGGCGATCTTGGCGCAGGCAAAACCCATTTCGTCAAAGGCCTGGTCGCCGGTTGCGGGAGCTTTGAGCAGGTGACCAGCCCCACATTCACTCTCCTGCACGAATATCGCGGCGGCAGGCTGCCTGTTTTCCATTTCGATTTTTACCGGCTCGAGCGGAGGGCAGAGATCGAGCAGATCGATTTTGACGATTGCCTCCACGAAGGGGGCGTCGCCGTGATCGAATGGGCGGATCGTTTTCCGGAATTACTTCCGCCGCGGACGCGTTGGATTCGCATCGCTGCCGGCGACGGCACGGAGCGCACGATCAGCGACACGAAATGAGCATTCTCGCCCTGGAACTTTCCTCCGCGGTCGGGAGCGTTGCTTTTCGCTGCACCGACGGATCAACCGTCGTTAGGCGATTCCCCGCCGATCGCCAGCATTCCGGGTTATTTTTTGAAAACCTGCGCGAGATTCGTCGCGCCTGCGGTCTGGCCGAAACGATCGTGGTCGGACTCGGGCCGGGCTCCTATGCCGGAACGCGCATTGCCATCGCCACCGCCATCGGGCTGCGCGCGGCGTCCGGAGCGCGTCTGGTGGGATGGCCTTCGATCTGCGCGATCGATCTTCCAGAATACGGCGTCGCCGGCGATGCGCGCCGAAGCAGCTATTTTTTTGCGCACGTCCGGGAGGGGCGCTGCACGGAAGGGCCCTTCTTGCTAAGCGAGGAAGAGTTGCGGACAAAGATGGGCGAGCATCCTCGCCTGCCGTTTGTTACGGCCGAGCCGTTGCCGCAGTTTCCCATAATCACGCTCGCGCATCCATCGGCGACGCTGCTCGCGGCGCTGGCGGAGAATGTGGATAACAGCAGCGAAAATTTGGAACCGATCTACTTGCGCCAACCTTGCATCACGACCGCGAAAGCGACGCCATGGACTCGTTAGGCGAAGAACGCTGCTGGGCCGAGATTGACCTCGCAGCGTTGCGCCACAACGCGCAAGTCGCGCGGGAACGGACCGGCGCGGGGACGGAGCTGCTCGCAGTGGTGAAGGCGAATGGCTACGGCCACGGGATGCTCGAAATTGCGCGCGCTTTGCGCGAGGAGGCCGCTCTTTTTGGGGTCGCGAATCTGCACGAGGCGCGCGAACTGCGAGAAGGCGGAGTTGCACAGCCAATTTTGATTCTCGGTCCGGCATTGCCCGAAGAGCGGGAGGAGATCAACGCTGCCGGATTCATTGCCGCCGTTTCGAGTTTCGCGGAGGCGCAGGCTTTTGCAGGTAATCCAGCCGGAGTTAATTTCACGATCGATACCGGCATGGGCCGGATGGGCTGCTGGCAGGAGGACGCTCTCGCGGAACTTAAAAAAATAGCGGCTGTCCCCGCGCTCAAACTGCACAGCATCTCAACGCATCTGCCCGTCGCAGATGAGGACGAGGCCTTTACGGAGGAAGAGCTGGCCCGTTTCGAGAAACTCGTTAGGCAAATGCGCGCCTGCGTTCCTGGTTCCTACAAAGTTCACGTCCTCCTAAGCGCGGGCATTCTCGGCTACGCCAGGCATCGTTCCGATATCGTGCGCGCGGGATTGATGCTCTATGGCAGTTCGCCGCTGCCGGCTGCCCAGAAGTTTCTTCAAGCAGTCATGACCTTGAAAACCCGCATCGCTTTGCTGCGCGATTTGCCGGCAGGTCGGAGCGTCAGTTACGGGCGGACTTTTACGACCTCCCGCTCGATCCGGGTGGCGACGATCAGCGCCGGGTATGCCGACGGTTATCCGCGCTCGCTTTCCAATCGCAAGGCAACGGTTCTGGTGGGAGGAAAACGTTGTCCGGTTCTGGGCCGCATCACGATGGATCTCACGATGGTGGATGTGTCCGCGGTGCCGCAAGCGCAGTTGGGTGATGAAGTGGTGCTCATCGGACCGCAGGGAAACGAGGAAATTTTCGCCGCGGAAATCGCCACGCGCGCGGACACGATTGCATGGGAGGTTTTTACCGGGATTGGCAGCCGGGTGCGACGAGTGTATCGGGGAGAAAGATGAAGCTTCAACCCACTCCATGTTTCAGATCATCTTCAACGAGCTAAGCGCCGCGGAGATGGCGGCGTTGCCCAAAGCGCTTCAACTCAATCTCCTCGCGGAGTTTCAGATTGCCCCGGCAGATCTCGACAATCTTGATACCGGCCGCTTCGGCGTGATCGAGCGCGAGGGCAAAAAGCTGCATCGCTATCGCGCGAAAGATTACCGCATCTATTTCGAGCGCAGCCCGGAAGGCGTCACGGTTCATCGCGTCCTGCACAAAAACACATTTCAAGATTTCCTTTTTCGCAGCAAACTGCCGATGGCGGAAGACGACCAGCTCGGGAAGACGCGGGAGTTTTGGAAATTGATCGAGCAGGGAGAACGGGCGCGCAAAGCGTGAGCGAGGCGGCGCTCGAGCGATTGTTAGGCGAGGAAGGGACGCGAGAGCGCGAGTTCCCGATTTGCCGGCACCAGATTTACTTTGCGCACGCCGCCGTCGGGCCGTTGCCCAAACGAGTGACCGGCGCCATGAACCGCTATCTCCAGCGGGCGTCAGAGGAGTCGCAGGATTTCGATGCGCTCTGCGGACAGATGGAGGAAGTCAGAGCTGCCGCGGCCAGATTCGTCGGAGCGGATGCATCGGAAATCGCCTTGCTCGGGCCGACGTCGTTAGGCTTGAGCCTGGTGGCGAACGGCCTCGCCTGGCGGGCCGGGGATGAGGTCGTCTGTTACGGCGACGATTATCCGGCGATCGTTTATCCATGGCTGGAACTGGGCCGGCGCGGCGTCGAGCTGGTGTATCTGCAAAGCGATACTCCCGGGGTCATCACGCTCGAGAATGTGGAGGCGGCCCTAACGAAGCGGACACGGCTCGTCGCGCTCGCTTCGTGCAATTTCCTCACGGGCTACCGCCCCGATCTCGAGGCGATCGGTCGAATGTTGCGCGAGCGCGGCGTCCTCTTCGCGGTTGACGCTATCCAGTCGCTGGGCGCCTTTCCCTTTCCGGCAGCGGCGGTGGATTTTATGAGCGCCGATTCGCACAAGTGGCTGCTCGGCCCCGAGACGGCCGGGATTGTCTTCGTGAAGAAGGAGCGTCAGGCAGAACTTCGTCCGACGTTAATTGGCGGCTCTAATGTGGTCGCGCCGAATAATATCGCGCAGCGTGAAATTGCCTTCGTTCGCGGGGCGCAGCGTTACGAGCCGGGGGCCATGAACTACGCGGGTCTCTTCGGACTGGAGGCGGCGCTCGATCTGCAGACGGAATTCGGGGTGGATATCATTGCCGATCGGTTGCGCAAATTGAAGCGCGCCGCGGTCGAATGTTTGCAATCGTTAGGCTGCATCCTCCTCCCGCCGGCGGAAGGACCGAATAGCTCCAGCATCACGACCTTCTCCCATCCTGCGAGTGATTCGGCGGAGATCGTTAGGGCGCTCGCTGCCGAAAGGGTGATCGCTTCGCTCCGTTTTGATCGTGCCGGGAACAGCTACGTCCGGATTAGCCCGCATTTTTATAACACTCTGGAGGAGATCGAAGGGATGAGCGAAGTGCTGGAGCGAGCTTTGAAGGCCTGCTGACATAGCTCCGTTGAGCCGCAAGAAGATTCGCGTCGAAGCCAAGGCTTCTTCTCGGCGCCGTTTCCTGAGGATTAAATGCTTGACGAGGCAAAAGAGGGGTCTCAGAACGGGGAGAATCACAATCAAGGCACCTTTGCTTTGATGACGCTCGTTAGGCGTGGCTATCCGGCTCCGGGACGCACATATCAATCAATAACAAGAAAGGAAAATATGAAATCATTAATTGCCATCCTCATTCTCACGCTCTTCGGCTGGGGCCCGTTTGTGGCGCTGCAAGCTCAAGACACTTCGCCCGCCGCGCATCCGGAAAAATCGGCTGCGACTTCAAACACGAAACGAACCGACGTTTATCACGTCTTTTTCGTCAAAGCGGCGCTCGGGAAAGCTGCGGAGTTAGCCGACTTCCTCAAGAAGCCGGATCCAAGTGCCGTAAATCCAGGCCACACCATCCTCCTGCGCCATCAGGATGGTGACGAATGGGACTATGTAACCATCGACCATCTCGGAACCAAGGCCACGGTTGAATCGGCCGGGACGCCACTGGCACCCTCGGTCCGCGCGCTGATGGAAACGCACAACGACACCTTCGTGAATGGTCCGCCGTGGGCGGAATTCGCGAAGGAGTTGGGGATCGACGCTGACTCAGCGAAGACGGCTGGTTCAGTCTACGTCGTCTCGGTCTATCGCGCGGCTCCCGGCCATCGCGAGAGTTTGGAAAAGATGCTGAGCGAACGGCCGAACGGCGCGATCGACACCTCCGTGGGCAACGTTTTGATGCAACACCTCGAAGGGGCTCCATGGAATTTCCTGAGCATTGCCCGGTATGATTCGTGGCAGAAGTTTGCGACTAACGAGACCAACAGCGTGGCGCAAACGAACAAGAAGGAGGGTGGCTGGTTCGAACTGAGGGAACACATCGCCGCCCACAATGATACAGTCGCAGATCGGATTGCTCCCTGATTCGACGCGCTGAAATCGCGTTGGACAATTGCGTTCCACCGCTGCCCGCTGCCGCGCCGGGCAGCGTGGAGCGCGCTTCTCCGGCAGCGCGAAGATTGTCGCGACGATCCCACTTTCGCTGACACAAGCACCAGACTGACGAGCACGACCTCGGACCCGGCCGCGCGCGAATCTTAAGTGGTGAAAGATACCAGCGTTACCAAGGTCAGTTCGGCATTCTCGCCGCATGGTCCACAAGGGGAAAAATATCTCGCCTCCGGGATTCACCTCGCGATGCGGCTCTGGGAGAACGAGCAGCCTAACGATAAAAAGCCGGTCTCGAAACACCCGTACGAGGTGGTCGGTTACGTGATTAAAGGAAAAGCGGAACTGCACCTCGAAGGGCAGACTCTGATTTTGAATTCAGGCGACTCGTGGTCGATCCCCAAGAACGCGAGCCACACCTATAAGATCATCGAGACTTTCAGCGCGGTTGAAGCGACCAGCCCGCCGGCGTTTGCACATCAAGCGTAAAGGCCACGCTTCGCGGAGCCGCGGAGCGTTACCGTCGAGAGCGCTTGCAAAAAGCGCCCCTCCGTTACTTCATTAACAACACCGACCGGCTGCGCTTGATTTCGCGCGTGATTTTCCGATGCATGTGCGCTGGCATGCCTGTCACGCGACGGGGCAGGATCTTGCCGCTTTCGGTCACGAATTTTCTCAAGAGATCGGGATTCTTATAGTCGATCGCTTCCGCGGCAATATCGATGCGGCGGCGCGGCATGGTGCGGTTGGCACGGCGGAAGGCGGAACGGCGTTTGGCGGTCTTTGGTTGCATCTTTACTTCGTTTCCCGGTGAAGCGTATGCCGTTTCATGAACGGGTTATATTTCTTCTTTTCCAGCCGGTTCGGCGTTTGCGGGCTCTTCTTATTGCGGGTCGTCATGTAACGCGAAACCGGCATGCCCGCGGCTTTCGCTTCGGTGCACTCGAGGGTGATGATTTCCTGGGCCATGTTCGTTACTCTTTCGTCTCTTCGGACTTCTCTTCCTCTTCGCCCTCGCGGCTTTCGTCATCCGTCAGGCCGAAGAGCGACGTGACCGACTGGCGGACGCGTGAAGCTTTGTTTTGTTTCTCGAGCTGCGACTGGCACTCGACGGTGTAACGGGCGAACGGAATCGCCTCCAGCCGTGCATGTACGATGGGCTTACCCGACATCTCGCACTTGCCGTAGGTGCCGAGCTCGATGCGCTTGAGCGCTTCATCGATCTCGTATAGCGCGTCCTGTTCCTGCGACAAAAGGCTGAGGGCGAAATCACGATCGTAAGCATCGCTTCCAGCATCGGCCTGGTGCATTCCAAATGCCGACGCTTCGCTGCCCTCGGCGCGGGCGCGCAGTGTATCCTGCGCCACCCCGGCCATGGAATCGACCATGGCGTCGCGCAGTTGCAGGAGCCGGTCTTTCTGGGCGCGGGTGAAGGGATCGAGGCGGCGCTCTTTTCCCTTCACGTGATTGCCGATGATCTGCGCGGTCTCGGATCCGTTTTTGCCGTGCGATGCTGCGGGCTTGCCCCCTTTCGGTTTCACTGCGGGCGCTGCAGATTTTTTAGCGGACTTTGGAGCGACGGCGCGTTTGGCAGCAGGCGCGGGTTTGGTCTTTTTCTTCGCTTTCGGAGCGGGCGATTTTTTCTTTGCGACAGGCGCTTTTCTTGAGGCGGCAGCCTTCTTTGCCGGCGCCTTTTTGGCGGGCTTTTTCGCAGGAGAAGTTTTCTTGGACTTGGCCATAAAAATTGGTGGTAACGTCCGGCTTTCGCACCCGCCCGGACAAAGGGGAGGCTTAATTAAGGGCAATTCAATTTTGGCGCAAGCGGTTTCGGGCGATTTCGCGCCTGGGTTTTGCCTTGCGGCGGCCGATGGTTTCTGGCGGGCGCGTTGAAGGGGCGGAAAGGTTCTCAAAACTGGAGCGCGAAGCTCCGTCATCGCCTGTCTCTCTTCATCCGAGGCTCCCGTGCTAGGAGCTGGCGCTGGAATAATGCTGCAGCGCCCAGCGCCAGAATGAGCGGCTGATGAGAATGGCCAGGGTCCCAGCGACGATGAGGTGGAACATGAGCCAAGCCGGCTGGCCTAACGACTTGATAAGAAGCCGCGCGGGAATATTGGCGACGATGACGACGGGAATGATCCACCCGAAAACCCAGCGGAAAACCTGCGGAAAAATCACGTCCGGATAGCGCGCGATGTTGAGGAAATTGAAATAGCCGTAAACCAATCCCTGCGCCCGCACGATCCAGAAACTGACCGCGGCAAGGCTGAGCATGATCGAGTAATGGATGGCGATGCCGAAGCCGAGCGCGAGCACATAGAGAACGATGGCGAGCGGTCCCGGCGTGACCTGCAGCCGCACGAGCGAAAGCACGACCACCGCCACGCCGACGAGCGCGTTAACGATGCTGTCGAGGCCGAATTGTTTCGTGGAAACGACGAACTGGCTGTCCAGCGGCAAAACCAGAAGCGAGTCCAGTTTCCCAGTGCGGACCAGCTCGGGAATATTCGCGACGTTGACGAAGAAGAATGCCTGGAAGAGCTGCGCGATAATTTGATGGGTGCCGACGAGCAGGACCACTTCCCATTTCGTCCAGTCCCCAATCCGATCGACCTGCCCGAAGATGATGCTGAAGAATAAAATCTGGCCGAGAAACCAAAGCACCTCCACCAGCATCCAAAGAAGGAAGTTTGCCTTGAAGCTCAGCTCGCGAATGAGCGAGTTGCGCAGCATGATCGAGTAGATTTCGAGGTAACGGCGCACGTTTGTTTCCTGTCATCCAAATGTATGATCAGTCAAACGCGCCGCGTCCGCTTATTGAACTTGCCTAACGGAAAGCAGGCGCGGTGCGGAGCGGTTGACGGCCGCCTCGCGCCAGTCGATGCAACGCCCAGGACAATGAAACGGCTGCTCCTGATCCTCCTCGGCCTTGTCCTCCTGCTCCTCGTTGTCTGGTCGTTTCGACGGGGCGGGGGAAGGGGTGAATCTTACCGGACTTCGCCGGTCTTGCGCGGCGCGATCGCGCAGGCTGTCACCGCGACCGGCACCCTCAACCCGGTCGTGAACGTGCAGGTCGGCAGCCAGATTTCGGGGAACGTCTCGAAGCTCGCGGTGGATTATAATTCCAGCGTCAAAGCCGGCCAGGTGATTGCCGAGATTGAGCCCGCGATTTTCAAAGCGGCGGTCACACAAGCGCAGGGCGATCTGGAAAGCGCACGAGCCGGCTTCGAGCTGGCGCGACTTAACGCGAAGCGCATGGAGGATTTGGTGAAGAAACAAACCAGTTCGCAGTCGGAGCTTGACCAAGCCATGGCCACGCTCCACCAGGCACAGGCCAACGTCATGATCAAACAGGGCGCGCTCGACCGGGCGAAAACTGATCTCGATCATTGTACGATCACGTCGCCGATCGACGGCACCGTTATCTCGCGCAGCGTCGATGTTGGTCAAACCGTGGCCGCGAGCTTGTCTGCCCCAGTTATTTTCACGATCGCCAATGACCTCACGAAAATGCAGATCGACACGAACGTCTCCGAAGCCGACGTGGGCGTGATCGAGAAGGATCAAAAGGTCGACTTCACGGTTGATGCGTTTCCAAATCGCACCTTTCACGGGATCGTCGTGCAGGTGCGCAACGCTCCCACGACAGTACAAAATGTAGTCTCTTACGATACCGTCATCGGCGTGAACAATGCGGATCTAAAATTGAAACCGGGCATGACCGCGAACGTTTCGATCCTGGTCGCGCAGCGCGACAATGTGTTGATGGTCGGCAATGCAGCCTTGCGTTTTCATCCGGTCGAACAAGTCCCGGAAGCGGCGGGCGCGGGAGAGGCGCCCCGCCATTTGGGCCGCGGAAAGCCTGGCCCGCGCCCGATTGAGAAAACGGTTTATTTGCTCGACCGCGGATCGGGCACACCGAAACCGGTGAAAATCAAAACCGGGATCAGCGACGGTATTTTTACGGAAGTGACCGAGGGGTTGAAAGAGGGCGACGAAGTGGTGACCGCGGCGATCGGAAAAGTTGTCGAATCACCCGAGGCGAATAATCCGCTTGCCGGCCCGCGGCGCCGCTTCTAGTGCAACCTAACGCCGAGCTTGGACATGCGAAGCATGTCCCTCCGGAGGGACGCGCTTCCGCGCGTCCAGTTTCTCGCGGGTGGATGCATTTGCCGGTTTAATCGATGCGACGCGCTAGGAAACGTGAGATGGATCAAGCCGTCGTTAGGCTGGAAGACGTTCATAAAACTTACCGGACCGGGGAAGTGGACGTGCACGCCGTGCGCGGCGTTTCCCTCGAGATCGGCCGCGGTGAATTCGTAGCCTTCATGGGTTCGAGCGGCTCGGGCAAGTCCACCCTCATGAACATCCTTGGCTGCCTCGATCGCCCTTCGCGCGGCCGTTATCTCCTCGATGGCGTCGATCTCTCCGGTCTCGCGCGTGATCAACTGGCCGATATCCGCAATCAAAAACTCGGGTTCGTTTTCCAAAGTTTCAATCTTCTCGCACGCACTTCAGCGCGAGAAAATGTCGAGCTGCCGCTGCTCTACGGAGCTCATCGCCTAACGAACGCCGAACTAACGGCGCGCGCTAACAACGTCCTCACCGCGGTCGGCTTATCCGGCCGGGAAGGTCATCATCCGAGCCAGCTCTCCGGCGGGCAACAGCAACGCGTGGCGATTGCCCGCGCTCTCATCAACCAGCCGGCAGTGGTGCTGGCCGACGAGCCGACCGGCAACCTCGACAGCCGCACCAGCGTTGAGATCATGGGCATTTTCCAGGAACTGAATGAGCGCGGCATCACCATCATCATGGTCACGCATGAAGCGGACATCGCCTCCTACGCGCAGCGCAACATCGTGATGCGCGACGGCCTGGTGCAATACGATCGGCCGGTAAAACGGCGACTCTCGGCGAAAAAAGAGGTGCAGAAACTTTCTGAATTAGTGGAGGCGGACGCCCACGCATGAAGATCTATTCCACCCTCAAAATCGCCTTCCGCGCTCTGCGCCGAAACAAACTTCGCTCCGTTCTCACCGCACTCGGCATTATTATCGGTGTCGGCGCGGTTATCGCCATGGTCAGCATCGGCAATGGCGCGAAGGCGCAGGTCGAGCAACAGATCGCGAGCTTGGGCGAGAACGTTATTTTGATTTTCTCCGGAAGCGTCACCGCGAGCGGCGTGCACACCGGGTGGGGCAGCGCCGGCACTTTGAAGATAGAGGACGCGGAAGCGATCCGGCGCGAAGTCCCCGGCGTCATCGGCGTCAGCGACGAGGTCGTTTCAACCGGCCAGGTCTCGGCCGGGAACCAGAATTGGTTCACGCGCATCTACGGCGAGTCGCCCGAGTATTTCGACATCCGGAAATGGCCGCTAAATGATGGCGCCGTTTTCACCGAACAGGATGTGCGGAGCGCGAACAAGGTCTGCGTGATCGGCCAGACCACCGCGCGGCAAATCTTCGGTTCCGAGAGCGCCGTCGGACAAACGCTGCGGATCAAAGGGGTGCCTTTTCTGGTGACCGGCGCGCTCATGCCAAAAGGCCTCAGCCCGCAAGGAACCGACCAGGACGACATCGTCGTCATGCCCTACACGAGCGCGCTGAAGCGCGTTGTCGGGGGCACGACTTTACGTGGAATTGACGTGCAAGTAGGCTCGCCTAACGACCTCGAGCCGGCGCAACAGCAGATCACTACGCTCCTACGCCAGCGCCATAACATTCGCGCCGGGCGCGACGACGACTTCACGGTGCGCAATCAGCAGGAGATTGCCGAGGCCGCCACCGCCACGTCGCGCGTCATGACGTTATTGTTAGGCGCTATCGCCAGCGTCTCGCTCATCGTCGGTGGTATCGGCATCATGAACATCATGCTCGTGAGCGTGACCGAGCGCACGCGCGAGATAGGTGTTCGCCTCGCCGTGGGCGCGCATGGACGCGACATCCTCACTCAATTCCTCATCGAAGCGGTCACCTTGAGCGCGATCGGCGGTGTCATCGGCATTCTCCTCGGACTCGGCACTTCGCGGCTGCTCTCGATTTTCGCGCATTGGCCGACCCTGATTTCGATCCCCTCGATCGTCGCCGCCTTCTTCGTCAGCGCTGCGGTCGGCATTTTCTTCGGCTTTTACCCCGCGCGGGAAGCGGCGCGGCTCGATCCAATCGAAGCGTTGCGCTACGAATAGCGCTTCGAGTTTTCATCCTGAGCCGCGCAGACGGTGAAGGACCTCGCAAGTGCAATCTGCGTTTTCCGGCGCCGGGAGGGCACTTCTTCCAGTTGCGAGGTCCCTCTCCACGCTTTGCCGGATCGCGATGACAATTCTGGAACCGTTTTAGATGCAGCCTTCGGGCCTCCAGCGCGCGAAGTCTTGGCGTGCCGATGACCGTTCGCAAATTGCGCGAGGAAAAAAAGAAAGCGGCTGAACTCGAAGTCGCCAAGGATCCCGAAGACGTGGCGGAAGACGCCGGCCTGCGTTACGTCAGCGACGATCAGCCCGGTTACTCGCGCAAACGTCGCGGGAAAAAGTTTATCTATTTCGATACCGCGGGAAAAGAAATCAAAGACGAGACGCGCATCCTGCGCTTGAACCGTCTCGCCATCCCACCGGCTTACCGGGACGTTTGGATTTGCCCTTCACCGAATGGCCACCTCCAGGCGACCGGCCTCGACGACCGCGGGCGCAAACAATATCGCTATCACGAACGTTGGCGCGCCGAGCGCGACGAAAACAAATACGAAAAGATGGTCGTCTTCGGCCAGGCTTTGCCAAAGATCCGGCGGCGGCTCACGCGCGATCTCAAGCGCCGCGGACTCCCGCGGGAAAAGGTCTTGGCGACCGTGGTGCAGCTTCTGGAGAAAACCTTTATCCGCATCGGCAATGAGGAATACGCGAAGGAAAATAAGTCGTTTGGCCTAACGACGATGCGCCACCGGCACGTCGGGGTGAAAGGTGGAACCGTCCGCTTCCAGTTTCGCGGCAAGAGTGGAATCGAGCATGACATCGATGTCGATGACCGCCGCGTCGCCAGGATCGTTCGGAAAATGCAGGAGCTGCCGGGGCAGGAGGTCTTCCAATACCTCGATGAAAAGGGAGAGAAACATCGCGTCACCTCCGATGATGTGAACCAATACCTGCACGAAATCACAGGCGAGGACTTCACCGCCAAAGATTTTCGCACTTGGGCGGGCACGGTGATGGCGGCGATGGCCTTGCAATCGCAGGAGCTTTTTGAAAACAAGTCGCAGGCGAAAAAGAATGTAAAAGCGGCGATCAGCGCGGTCGCGAAAATGCTCGGGAACACACCCACGGTTTGCCGAAAGTGCTATGTCCATCCGGCGGTGCTGGAAACTTATCTCGACGGGAGTTTGATCGAGGGGCTGAAGAAGCAGACGGAGAAAACTCTGGGAGGGTCCTTCGAGAACCTGCGATCGGAGGAGGTGGCGGTGCTGGCGTTCCTGCGCGAGCGGCTGGAGAAGAAGTAGGGAGAAGCGGCGTTTATCGTTAAAGCGTGAAGTGACTTTTTCGAAGAGAGCAGTCAAGACCTGGGGTAGCGCACACGTCTCGTGTGCTGGTCGCGCTGTTCCAGCGCGGCGAACTTTTCCCTCCCGCCATGATTTTTCGTGCGCTCCGCGCCTCCAACAAGTTCGCGATGGTGGAACACCGTCGCCAGCACACGAGACGTGTGCGCTACCCAGGCGTTTGCCTGCCCATCTCGAAAAGTGCATGACACACCGTCGCCCGCCGGGCTTGCGATGTTGACTTGTCCCTTCACGCGCGGCTGAATCGCCAGATGGACGAGCAATTCCGTATCCGTGACGCCGGGCGCGCTGATGTCCCGACGATTCTCGCGC
>JBBSGS010000022.1:0-17169 GCA_038253875.1 Chthoniobacterales bacterium
ATGAAATTATCCAAACGAGGCGAATACGCGCTCCGCGCCCTCATCGATCTTGGCGTAGCGGCGGAGTTGGGACGCCCGATCGTACAGGTCAGCGAGTTTGCGGAGAAGGAAAAATTGCCCACGAAATTTCTCGAGCAAATTTTCACGCAACTCAAAGCCGGCGGCTTCGTCACCACCACCCGGGGAAAGCTCGGTGGTTATTCGTTAGGCAAACCGGCCCGGCGGATCAAGTTTGGCCAGGTCATCAGGCTGATTGAGGGCCCGCTGGCGCCGATCGCCTGCGTCAGCCTGACTGCGTATGAGCCCTGCACTTGTCCCGACGAAGCGCATTGCGGCCTGCGCATGTTGATGCTGGATGTACGCAACGCCATCGCCAAGGTCCTCGACCGCTACACTCTGGCGGAAATCGTGGAGATTACCTTGCGGAAGTTGCGTCGCGACGGTTTGACTTCGCCGTTCCTCTCGGCCTCCAGAGGGCTACCGCCGCTTCCTCGTGCATTGCAGATGCTTTCCGCTGACCCGGCTGCTGTTCCTTTCGGCAAACGAAACGGGGATTCGCGCCCAAATTCCAAGGCGTCCAAGGTTCGCGTGCGGGGAAATTCTCCGGGCAAATCACAGACCCTGAAGGGTCGCTGATTGCCTCGCCTGAGCGTTCGTTAGGCGCAGCCTCTCTCCCCGGCGCCTCCCTTTCGAGGATCGCCAAGCCCAGGTGCATTTCTATACCCGACTATTTTAATCGACAAAGTATTTGACTTCCCTAGTTCGCTACTAGAGTATCGCCGGATATCCAAGCAATCGGGAGAGCAAATCGAGAATAAAAACCATCCACGCAACGCAATGAAAACCACTATTCTAAAACTCGTCGCTCTGTCAGTCGGAGGTCTTGCCGCCTCCATCCACATGGCGCAGGCGCAGAAAACCACCATCCGTTTCGGACATTTTCCCAATGTCACCCACGCACAGGGCGTCATCGCCCACGGCCTTTCTCGTCAGGGTAAGGGCTGGTTCGAGCAGCGCCTCGGACCAGGCGTCGAGATCCAGTGGTTCATTTACAACGCCGGGCCCTCGGCGATGGAGGCGATCTTTGCCGGGTCGCTCGACTTGACCTACGTCGGTTCCGGTCCGGCCCTCAATGCGCACTTTAAGTCAGACGGTGAAGAGATCAGGGTGATCTCCGGGGCTGCCAACGGTGGTGCTGCCCTGGTGGTCCGCGCGGATGAATCGATCAGGGCTCCAGCTGATTTCCGCGGTAAGGTTATTGCCACGCCCCAATTGGGTAATACGCAGGACATTTCCTGTCGGGCATGGCTGAAGGCCCAGGGATTTAACGTCACGCAGACAGGTGGCGATGTCACTGTCTTACCCACGGCAAACCCCGATCAGTTAGGCCTGTTCCAGCAAAAAAAAGTCGACGCCGTGTGGACGGTTGAACCGTGGGTGACACGACTGGAGCGGGAAGGAAGGGGGAAAGTTTTTCTCGAAGAGAGCGATGGATTAACAACCTGGCTCGTATCAAGCGTTAAGTTCCTCCATGACCATCGAGACTTAGCCAAGAAAATTGCCGCCGCCAATGTGGAGCTCACCGCCTGGATCAAAGAGCACCCGGAAGAGGCGCAAAAGACGCTCGTTACTGAGTTGAAAGAAGAAACCAAAGGGGAGATTAACCCCGAGGCGGTAGCGCACGCCTGGAAGCGGATCAAGTTTACTTCAGAGATTGCGACGCCTCTCATTAGCAAAGCAGTCCAAGACGTGAAGGACTCGGGATTCTCCAAAGGACCGGCTGACACGTCGAAGCTGGTCGAAACACCTTAACGCCTTTCAAGGCCACAGTTTGGGGCCTGCGCGCTGATGTATTTTACACACACCATTCCACTGCCTCCCACCGCGAGCACCTCGGTTCGGGATGAGCTCCAGTTCTTGCCTCCGAGCAAGTTGAATGTTGAGAACGTTTCGAAAACTTTCAAGACCAGAACGGGTCTGGTCCATGCGCTTGACAACGTCAGTCTCCAGGTCGGAGAAGGGGAATTTGTTTGTCTCGTCGGCGCCAGCGGCTGCGGCAAATCGACTCTTCTCAACATTATCGCCGGGTTGGAAAAGCCAGATAGCGGCACCGTCACAGCCGACGGTTTGCGAGTTACGCAACCCGGGCGCGAACGCCTTGTCATGTTCCAGGAGTCAGCGCTCTTTCCCTGGCTCGACGTCATGAGTAACGTGCTTTTCGGGCTCAAGATGAAACCTCACCTTTCAAGTAAGGATCGAAAGGAGGTCGCGCGTTATTATCTTGAGTTGGTCGGCTTAAGCCGATTCGAGCGTGCCAACATCCACGAACTCTCGGGTGGAATGAAACAGCGTGTAGCCCTGGCGCGCGCCCTCGCTCCAAACCCACGGATGCTCTTGATGGATGAGCCCTTTGCCGCCCTCGACGCACTAACCCGGGAGCAGCTTTACGGCGACCTTCAACAGATATGGGAGAGTCGGCGCAAGACAATTATCTTTGTAACTCACAATGTCCGGGAGGCGGCATGCCTTGGCGACCGGGTCCTCTCTTCTCTCCCCACCCGGGTCGGATTCGCGAGGAGTTCCTCGTGCAACTGCCGCGCCCGCGCGATATCAACAGCGTTCACCTCGCGGAGCACGCCAGTCAAATAATGCGATCGCTAAAAGGGTTTAAGGAAGAGACGACGGAGGTGGCGGAATGAAGCGTACATTGTTCTCGATCTTATTTTTTGCCGCGCTTCTCGGGCTCTGGGCATTGGCGGTGGGTGCCCGAATCTGGTCGCCGGTACTTTTGCCCGCCCCGTTCAAGGTTGCTGATTATCTTAAGTCGGCCGCGATCGACGGAACGCTTTGGCATGCGACGATCATCACCATGAAACGGCTCTTGTTAGGCTATGTCGTGGGTCTCGTTGGTGGTGTCCCGCTGGGTCTCATCACAGCTCGCTGGAATATTTTTCACGATACTATCGGCACTCTGGCGCTGGGTCTGCAGACCCTGCCAAGTGTGTGCTGGGTTCCGCTCGCCTTGCTCTGGTTCGGCCAGAGCGAAGCGGCCATGCTTTTTGTGGTAGTGATGGGAACGCTTTGGTCGGTCGTGATCGCGACTGACACCGGCGTGCGGCACGTCCCACCAATCTATCGCCGCGCGGCTTTGACCATGGGTTCGAAGAACCTGCACATATGGCTGAAAGTTATTCTCGCGGCGGCGTTGCCTTTCATCGTTAGCGGAATGAAACAGGGCTGGGCCTTCGCCTGGCGTTCGCTCATGGCGGCAGAGATCTTCGTCACCATCCTGACGGGCTTCGGCCTGGGTCAGTTGCTGCACTATGGACGCGAACTCAACGCCATGGATCAGGTTATAGCCATCATGCTAGTCATCGTGGTTATCGGCCTGCTCGCTGATAAAATTTTCTTTGCGCCGGTAGAGAGATTTCTCCATCGGCGTTGGGGCACGGCTCAAGCCTAGGTCATGTACTTCCGACCTCGTCCACCGGACGTAAAAGCGGCATGCGAGATCACGATCGTAAACGAGCTAGGGATCCATGCGCGGCCCGCCGCAGAGTTCGTCCGCCGCGCCAACTCCTTTCGATCCGACATTAGGGTGGTGAAGAATGGCCGGCGGTTCTCCGCGCTAAGCCTCATCGATATCATGCGCGCCAACCTGAAATGCGGCGCGGTCGCGACGCTCGAAGCGGAAGGACCGGATGCTAAGGAGGCTCTTGAACGCCTGGTCAATACTCTCAGTGGACTGCTTTAATCGGGGGGCAGGTCGCGTCGAGTCTCAGGCTTCCTCGGTGAAAGCCATGCGGCGATAGGAAGCGAGGATTTCGTGCAAGGCGACAAGGAACGCGTGCGCTTGGGCCTTCGGCGACGCACTCCGTGGAGTTTGCAGAGTAATCTGTAACGGAGCCGCTCTCTCGTCGGCGGGAGCAACCAGCTGGCCGGTGCCCGTCCCCGTCTTTTTGCGCTCGACTGCGCGAAAGCCGTAAATTGGGCCAGCGCCGTCTGGTTGAAGGGTGCGGAAGGCCGCAGCCAATGCAGGCTTCAATAAATATTCAGTCATCGTCGTCCCGTTAACGGATCCACTTATGACATTATCGCTTCCGTCGCAATCCAGCGCTATGACGACGTTGAACCGGCGGGCATACAGTTCTCCCTCGAGGAGACGGACTTCCGGTGCGGCCGACTGCCTCCAGAATTCGCAGTTCAAATCCTGGCCGGCGCGTGACTCCCGCGTTCGGTCCGCGTAGCCACTGGGATTGCAGACCGGATAAAGCCAGAGTTGATACTCGCGGCCGATAGGAGGATGCGCGTGCAGCGCCCGGATCAATTCGATGATTCCCAGTGCGGATCCGGACTCATCACCGCGCAGTCCGCCGAAAATACCCACCCTGATTCGAGGCTTGGGCGCCTTGGTGCGTTGGAAAACAAATCGGGGCAGAAAGAACAAGTCTTCGCCTGAGCGCCAATAGCCGAGCGAATCAGCCCGCAAAACAGCGGATTCGCTCGCCATCTGCAGCATAGGCATGAGCAAATCTCGCAGCGAGCGCGGAGCGGCTGCTCCCGCACAAACCCCACCAAAGAGACTGCCCTCGATCCGCCCCAGCAGGACCGGTTCCGCGATCATCGTGTCAACTCTCACTTGGTAATACCGGGAAGCAGGCATGAGCTGCGACCTGAAATCTCCAATCGGAGGGCGCGGAACTAGCATACTACCCTTTCTCCAAAGGGCCGCGGCGGGAAGCACGAGTGCCACGGAGGGAAGCGCCAAGGCCCAGAACAAACTCACCGCAATAACTGAGATCGTTTCGGCTAGAATTGCTTTCATGTATCAGTTGGTAAATGTCTATTGAATTAGTATGCTATAAATACTCTATCAAACGAATAGGGATTGCAAGCGGAAAATATCAGACGAGCGCAGAGATAGAGTCGGGTCTTGCCTCGGACATCTCATGGACCACACCAACGGTAAATTAATCATCGTCTCCAATCGCGGGCCTAACGACTTCGTCTGGGAGGATGATCACTGGGAAGAACGTGCCGCGGCCGACGGGCTCGTGAGCATGATCGATCCGCTGGCACGCCAGGCGGATGTATCCTGGTTCTGTTGTGTATCGGAACCGCCGACCACGAGCGAGTCCCGCGCAGCGTTATTCACCACCGCGGCCGATCAAACCGATCCCGAACACCACATCGTACCGGTTCCTTTGCCGTCGAAAATCTACCACGCGTATTACGGAGCAATCAGTAATGAAGTGCTCTGGATGTTGCAGCATCATCTCGTGGGGCAGTTTGGTTATTCTTCGCTCGAAGGGGCGCCATCGTGCCTGGACGGAGGGCTACCTGGAAGCGAATCGCCGTATCGCGCAGGCCATTGTCGATTCAGGGATTACTCCCCGCGCTTTCCTCATTCAGGATTATCACCTCTATCCGCTGCCGGCGTTGCTGCGTGAGCTTTTCCCCGGCGTCCCGAGCTGGAGTCCGCCGCGAGGAGGGCAAGCAGACGATCATTCGCGTTGATCGTCTCGATCCAAGTAAGAATCAGATCATCGGCTTTCGCGCCTTCGAACGGCTTCTGGAGTTGCGGCCTGATTTGCGCCGCAGAGTTCGCTTTCTCGCGTTTCTCGTCCCTTCCAGCACTGACTTGAGTGTTTACCGTAGTTATCGCCACGCGGTCTATGCCGCGATTTCGGAAGTGAATGCCCGCTTCGCCCCAGACTGTGGCGGAGAACCAATCCAGGTCTTTTACACGAACGACCGCGACCAAGCGCTGGCGGCGAGGAGCAGTGCGATGTTCTACTGGTAAACTCGCGTGAAGATGGGATGAACCTCGTGGTAAAGGAATGGGCGGTCGTCTCGCAGCGACCAGGCGTGGCAGTCCTCTCGGAGACCGCCGGCGTGGCCGCGATCACAGGGAACCGGGCGTTGCTTGTTTCGCCGCTGGATATTGAAGGAACCGCGCGGGCGATGGAGTCTGCTCTGGGCATGTCAACCGAAGAGCGGGCATCACGGCTGCAAAGTCTGCGCGAGAACGGCTATTCGTGGAACGCAGCCGACTGACTCTCCGCGCAGCTGGTCGAGCTGGGAGTAAGTTCCGAATGATCAAGCCATATCAGTCCTGGCGACCGATTACGACGGGACCTTGGCACACCACGGTGTGGTCAGCGGGGATACTCTCGCCGCTCTCAAACGCCTGCGCGCTTCCGGCAAAAAACTGGTACTGGTGACCGGGCGCGAACTTGAAGAACTGAAGCACGTCTTTCCCGATATCGGGCTTTGCGACCTGGTCGTGGCGGAAAACGGCGCGCTGCTTTACTGGCCGGCGAACGGGCAAATCAAACTACTGGGTGAACCTGCTCCACCAGCGTTTGCCGCAAAGCTAAGAGTTAAGGGTATCCCAGTGACAGTGGGACGCGTGATTGTGGCGACGGTCAAACCGCACGAGGTGATCGTCCTGCAAACAATCAAGGAGATGGGACTTGAGCTCGAGATGATCTTTAACAAAGGCTCGGTCATGATCCTGCCCACCGGTGTGAACAAAGCCACCGGCCTGCGCGAAGGCCTTGCTCGCATCGGCCTTTCCACCCGTTACACGATCGCCGTCGGAGACGCGGAAAACGATCACGCCCCTCCGCATTTGCGGGTGCGGGATTGCGGTGGCTAACGCATTGCCCACCTTGAAGGACCGTGCCGATTTTATCACTGAGCGACCGCGCGGGGACGGAGTTATCGAGCTGATCGATCAACTCCTCGCCAATAATTTTTTCCAGCCGGGGACTGCCCAGCCCTCCAAAGTCAGCTCGACCGCAAACGAAGATCCGTTGCGCGGCTGAAAACGTCCGACGCTCGATCCCAAATACCTCCGTAGTAATGGCTGGCTGCCTCGCAAGGACTCGAACCTTGACAAAGAGATCCAGAATCTCTCGTGCTACCATTACACCACGAGGCATCGAAAGGGGATGAGACCTAACCTCCGGGCGCGAGCCCGCGCAAGTCACTTTCGCCGCCGGCCCGCGTTCGCGTTTCAATCTCGCGTTTTGGAAGTCATCCCGGCGCGGATTCGTTAGGCAAGCGCCGGACGCGGAAAAAACTCTGGAGCAGCCGGGCGCATTCGTCGCGCAGCACACCGCCGGTGATATCGCACTGGTGATTGAGCGAGGGGTTTTGCAAAAGGTTGAGCAACCCGCCGGCCGCGCCGCCACGCGGATCGGCACATCCGAAAATAACGCGGCGCGCCCGCACCTGGACGAGCGCGCCGGCACACATCGGGCAGGGCTCTTTGGTCACGTAGAGATCGCAATCGGTCAGCCGCCAATCGCCGACCGCAGCCTCGGCTTGCGTGAGCGCGAGCATCTCGGCGTGCGCGGTCGCATCCTTCAGCAGCTCGACCTGATTGAAAGCCCGCGCGATGATCTTCCCTTCGCGGACGACGACGGCGCCGATCGGCACCTCTTCCGCGTCGTAGGCGCGCATCGCCTGTCGCAGCGCTTCGCTCATGAAGTAAGCGTCGCTATGCAGGTCGATGATCGCTTCCATTTTAACGGTCTTCTTTTGAAAACTCCGGCAGTTTCCGCTAATGAACCGAGAGATGAAGCTCGAAAAAGAGAAATTTCACCTCATCCGCTCATGGGGGCCGCTCTTCGTCCAGAGCTTCAATGATTGGATGGAAGATCGCGCGCTCCGCTTCAGCGCGGCGCTCGCCTATTACTCGATCTTCGCCATGGCGCCGCTGGTCATCATCGCCATCTCGGTCGCGGGGTTGATCTTCGGCGAGGAAGCGGCGCGCGGGCAGGTGTATCAGCAAATCGAATGGCTGCTCGGACCGAAGGGGGCGACTGAAATTCAGACCCTCATTCAAGCTTCGAGCGACCCGCACAAAAGTCTGCTCGCGACTGTGGTCGGCATCCTCACGCTCTTGGTTGGTGCGTCGGGTGTTTTCGGTCAATTGAAGGACGCGCTCAATTCCATTTGGGGCGTGCGGTTGAAACCGGGCGGCGGCCTGAAGGCTTCGCTCCGGGAATATTTGCTCTCCTTCTCGATGGTGCTCGGGGTCGGATTTCTCCTCGTCATCTCACTCCTGCTCAGTGCCGTGCTCCAAGCGGTGAATAATTTCATGACCGGTCACCTGCCAATCCCGAGCTTTGCTGTGCCGCTCACGGCGTTGATCAGTTTCGCTATTCTGGTCGCGCTCTTTGCCCTGATTTTCAAAATGCTGCCTGACGTGGAGATCGGCTGGGAGGACGTCTGGATCGGCGCCACCGTCACCGCGATCCTTTTCGGCACCGGCAAATATTTGCTCAGCATTTATCTGGGCTCGAGCAACGTCGCCTCCAGTTTCGGCGCAGCTGGCGCGCTCATTCTCGTGCTCGTTTGGGTCTATTATTCGACCACGATCTTTCTCCTTGGAGCTGAGTTCACCAAAGTCTATGCGACGCGGTACGGCTCCGGAATCAATCCGAGCAGCAACGCCTGTTTTGTCAGCGCCGGAATGCGCGCCGAGCAAGGACTGGCGAAAGAAGAAGAGGCCGCGCCCGCCTAACGAATTGCCACGTTCATACGACCGTCCCGCCGGGAGGCGGCGAAATAAGAATGCGATGAAAAAATTAGCTGTCTTTTTTCTGGCCTGTTGCGCTGCAGCGACGGCCGAGAGCGCCAACACCGAGCAGGAGATCGTCGATCAATCGGCGGACGTTCTGCGCGAATTTTACCATATGCCGGAGAGGCAGATTCCGCGAGCCGTGCTCAATGATGCACGCGGACTGGCCATCATTCGTGTGCTCAAGGTGGGGTTCGGCTTCAGCGGCAAAGGCGGCCAGGGCGTGGTCGTGGCGCGGACCGCTCACGGTTGGTCGGGGCCCTCGTTCATTGGTCTGGGCGGCGCAGGCTGGGGATTGCAAATCGGCGCGCAACTGACCGATTTTATTTTCGTCCTTAACACCGACGCCGCCGTGCGCGCCTTTTCGCGCGATGGGAACGTAAAACTCGGCGCCGACGTCAGCGCCTCGGCCGGACCGGTCGGCCGCGATCTGCAGGCAGATGTGACCACGACCTCGGCGGTTTATGCCTACAGCCGAAGCAAGGGGTTGTTTGCCGGAGTCTCCGTGGAAGGCGCCATCATCGCGACACAAAAAACAGCGAACGCGCGTTACTACGGCAGCGGCGCGGGAGCGCGCCAGATTTTGCGCGGAAGCGTCTCGCCGCCACCAGGCGCCGCGAATTTGCTCCATCTCCTCGATCGTTAGGCGAGGTCGCGTTGACCCCGAGGGTTTCCGCTTTACATCAGCCGATCGTCTGCGACAAAGTCGCGGCGTGCGCTGGTGTTCGCTTCTGCTCGGCCTGATGATTTTCACTTCCGCCGCCCGGGCGCAGGAGCAGGAGAACAAGCTCGTCGACCGCCTCCTCCGGCCCGATACGTCGCTCAGCAATTCGGCGCAAAATAAAAAATTCACCGCGGTTGAAGGCACGTCGATCGATAAGAAATTCGTCGCTAGGGAATTTTATTCGGGGAAGCCGAAACCGGCCAGGACGTTCGGGGACGCGAAGAGTTTCCTCTCCAAAATCTTCGGGACAGGGAAATACGGCCACGCCGACGCGACCGCGAATGCCAAAACCAATGCGGAACCGGCCTACGCCAACGCAAAATTCCAGACGCAGAAAAGCTCTCTCGCCCGCTCCTCGTCCTTCGCGGGCAAGAGCGCGAAAACGCGAGAGTACGCCGACAACCGGCCTTTCCTCGGGGAAGGCACTCGGCAGAAGCAACTCAGCCAGCAGGAACACCCGATGACGATCGACGAAGTGCGCGAGCTGTTGAACAAGAGCCGATAGAGTCGCGAGTGACTTGGCCGCACGAATCAAAACTGAGCGCGCGGACCCGCGTTTCGCAGAGCGCAACGTCCACAGGATAGGGGCCGCCAGCCGGAACAGTTGAAGCCGGCGGAAGCTGGCGCACTTTGCGGGATGGACCCGGCCGATGCAATTTCCCGCCTCAAGATCGGCGCGGGGCAAATCATTAGCGAAGTGGAACTGCGCCAAAAGCTGTCGTTAGGCCGGCCCCTGCGCGTCAAGCTCGGGGTCGATCCCACGAGCGCCGATTTGCATCTCGGCCACACCCTTCTCCTGCAAAAGCTCCGGCAATTCCAGGAACTTGGCCACGAGGCAATCCTGATCATCGGCGATTTCACCGCCATGGTCGGCGATCCGAGCGGCCGTTCCGCCACCCGGCCGCAACTGACCCACGAACAGGTGCTGGCGAACGCCGAGAGCTACCGCGCGCAGGCGTTTCAAATTCTCGATCCGGAACGGACCCGCACCGTTTTCAATGGCGAATGGTTCAAGCCGATGCCGTTCGCTGAAGTGATCCGGCTAAATAGCCGGGTCACCCTGCAACAACTGCTCCAGCGCGAGGATTTCAAAGCCCGGATGGAAACGCAGCAGCCGATCGGCGCGCACGAGATTCAATATCCGCTCATGCAAGGCTGGGACTCCGTGCAGGTGCAGGCGGACGTGGAGCTCGGCGGGACGGATCAGCTTTTCAATATTCTTGTAGGGCGCGATCTGCAGAAGGAGGAAGGCCAGGCGCAGCAGGTGGTTTTTCTCATGCCGATTCTGGAGGGGCTCGACGGCATGCAGAAGATGAGCAAGAGCCTCGGCAATTACGTCGGCATCAAGGAGCCGCCTAACGAAATGTTCGGCAAGCTCATGAGTATCTCCGATGGGTTGATGGCGCGCTATTATCCGCTCCTTCGCGGGCGCGAGCTCTCCGCGGAGGAACATCCGATGGCGGCAAAAAAGCAACTGGCACGAGAAATCGTCGCCACTTATCACTCCGTTGCGGCCGGCCAGCAGGCGCTCGAGGAATGGGAACGTCGCTTCAGCGAAAAGCGTCTCGACGAGGCGGCGCTGCCTATTTTCGCGCCCGCGGAAGGCGAGCAGAACATCGTTTCGCTCGTCGTCGCGGCTTACCGCGAAGCGTTTGGCCTAACGAAATCGCGCGGCGATGTTCGGCGGCTGGTGGAGCAGGGCAGCGTGCAGGTGGGCGGTGAGAAACTTCTCGATCTCCAAACTGCCCCCACCCTTCACCCGGGCGATGTGCTCCGTCTCGATAAGACGCGCGCGGTGCGCATAAAGTAAAAAGCGCGGACCGACCACTCAGCCGATCCGCGCCTTTCAATGGAGAAAACTGTCGCTCGTTAGGCGGGCAGCGGCTCAAGCAGGGCGTAGGAAGGGGCCCGCTCCGCCAGCGGCGTTGCCACACCTTCGAAATGAGCGCGCAGGCTGCGCAGCTCCGAAGTCAGAAATGAATCCATGAATCCGAATCTCCGATCCAGCCACGCGTAGATCTTGTTTCGGATCTCGTAATGAACAGCCAGCGTCACCTCCGTGCAATCCGGACGGACCGAAGAAAATTCCACCAGCCCCATCAAATCGATATTGCCGCCCCACGATTCAAAAGCGAACTGATCGGGCGACTCGGTCTCGACCGCTGCCACCACCGTGTGCGCTTCAAAACCAAGCGGCCCGCGGAAGCTGAAGTCGATCGTCTTGGACGAAGTGACGGTTGCCTTGGTCACCATAACGAATTGGCGACGGAACGATTGAATACTGGAGAGGCGGGTTTTACACTCGTCCAGCGACTGGCTCATGTGAAGAGTTTTTTGTAGCATCATAGGTTTGGTGAGGTTGTTGCAAATGTGTTTAGCAACGCATGTGCCAGCACAGTTTTACCTATGAGAGCCCGGCAGCGCCTCGGGGTTTGGTGTTTCTTTCCGATACACAACTGTCGCCATTAGGCGTCAAATTTCCGCAAGCGGGTCAGAGCCGAGTCGGGCCGAGTGCTCGCGATAATGGTAGCTCCGCCCAACGAACTCACGATCACCAGAAGCATCGCCCAGAACGGCGAGAAAACCCAAAGAACACCCACCGCCGCGCTGGAAACGAAATCCCCCATCCCGTTAACCGTCGCGAGAACGCCGAAACCCAACCCGCGGACCGGAGCGGGGAGGAGCGTGGCCGCGGTCGAATTCTCGAGTGTCTCCCAGACACCCATGTAAAGCCCCGCAAAGGCGAAGATGACGGCGAATTTGCCTAACGAATCGCCGGGCAGAAGAAGGGCGGTAGCGGGAATGACCGCCACGGAATAGCCGATCGCCAGCACCCACCTTTTCGGGAAATAATCGGCGAGCAAACCGCTGAGGTAACACGAGATCGTGTAAACCACGTTGTAGCCGATGTAGAAGGTCATCGCCAGGGTTGCGGCGTGGGCCATTCCCAAACGGGGAGTCCAGGCTTGTGTGGCCCAGAGAATGAGGAGCGTTTTGGAGAAATCACCGATTCCCGCGATCCCGACGCCGATGAGATAACGGCGAAACTCGTTAGGCAAAGCCCGCATCCCCTGTGCAAAAGTCTGCGCTGGCTGAGGTTGGTGCGCCTTTTCGCGCACCAGGAAGATGATCGAACAAGCCGCGAGCAGGCCGGGAACGAGGGTGACCAGGAACATCGGCCGCAAACCGATGAGCGAGACCAGCCCGACTGAAAGAGCGGGACCGATGACCGCGCCGGCGCTATCCATGGCGCGTTCCAAGCCGAAGGCCCGGCCGTAGGTGGCGGGTGAGGTCGCTTCCGTGAGGAGAACGTTGCGCACTGGTGAACGCGCGCCGCGCCCGATCCAGCCGCCCACGCGCGCCAGCAAAACGTGCCACCATTGCGTCGCGAGCGCGAAGCTGGCCATGGCTGAGGCCGTGACAAAGTAGCCGGCGACCGCGAGCGGTTTGCGCCGGCGCAACCGGTCGCTGTAGAGCCCGGAGAAAAGTTTGGCGAAGCTGGAGAAACCGTCCGCTGTGCCTTCGATCAAACCGAGCAGCGCCGAGCTCGCGCCTAACGACGTCAGGAGCACCGGCATCGCCGCCGTCGCCATTTCGTGGCCGACATCGGAGAACAAACTGGCCAGCCCGATGCCGAGAATGCTGCGATTAAGCCAGGCAACTTTGCGGCTGGCCAACGCCTCGTTAGGCGGAGGCTTTGCCATCCCCGGACCCATGACGATAATGGATGACCTTAACCTTCTCCATGGTGACGAGACCGCCGCCCATCATCTCGTCGAGAAACGGAAGCAGCGCCTGCACTTTCTCCACCGCGTCGATGATCTCGATCACGATCGGCAAATCGAGCGAGAGCCGGAGAATCTTCGCGGTATGAATGCGGCTGTTGGCGCCGAAGCCCATCGGGCCGCGCAGCACCGTGGCGCCGGCGAGGCGCAATTCGCGCGCCTTCATGACGATGGCTTCGTAGAGCGGCTGGTGCTGCCAGCGATCGCTTTCGCCGAGGTGAATGCGCAAGAGAACCGCGTCTTCGGGAAGTTGCATAACGATTTTGCCTAACGAGATAAAATGAGCAAGGCCACGATCCGGCCGAGCCAGACCGCGAACAAACAACAGGCGAACGAAAGCACGGAATTAAGACCCGCGCGCAGCCAGTCACCGTCGCGCGCGAGGTCGAGAGTTTGCAGGCTGAACGCCGAAAAGGTCGTGTAGCCGCCGCAAATTCCAATCATGATAAACTGGCGGAGGCGCGGACTAACGAGCAGAGGCCCGCCCGGATCGCTCAACGCGGCGAAGAAGCCGATGACAAACGAGCCGGTGATATTGACGAAAAGGGTACCGAGCGGAAAGACCGCGCCGTAACGTTCCGCGACCAGCCCCGAAGCCCAAAAACGCGCGCCGCTCCCGAGCGCGCCGCCAAACATGACCCAAAAATATGTGAGCATAAAAAAACTCCGACCGCTGTTCCGCCATCGAAACATTAGTAGGAGTCATCGGCCCGCGCGGTTTTTCCGCCTGGGCGGAAAGGCAAACTCCATTGCCGTGCGCGCACTCTAGCTGGCTTGCCTCGGCTGGCAATTGCAAAAAAAGAGGGGCAGCGGACGAGTGAGTATCTGCTTGCTTCAGCGCGCGAGGTTCGCTTGTAATTCGCCCACGATGAAAAACACTACCCTATTTAGCTTGATCGCTGCCGCCAGCCTTTCGCTCGGCAGCATGGCTCTCGCCGGCAGCGCCAAAACCTATCAGGTCACCGGCCCGGTCCTGGAGTTGAACGACAGCCTGATCGCCGTCCAGAAAGGGAAAGATCGCTGGGAAGTCGGGCGCGATGCCAGCAGCAAACTTCCGAGCGACCTTAAGGTTGGCGACAAAGTCACCATCACTTACACGATGATCGCCAAGGAAGTTCAATTGAAGCCCGCCAAGGGCACGACGGCAGGAGCGGAGAAAAAGGAGTAGCTCAGCAGCCATTCCTTCGCGGGCTGCGCGGCGTTCGGATTTCGCCACACTGGAAATGCGGCCGTAACGCAGCCTGCGGAGCAGGCGAGGCCGGGCTTTCCAGAATGTCCCTCCGGAGGGACGCGCTTCCGCGCGTCCAGGGTCTGTACCCCGATTGTTAGAGCACGTTTCGTCGCCCGCTCCTCGGATGAAATGAGAGATCCTTGGTTGCCCTTTTAGCCTAACGACTCCGGCTCCTGCCGCCACTACCGAGCAGCCCGCCGAGGACACCGCGGACCAATTGGCGGCCGACCTGACTGCCCGCGGCGCGCACCGCACTCTTCATCATTGTAGTGGCCATGCTGTCGTAGCGGCCTCCGCGCGGCCCGATCTTCGGCTGTAAAACAGTTTCGGCGGTACCTAGAATTTGGGAAAAGAACGATCGCTTCGCTTCCTCGGGAACGGAAGCTCCCGGAATCGCAGCGGGAGCATCCGCGTTAACTGCTTTCTCCTGGGCGCGCCCTTGCAGTTTCTCGAAAGCGGATTCGCGATCGATCGCTTTTTCGTAATGTCCATTAAGCAGAGAGGAGTGAATGATCTGGGCCCGCTCCTCCGGCGTGATCGCGCCGAGCCGGCTGCGCGGTGGAACAATTTTAGCGCGCTCGACGATCTGCGGCGTGCCGTTCTCATCCAACATCGAGACGAGCGCCTCGCCCACAGCGAGTTCGGTCAGCACCGTTTCCACGTTTAGCTTTGGATTTTGACGGAAGGTCTGGGCCGCCGCCGAGACCGCCTTCTGGTCGCGTGGGGTGAAGGCACGCAAAGCATGCTGGACGCGATTCCCGAGCTGACCGAGGACGATATCCGGGATATCGAGCGGATTCTGACTAACGAAATAAACGCCCACTCCCTTGGAGCGAATCAGCCGAACCATTTGCTCGATCTTTTGCTCCACCGCCGGCTCGATGTCAGCGAAGAGCAGATGCGCTTCATCGAAAAAGAAAACCAGCTTCGGTTGGTCCGGGTCGCCGATTTCCGGGAGGCGCTCGAATAACTCCGAGAGCAGCCAGAGAAGAAAGGTCGCGTAAACCTTCGGCGACTGCTGCATCACTTTCTCCGCCGCGAGAATGTTGATGATCCCGCGACCGCGCCCATCGGTCTGGATGAGATCGTCGAGATCGAGCGCGGGCTCGCCGAAAAATTTGTCGGCGCCTTGCGAATCGAGCGCCAGGAGATTGCGCTGGATCGCACCGACACTCGCCGTGGAGACGTTGCCATATTGGGTTTTGAACTGGTCGGCATTGTCGCCCACGTATTGCAACATCGAGCGCAGATCTTTCAGATCGAGCAGGAGCAGGCCGCTCTCGTCGGCGATCCGGAAGACCATGTTGAGCACGCCTGCCTGGGTGTCGTTGAGATCGAGCAATCGGCCGAGGAGCAACGGCCCCATCTCCGAGACCGTCGCGCGCACCGGATGGCCGTTTTCTCCAAAGACATCCCAGAAAACAACTGACGATGCTTCCCCGGAGAAATTCGCAATTCCCAATTCCTTGACGCGGGCAAGCACCTTTGGATTGTTCCCGCCCGACTGGCTGAGCCCGGCGAGGTCGCCTTTCACGTCAGCCATGAAAACCGGAATGCCCCGGGCGCTGAAACTTTCCGCGAGGCTCTGCAGCGTAACCGTCTTGCCTGTCCCCGTGGCGCCAGCGATCAGGCCGTGCCGATTCGCCATCTTCGGGAGGAGGTAAAGCGGATGATCACTTTGCGCGACAAGGATCGGATCACTCATAATTTTGCGATAGCTCGGGAGTTGAGGATGACCATGAGGCTCGCGCCGGACAAAAGCAAAGCTTCCAACCGCCCCGTTCTGGAAGACTCCGGGGCGTTCCCGTCTGAGCACGCCGCTCCTGCCCCGCGCAGGAACCCAGTTTGCCTAACGAGCCAGGATCGCCTGCTTCTTGTCCCATGCGTGGGTACCCCCGCAATGGGCGCAGGTGACGGCCTTCGGCTTCAGGTTCGCTCCCGCGAAGCGATCTTCGTCGATCACCATGCCGGTGACGTTAAGTTTTTTCGTTACCGGACATCTCACCAGGATTCGCTTTATCACGGCGCGAATATCTCACAAGACCTGCGAAGTTGCGCGGGAAAACTTCGTTCGCTCTCGAGACTCGTTAGGGGAAGTGGCGTCCTTCCCGCTCGTCGCGCTCCCCCGCGCCTCCCAGACGGAGGCGTCTACAACTACGGCAACACCGCGAAGACGCGCGCGGGAAAACCGGAACCACCTTGCGGCTTTGGAAATGTCGCGACCACGATTGCCCCTGCTTCCGGCACCTGATCGAGATTCGTCAGCAACTCGATCTGATAATGATCGTGGGACAGTACGTAGGTCTCCAGCGAATAATCATCTTTCGTCGTCGCCAGTCCGGGATCGGTATCGGTCGTCTCGTGGCCGTTGGCGGTCGCCTCCCGTTTTTCGTAAAGATATTTTAGCGCCGGCAGACTCCACCCAGGATAATGGGCGACGCCCTTTGCATCCTTGTTCTCCATGGCCGCGCCATCCGGCCAGCGCTTCGACCAATCCGTGCGCAGCGCGACGAACGCTCCCGGCGGAATGGTCCCATGATCCGCCTCCCATTTTTCGATCCGCTCAACCGTCAGGGTGTAGTCCGCATTCTGTGCGACCTCTCCATGCACATCGATTACGACCAACGGCAGGATCATTTCCTTGAGCGTGATCTGATCGACCGTGCGCCCGCCTTTTTGAAAATGCGCGGGTGGATCGACGTGCGTCCCCCATTGCCCCACATGGGAAAAAACTTCCGCAAAAAATCCCGTCCCCAGCATTCCGGGCTTCTTCTCGAACGAATAAATGGTTTGCCTTTTTTCATCCGGAAAGCCGGGCCAATGAGGAATACCGGGC
>JBBSGS010000023.1:0-17109 GCA_038253875.1 Chthoniobacterales bacterium
AGGAGCAGGAGGGAGGGCACGGATTCTGGCGAATCTGGACGGTGGGGGTCGCATCGGCACGCTTCTAGCTTTTGTGGGCTACGTGCTGGAACACACACTATCAGAAGAGGAGCGTAGCCAAATCCTCCAGACGATTGAGATGTTTGAGGTGATTACTCAAACACAGCCGGACGATTATCAATCGCTGCAAATCCTCAAGGAGGCACACGAGAAGCTCGGCAGAGCTGCCGAAGCCCTGCGCGTTTCGCGCAAACTCGCGGAAGCTTATTTCAATGTCGGCTCTTTCACTCTCGCGATGCAGGAGTGTGAAAACGTCCTCGCACAGGAGCCGAATGCGCCGGAGATGCTCGCCATGCTGGGCGAGATCGAGGCCAGGATCGCGCAAGCCGGCCCCGGGAAAAGCGGAGCGGCTAGCCAACATGCGCTGGTGCTGACCCCGGATACCTCAAGCAAATTGCACGGCGCAACCGATCCGGGCGGTCTGGCGGAGATCGGCGGCCGCAACACCGGGAAGGTGCGGAGAATGGTTTCCGCCGAGGATGCGGAGGTCGGCAACGAGCAGCTCGCAAAATTTTTGATTGTGCAGCAGATGTTCCCCGAAGAAGAAGTGACCGCGGCGCTCGAGGCGATAGAGGCGGACAACGCTGCCCTGACCGGCCAGATGCTTCCGTTGTCGTTGCTCATGCAATTGTGCAACGGCGATGAGACGAAGAGCGAGAAGGTGCTCTCGGCGCTGATCGATCGGACGAAGTTCGCCTACGTCCCGCTGGAATATTACGACATCGATCGCCAGGTGGTGCGGATGTTGCCCGACGACCTCACGATCGGCCGGCTCTTTGTGCCGTTCGATCTGGTCAGCCGCACGATCATGGTCGCGGTCTGCAATCCTTTTGATGCCGCGGCGCGGGACGCGGTCGAGCAATCGCTCGATTACACCGTCAACTGGTATCTGGCGAAGCCGTCGGTCATCATCAAGACTTTGCAGTATATTTACCGCCTGGAGGGGCGCGCGGCCTAAGCGCTCACGTCGATGTCGAGAAGCAAATCTTTCGGTGAACGTATCGCCGACGTCCTGATCGAGGATGGTCTCCTCCTGCCCAACCAGCTCGCGGAAGCGACCCAGATTCAGAAGACGCAGGGCGGGCGCCTGCTCAAAATTTTAACCGACAAGCAATTTGTCAGCGACCAGGACATGGCCTTCAGCATGGGCCGTTGCCTGAACACGCCGCCGATCAATCTCGCGAAAGTGCGGGTGCCTGAGGAGATCCTCAATCTCGTGCCGCGCGAAATGGCCAAGGCACACAAGCTCGTGCCAGTGGCGCGCTTGCAGGGCAAGCTCTTCGTCGCCATGGCCGACCCGACGAACGTGCTCGCGGTCGACGATCTGAAGCGGCGGGTGCAATTGGAGATCGTGCCGATGATCGCGACCGAGCGGGCGGTCGGCGAAGCGCTCAGTGGCGTGCACAGCACGGGCACGCAGATGAGCGAGGTGCTCAAGCAAGTCGCTGACGAAGCGGCCAGCGCCGACGTCGAAGTGCAGCAGCTGAAGCGCGAAGACATCGACCTCGACCGCCTCGCGACCGACAGCGAAGACGCGCCCGTGATCAAGATCGTGAATTTGATCCTCGCCCAGGCGATCAGGGAAAAGGCGTCCGACATTCACATCGAGCCGTTCCAGCGCACGCTGAAATTGCGTTACCGCATCGACGGCGAATTGATCCAGGCAGAGTCGCCGCCGAAAGCTCTCCAGCTTGCGATCACCTCGCGCATCAAAATTCTCGCCGGGCTCAACATTGCCGAGCGCCGCATCCCGCAGGACGGGCGGTTCCGCATCCGGGTGATGGGCAAGGACATCGATCTGCGTATCTCGATTTTGCCGACCCAGCATGGCGAGAAAGTCGTCATCCGTATCCTCGATAAGACGGCGCTGGCCGGGAGCATCGACACCATGGGCATGGACGAAGACACCGTCGCGCGCTTCCGCAAGGCGATCGATGCGCCCCATGGCATGATCCTCGTTACCGGCCCGACCGGTTCCGGTAAAACGACCACGCTTTATTCCGTTTTGCAGGAACTAAACAGCCCGAACTACAACATCGTTACCGTCGAGGACCCGATCGAATACGAGCTCATGGGCGTCAACCAGGTGGCGGCGCGGGCCGACATCGGACTCGATTTTGCCTCCGCGCTTCGCTCCATTTTGCGCCAGGATCCGGACATCGTGATGGTCGGTGAAATTCGCGACAACGAAACCGCCGACATCGCGGTGAAAGCAGCGCTCACCGGCCACCAGGTCCTGAGCACGCTGCATACGAACGACGCCGCCGGCGCGATCGCGCGACTCGACGACATGGGGATCGAGCCGTTCCTTATTTCAAGCTCGGTCATCATGGCTTGCGCGCAACGACTCATCCGGCGCGTCTGCGTAAACTGCCGCGAAGAATTTGTCCCCGAACCGGAAATGTTTGAGCGCCTTGGGATGGCGCCGACGGAAGGCCAAACCTTTTTTCACGGCGTCGGCTGCGATCGTTGCAAAGGCCGCGGCTACTCCGGCCGCGCAGCGATCATTGAAGCGCTCACCGTGAGCGAAAGCATTCGCCGATTGATCATCAAACGCGCGTCCGCGGCGGTGATCAAAAATCAGGCGATCGCCGAAGGGATGAAAACTTTGCGCATGGTCGGCCTCGACAAAGCGCTCGAAGGCATCACCACCCTTGAAGAAGTCTGGCGGGTCACTGCCGAAGATCACTAATGAACCTATCGCTGCTCCGATTTTTGAAGAAGAAGAAGGCCGCGCCGTCGGGCGCTGCCGGCACTCCGCCTGCGCCGCTGGAGAAGACAGCCTCGGAACGCTTCAGCAAGACGGTAATGCCAAACGCGGCGCGGGTCCTGGAACCTGCCACCACCGTCGCGCCCGCTCCGGCTGGGCCGAAATCCTTTTCGTTAGGCGATAATCGCGGGTCGATGGCGGCGCCGAAAGTGACGCCACGTTCTACACCGGCGACCGAGCGCACGATTGCTTTGCAGTTGAGCGAGCTGCTTCCGCAAATTCCGGGTGAGCTTCTGCAGGCCGCGGATATTGATCCGGAGCAGCGGGTTATTTTCAGTGCCTCGGAATTGGAGCGAGGGATGGCAAACGGCCGGCCAGCGGTTTCGCTTCGCTCGATTTACCAGCAGGCGCCGGCCATTTTCGCGAGAGAAGTCGAAGCCGGCGATGGGCGCGAGATCACGCTTCCGTTTCACAAGGTGCTGGAACAATTCGCCAGCCTGCAAGTGCGCGTCGATCAGGAGCCGGACGAAGCCGTGCCTCAGGTCGAGACGCCGTTTTTGAAGGTGACGATCGAGGACGGCAAGAAATTTGGAACGCCGATCCCGGCGGCCCGAGTTGCCCCTCCGCCGCTTCCGCCCGCCGGGATCGCGGAAAACGCCGCCGCCCCGATAATCGCGCCGAAGATTAATCCGGCGCCCAAAATTTCGCCGCGAGCTCCCATCCGGCTTTCCTTGCCGGCGGAAATGAGCGCGCCGCTGGGATCGGCCGTCGCCGCCCCCGTTCAACCGCCGCCTCTGGCCACGCTGCCGGGTGCGCTGAAAATTTCCCCGAACGGAGCGGGCGTGCCCATCACTGAGAGAGTTCCAGCCTCAAGTGGGCCGTCCGCTCCCACTTCTTCGCGCGCGCCCCTCGCCCCGCTGGCGCCCGCCCCCGCACACGTCCCCTTCAAGGTCACGCCCCCAGCGAGCGATCTTTGTCCGCCGCCGTCGCTCCGGGCACCCGCGTCTGTGCGCGCGCCGATCGCTTTTTCCGACGCGGGACCGCGCATCCGTTTATCGCTGCGCTCCGTCCTTCGCGGTGTTCCGCCATTTCAATGCACCGGCCCGATCGAGAGCGTCCCGGAGGAGGCGAAAATCGAATTGCCCTTCGCCATCGTTGAACCGCAGCTTTCGTTAGGGCGGGTCGCGATCTCACCCGCCCAGTTCCAGGCGGCGATGCCGGAGCAATATCGCTCGCTCTACAAAGTGGATGAAGGCGGCGTCCCGGTCTCGCTCCCGTTGGCGGAAATCCTGCAGAATTTGCCTAACGAATCTTTGCAGTTGCGCGTCGACCAGGAGGAACCGGAAATCGCCCAGCTCTTCGAGACGCCGTTCAGCCAAAAGGCCGCCGAGGATGCTGCGCGCATGAAGATCCCGTCCGGGCCGATCGCGAAGCCGGCCAGTGTAGAGGCGGCTGTGTCAGCCGCATCGCCCGGGTCCGTTTCTGCACTGCCCTTTCCGGTTCCCGCCTCTGAAATCCCCCCGCGGCCGACACGGCCGCCGCTACACGAGGCCGCGCCAAGGCCAGAACGCACCGCACTCCAAGTGGCGCTCGACACCGACGACGCGCTCGACGCCAAGTCGGTCGTGACCCACGCCTGCCGAATGCCCGGAGTGAGCGCCTGCGCGATTGTTTTTTCCGACGGCCTCAGCCTGGCCGGGAACATCCCCGACGTTTACGAAGCCGAAGCTCTCTGTGCGATGGCGCCTGAAATCGTCAAGCGCATCGACGAGCAAATGAACAACGCCAATCTCGGCGCCTTGCGCGGGATCACCGTTTTCTGCGCAAAAGCGCCCGTGAGTTTTTTTGCGCACGGAAACATTTGCCTCGCAGCCCTTCATTCTGCCGGTGAAATCGCGACCGAAATTCGCGACCGCCTCGGCCGCACCACCCAGGAGCTGGCGCGCATGTATGCGCAGTCTGCCTAACGACTAACGAATTACCATGTCGATCATCAACTACGCCAGCCGGGAGATTCAGTTCAAGATCGTTTATTACGGTCCCGCGCTCTGCGGCAAAACGACCAACCTCGCCTACATCCACGAGCGGATCAGCCCGGCCAACCGCGGCGATCTCGTCTCCCTCGCGACCGCGGCCGATCGTACTTTGTTCTTCGATTTCCTCCCCTTGAACGCAGTCGTCATCAAAGGCTTCGTGACTAAGTTCCAGCTCTACACTGTGCCCGGCCAGGTGATCTACAACGCCACCCGGCAGCTCGTGCTGCGAAGCGTCGACGGAGTCATTTTCGTGGCTGATTCCCAGTGGGAGAAAATGGAGGAAAACGTCGAGAGTTTCCGCAACCTGGAAGAGAATCTAACCCAGCAAAATCTCTCGATCGACGAGATCCCGTACGTCCTGCAATACAACAAGCGCGACCTCACCAACACCGCGCCGATCAATTACCTCGAATTCCTGCTCAATAATCGCAAGAAGCGGGTGCAGAGCTTCGAAGTCATCTCCAGCACCGGGCAGAATGTCTTCGCCTCGCTCAATGCCGTTTCGCAAATGTTGCTGCACAAATTCAGCAAGCAAGGCGAGGTCGCTCCGAGCGCCGATCCGCCGCCCGTCGCCATCCCGATCGAACCCAAGGGCGCGGCGCAATCTGCCAACTCACGATGAACTCGATTCCCGTCCTAACGATTGAAAACGTCGCCAGCCTCGATGGCATCCTCGCCGATTTCCTCAAGAAAGCGGAAGCGCAATTAACTGTGGTGATCGATCGCGGCGGCAACGTCATCTCCCAATTTGGCGACATCGCGGTGATGGATGTCACGATCATCGGAGCGCTCGCCGCCGGCTCTTTCGCCGCCACCCGCGAGCTGGCGCGGCGCATCGGCGAAGTGGAGTTCAACGCGCTCTATCATCAGGGTAACGGCAGCCACATCTTCATGAATTCGGTCGACGAAGACGCCATCATGATCACGGTTTTCGGCACCCGCACGACGGTCGGTCTGGTGCGTTTTTATTCCGCGACCACGGCCCAGGCAGTTGCCGTGCTCCTCAAATCGCTCCACGGCGTCGAGGCGAAAGGATTTCGCTTCGATCCGGCGGAAGTTAGCGCCGCGCCAATCTTCGTGGATCGTTAGGCGCGACTTGCACCTACACTTTAACTTTCCACTTACACTCTCCTGAGTTTCTGAAGTGTGAGTTAAGTGAAAGTGTAAGTGCAGGTGCCCGCGAGTTGCGCATTTCGCGGGATGGGGGGAAAATCCTCCGCACCTTATGGCCGTTCAATTCAGGGATTACTACGAGACGTTAGGCGTCGCGAAAACGGCCAACGCCGACGAGATCAAAAGCGCCTTCCGCAAGCTCGCACGCAAGCATCATCCCGATGTGGCCAAGCCGAAAGAAAAGGCCGCGGCCGAGGAAAAATTCAAGCAAATCAACGAGGCTTACGAAGTACTGAGCGATTCGGAAAAGCGGGCGAAATACGACCAGCTGGGAGCGGATTGGAACCAGCCGGGCGGATTCCAGTCACCGCCGGGTTGGGGACCGGGCGGCGCGGGCGGCGGCTTTCGTCGTTCTGCCGGAGGCGCCAATGGCGGCGGAGTCGAGTTCGAATTTGGCGGCACCGGCTTCAGCGATTTCTTCGAGGCGTTCTTTGGCGGTGGCCGCGGCGAGTCGGCTTTCGGCGGCGGCGGCTTCGGGCGGCGTCCCCCGAGCGCGGAGCGCGGGCAGGATGTCGAGGCCGACATCATGGTGACACTCGAGGAAGCGCTCAATGGATCGAGGCGGCAGGTCTCGCTGCGCCGCAGCGGTTCCGACAAAACGGAAACTTATCAGGTAAAAATTCCGCGCGGGGTGCATGAAGGGCAGCGCATTCGTCTCGCCGGTCAGGGTGAAGCGGGCGCCAGCGGGGGTACAAGCGGTGACTTGTTTCTGCGCGTGCGTCTGGCGCGCCATCCCGATTTCTCCGTCGAAGGCAACGATCTGGTTTATGAGGCAGCGCTCGAGCCCTGGCAGGCCGTGCTCGGGGCGGAGCTGGAAGTTCCGACGCTGGAGGGAAATCGCCGCCTGAAAATTCCCGCCGGGACGCAGGGGGGCCAGCGATTTCGCCTGCGCGAGCGTGGGCTTCCCACCGCCAACGGCAGTCGCGGCAATCTTTACGTCGCCGCGCAAATCGCGATCCCGAAAAAACTCAACGACGCCGAGCGCGCGCTCTGGCAGCGGCTCGCCGATTCGCCTCCCGCCTAACGAACGGACATCGCAAAGAACACGACGCTCACGACGATCGCCGCCTGGCCTTTCTTCGTCGTGAACTTTGCGCCCTTTGTGCGAGGACTCGACAAGGCGGTTGCATCTTCGTAAGTGAAGCGAGATGAAGATTGCTCTCGGCTCCGACCACGCCGGCTATCGCTATAAGGAAAAAATCAAGGAGCTGCTCCCCTCGTTAGGCCACGAGGTCGTGGACTTCGGCACCGACAGCGAGGCGGCGGTGGATTATCCGAAATTCATCCGCCCAGCGGCCGAAGCCGTCGCCAAAGGCGAGTGCGACCGCGGCATCGTCCTCGGCGGTTCCGGCAACGGCGAAGCCATCGCCGCGAATAAAGTGCGCGGAATTCGTTGCGCGCTCTGCTGGAACGAAGAGACCGCCAGACTTTCCCGCCAGCATAACGACGCCAATCTGCTCTCGTTAGGCGAGCGCATGATCAGTGAAGAGATGGCGCTGAAGATCGTGCGCCTCTGGCTCGCGACCGATTTCGAGGGCGGCCGCCATGCCATTCGCATCGCCCAGCTCGAGCCCTGAAGAGGAAAATCAGAAACCCGATATTCGGATTTCTTTCCCTAGGTGACGCCGGCCCAAACGCTAAAAAGAAACACCGCACTGACGAAGGCGTTGCTCTGGAAGAACGCGCGATTGATTCCCGCGAGGTCGAGCCGGGCGGCGCTGCGATGCTCGTAAAAGAGCGCGGCGGCGACCAGTGGCATCCCGCAGAAATAAATCGCGCCTAACGAGGCCACGAAGCCGAAAGCGATGAGCGCGGCCAGCATGCCCAGGTGGAGCCATTGTGCGAGCCGCAATGCGCGGGCGATCCCCAGCCGCACCACGAGCGAGTGCAGGGCCTCGCCGCGATCGAATTCGAAATCCTGGGTTGCGTAAATCAAATCGAACCCCGCCACCCAGCCGACCACCCCGGCGCCGAGAAGTAGCGGAGCCGCGGCGAGGCGCCCGGTGGCCGCAATCCACGCCCCGGCGGGCGCGACGGCAAGCGCCAGTCCCAAGAAAAAATGGCTTGCCGCCGTGAAACGTTTCGTCAGTGAGTAGAAAAAAATAATGCCGAGCGCGAGCGGCGCCAGGATCAAGGTCGCCCGATTGATCGCGCCGGACGCAGCCACAAAGGCAAGTGCGCTCAAGACCACCAACAGCACGGAGGCCGGTCGCGAGAGCAACTGGTGCCGCGTCGCCGTGCGCGGATTTCGTTGATCGAGGGACCAATCAACGACGCGGTTGAAAAGCATTGCGGCCGTCCGCGCGCAGACCATGCAGACCAGAACAAGGACGAGCAGCCGCGTGGAGGGTCGTCCGTGTGTCGCGACCAGGAGCGCGCCAAGCGCAAAGGGGAGGGCGAAAATGGTGTGCGAGAATCGGATCAGGCGAAGGAATCGGACGAGGCCGTTTTCGCGTCGCGGTGCCTCGGGCAAAGTCGATTGCGCCCGTGCAAGCGCCTCCGCCGAAGGATTGTTTTGACCTTCGAGACCTTTGTGGCCGTCGTACGAGGGAAGCGGCTCCATCGTTCTGCCTAACGACAAGCGAGCAGCGCTTCCAGCTTCGACCGAGCCGATGAAACGATCGGCGTGCCGTGCGCGAAGAGGAGCCGTTCGAATGAAAAATCGAGCAACTGCCGCAGCGAGTGCCGCATCGTTTTTTGTTCGGAGCAATACTTCGCCGGCAGCAGCGCAAAGCCATTCGGTTCGAAATGGATGAGGGCGTCGCCGACCACCATGGCGCCGCCGTCACTCTTGAAGTGCAACGCGATCTCGCCCTTGGCAGCTCCGGCGATGGCGATGACCTCGGTGTTCCCGCCCACCTGGTCCCCGGCGGCGACAGTCTGAATTCCGAGATCGAAGAGCAAGCTCGCGGTCGCAGCCGACGCTAGAATTGCCCTGCCGCTTTTCGCTGCAAATAAAGCGGCAGCCCGGGCGTGATTCGCGTTTGTCAGGATGACGCTGCGGATGCTGGCTGAAGCGGTCAGCTCCTCCAAGGCGCTATCGGCGAGGGGGATGGGATCGACGAGCAAAAGATGATCGTCCACGCGGAGGGCGGTGGAATAAAGCTCGGCCTTGACCGCCGGATCGTAGACCTGCCAGACGGTGAGCGCCGGCGTGATCGCCTGAATGTCAGCGGCCTGAACCATGGGCGCGGGAAGCTGGCATCAGAGCTGCTATACGGAAGATAATTACAATAAAAACCATATGCTGACCTTCTCCTATCAGGCTCGCGATGGCGCCGGCAATATCGTAAACGGTATTCAGGACGCGATCAACGAAGACAACGCTGTCACCAGTCTCATGAGCCGCGGGCTCATGGTGCTTTCACTCACTCAAAAAGCTTCCGCGACGCGGAAAAAGAGCAAAGTTTTAACGGTTAAGGAAACCGATCTCGTCCTCTTCACACGACAGTTGGCGACCATGATCGAAGCCGGCATCTCTCTCGTCCAGGCGCTCACCGCGCTCTACGAGCAATGCGATGCGAAACGGCAGAAGAATCTGCGCGCCGTGATCAGCGACGTCACCTCGCGCGTCCAGGGTGGCGAGACCTTTAACGAATCGATTGCCAAGCATCCGCGGGTCTTCAATCGCCTTTACGTCAGCATGGTGAAGGCAGGCGAGCACGGAGGTTTGCTTTCGGAAATTCTCGAGCGCCTGGCCGGATTCCTCGAGGCGAGCGCGCGTCTGCGCAAGAAAATCAAATCGGCCATGACTTACCCGGTCATTGTCATTTCCATCGCCTTTCTCATCACGACCTTCCTTATCGTCCGGGTGGTCCCGGTCTTTGGCGAGATCTTCAAGGATTTCGGGGCCAAGCTGCCCGCGCCGACGCAATTCCTTATCGACCTGAGCGACTTCATCCGCGCCAAATGGTACTTCATGGTTCTTGGCATCGGCGGAACGATTTACGGCTTGCGCGTCTTCCTCCGCTCGACTCGCGGCCGGCAATTGAGTGACCGCTGGAAGCTGAAGCTGCCGATCTTCGGCCCGCTCGTACACAAGATTTGCATGTCGCGTTTCGCCCGTACCTTTGCCCAGCTCATCCGCAGCGGCGTGCCCATCCTGGAGGTCCTCGACATCGTCGGCGGCTCCGCCGGCAACCACGTCGTCGAGGAGAGCATCAAAGGAGTCAGCGCCGACGTCGAAAAAGGCGACAACCTCTCGGTGGCGCTTTCGAAGGAGAAAATTTTCCCGCCCATGCTTCTCCGCATGGTGGCCGCAGGTGAATCGACCGGACGGATCGACACCATGCTGGAGAAGATGGCCGATTTCTGGGACGAAGAAGTGGAGGCAATGCTCGACGCCATGACCTCGCTCATCGAACCACTTTTGATTGTGTTCCTGGGAGTAATCGTGGGCGGCATCGTGATCGCGATGTTCCTGCCGATCTTCAAGCTGAACGAAGTAGTTTCGCAGAGCAAAAGCTAGGGAGAAGCCTCGCTCGACGGAAAGGGAGGGCGGACCGCAAGGTCCGCCCTCTTTGTTTTCCTCTTTAATCCTGCACTTTCATTTACACTTACACCTGCTTGGAGGCAAAAAGCGGTGGGTGGAAAGAGGAGTGTAAGTGTACGTGAATGTGTAGGAGTAAAGTTGAAGAACCGTAGGCGTTACGACTTCTCCTTGCGGTCATCCTGGCCTGTTTCGGATTTGAAGGCCCGGCCTCACCTTCGATTTCGTTACGGCGAAATTCGACCTTCGGATTTTCCCGCGGCGAACTGTTCGACCCGGGAGTACATCTCGAAGTAAATCCGCTCAATCGCAGTCGCCGGATCTTCCAGCATCATATTCTCCTTGATCTTGCTCGCGTAAATCGGGAACGAAAACGGCGAGACCACCGGCAGCTCGCGCAGTTTCCATGCAAACGTCGGCACTCGGTCGAGGAAATCGTAAGCCGTGTCGGCGTCGAGAAAGGTGTGCGTCGCCTGCCGGTACGCTTCCTCCAGCAGCGGGTGATCCGGCTCGTGATCTTCGAGGACGCGGAAGAGGACCTCGCTGCTCCAGCTTAGTTGCCGCGGTTTGCGTTCTCGACCGGGCAGTTTGCGCGGCACCATCAAACCGGTCTGCGCAACTCCGCGGAATTGCCATTTTACCAACTCCGAACCGCGCAATGCCGCTTGCAAATCCTCCTCCGCTTCCGCCCGGCGAAAACAGCTTTGCCATTGCGTCAGCGGCAGCTCTTGGAAACGCCGCAGCGTCAAAAGAAAACCGTAATCATCGATCGTGACGAGCGCGTTCCCGCCGATCCGTTCCTTCACCCGCCAGGCGATGATGCGCGAGAGCGCGTCGTTGGCGCTCCGGCCGATGAGGGCATGGAAAAAATAATGCGAATGCTCGCCCTCGCGATAAAGCTCGATCAGAAAGTTGCGCCCGGCCGGCACCTCCGAGAGCGCGAGCTGCGCGCGAAAAAACTCCACGATCGCTTGCGCGTTGGCGATCGAGATTTGATAGGTCTCGACCAGCCACTCGACCGCCGCCGCCCCCGGGTTTTCGCGCAGGCGCTTTTCCAATTCGCTGCGCAGTTCCCGCACGGCGCTGGCCAGCCCGGAAGTGAGTGGCATCTTGGCCGCGTTCCAGCGCGGAATGGTCGGCAGATGTCCATCCGCGCGCTCGACGTAAGCCTCCTGCACACCGGTCTCAATCAGCCTGACGACACGTCCGCCGAGGACAAAAAGATCGCCTACCAGAAGCTGTTTGATGAAACCTTCTTCGACCGAACCGAGGCGCCGACGCCCGAGGAGCACGCTGACATAACCTTCCGAGACGATCGTCCCAATGTTGAGAAGAAACTCCCGCGCCACTCGCGGATGGGCGAGCCTGATCACGCCGTCGTCCAGCGTAATCTTGCCGAACAGTCCCGCGTACTGCCGCTGGAGGGAAGCGCCGCCGCCGGCAAGGTATTCGAGCACGTGATCGAACTCTTCCCTTTCCAGCTCGCGAAAGGGATAGGCGCGTTTCACGATCGCGTACGCTTCGTCCGCGGCGACGGGCGCGAGCGCGGCCATCCCCACAATGTGCTGGGCCAAAACGTCGTTAGGCTGGGCCAGGATCTTGATCGGGTCGAACGCTCCCAGCCTAACGAGTAAAGCCGTGGCGGTGGCTTCGACGAGGTCGTTAATGTTGGTTGCGACGAGCACGCCGTGGCTGCTTTTATTGAGTGAGTGCCCGGAACGCCCGATGCGTTGAACGGCGCGCGACACGCCTTTTGGGGTTGCCACCATCACGACCAGATCGACCGCACCGATATCGATGCCCATTTCCAGGCTGGTCGAGCAGACCACTGCGCGCAGTTCGCCATCCTTGAGCCGATCTTCCACCTCGAGGCGCACGCTCCGATCGAGCGAGGCATGATGGGTCTCGATCCGGTCGGCGAGATCGGGCAGCAGCTCCTTCAGGCGCAGTCCGATCTGCTCCGCGGCCGAGCGAACATTGGTGAACACTAACACCGACTGACGCGATCGGATCAATTCCGCCAGTTCCTCATAAAGCCGCACGCCGGTGTAGCCGGCCGGCGGATAGGGTTTCCGCCGGATCGGCGAAAAAACCTCAACGATTGATTCCTTTTCGATTTTTGCCTGCGCGATGCGACAGGGCCGGTGGTCGCCCGCCAGAAATTTCGCCAGCAGATCAAGCGGCGCGGCCGTGGCGGAAAGCCCAACCCGGCAAAGGTTGTTAGGATGACTCATGTGGACGCTCTTGTCGACGCTTCGCTCTGCGAAGCGCGGCCCTGATGCAGCCGCCACCGCATCTCCGGTTTCTGTTGTTGCCGCCGCGCTCACTCCCGCGCCTCCCAGAGGGAGGCGTCTACAAAGCTCCTCCAGTCGCTCGAGCGAGAGAGTGAGGTCGACCCCGCGCTTGTTCCCGGCGAAGGAATGCAGCTCGTCCACGATGACGAACCGGCAAGTCGTGAGATGCGCCGCGACGTTGTCCTGCGCCAGGATCACGGCGAAACTTTCCGGCGTCGTCACCAGCAGGTGCGCGGGCTTGCGCCGGAACTTTGCCCGCTCGCTTGCGCTCGTGTCGCCGGTGCGGACGTGCACGAGCAGTTCCTTCTCCAATCCCATGCCGGCGATCGGGGCGCGCAGGTTTTTCCCGATGTCGTAAGTGAGCGCGCGCAGCGGCGAGATATAAAGGCAGCGCACGCCGAACGACAGCGGGCCATCGTCCAGTTCGCGCAGGAGGAAATCGAAGACACCGAGAAAACTTGCGAGCGTTTTGCCGCTGCCGGTGGGCGAGGTCAGCAGGATGGAGTGCCGTTCCAAAATCGAAGGCACGCAGCGCAGTTGGGCATCGGTGAAGCGGCCGTAAGTCGCGCGGAACCAGGTTGCCAGACGAGGATGAATCCGCGCGAAAAGGCTCTCGTCAGTCACGGCCGGTGGTGATTCCACCCGATAGCTTCACTGCGCGGCGTCCGGCCGTCTAATCAAACGAAACCGGGGGATCCGTGCGCACCCTTGCCTCCCATGGCGAATTTATGCCAAGGTCATCGCACCTCCGATTCCTCATGAAAAACACCCTCCTCGGCCTACTCCTTCTCGTGGCCTTCCAATCAGCTGGGCTGCCGGCCCGTCCGCGAACCTCCGCTCCATCAAGGACCTTCGCGATTTTCCCCATGGAATCTCTCCGCCCTATGCTTAGTCGCCCGTTCTACCGCTCGATCGCGGTCTCGCCGGTTGAGGCCTGGGTGGTGGCGCGAGCGCCGATCTACAGTGGGAAAACGGCGAACGCGAAGATCGTGCACTCCGAAGAGAATGGCCTCTGTGACAAAATGCTGCTGAACATGGCCAATAATTTCCGGGTGACCGGCATGAATCAGATCGAAAGCAGGGTTTCCTCCGACTCGCTCTACAGCTCATCGTTTTCAAAATCGCGGACGGCAAGCTTGCTATCTGTATTCCCATTCTGACGACGCGCGTTACGCGGGATATCCTCAGACCGGAGAAGCGTGGGTCGGGGATATGAAGAACGGCGAATGGAAGACGGTTAGCAAAAACAACAGGCGCTAAGGGCTTCCCTATTGTCCCTCGTTAGGCAAGCGGCTGGCCTGCTGGCAAAATGGTCCGGCTCGATGCCGCGAGGCGGATCGCGGATTCCTCCTTCGAAAGTGGCCTAACGAGACTGCTCTTGTCGGTCTCGATGTTTTCTACGTGACAATCACTCGAGACGCGTCAAGCTGCTGGCCGCCGGTCATTGCTAGGATGAAGACTTTCGAACTGGCCCTCGCGCCCGGCGCCATCGCCGGCGTGCTAACCATTTTCACGAGCTGGCTCTGGATGGGAGTAATTTTCCATCGCTTCCAAAAGATGACCCCGAACACCTGGCGTAGCGAGAGCAACGGCAGCTATGCGCTCTCGGCTGGGATCCACTTCCTGGCCTGCATCGCGCTGGCGACGCTGTTTCTTATTGTCGCGCGCGCGCCCGGCAGCGCTTTCGCCGGCGGGATCCAGGGCGCCTTTCAATTCGCGGCGCTCATTTGGATGGCGCTCGCGGCGCCGTTCGCGATCGAGGCGGCGGTTTTTATCAACCTTCATCCCTGGGTAGTAGTCGGCCAGGTGCTCGACTGGCTCACAACCGCGCTTCTCGCCTGCGGCATCGCCGGCTGGTGGGCGCGGACGTAAAACGTTGTGCTATCGCCTTCGCGCCGAACAGCCGGCCGCATCAATTTCTCCGGAGACGAATTTCAACCAAACCACCTGCCCGCATGATCTTCACCTGGCTGCTCCTGCTCGTCCCACTCGCGCTCGCGCTGCACTATTCTCTCCACGTCGGGCCGCTTTGGACTTTCGTCTGCGCCGTTCTTGCCATCGTCCCGCTTGCGGAATGGATTCGGCGCGCGACCGAGCAATTAGCCCATCGCGCGGGGGCGGCGATCGGCGGACTGCTTAACGTCACTTTTGGAAATACCGCGGAGTTGATCCTGGCCCTCTTTGTCTTGAGCACGGGTGAGACTGCGGTTGTTAAAGGACAAATCACCGGTTCGATCATCGGTAATAGCCTGCTCGGGCTCGGCCTCGCCATCGTTGCGGGAAGCTGGGGACGCGAGCGCCAGTTCTTCAAACGCGAGCGTGGGGGCATGCTCTCGAGCATGCTCATCCTCGTCATGATCGCGCTGCTCGTGCCCGCGCTTTTCGATTACACCGAGCACGGCCTCCTGGCGCAGGCGGATGTGAGCAAGCTCGACGAACGGCTCAGCCTCGGGGTCGCGGCCGTCCTCATCGCGGTCTACTTCGCGAACCTCCTTTACACGTTAGTCACACACCGAGACGTCTTCGCCTTTGAGAAACCAGATGCGAAAGCGGCGGAAACGGCCTGGCCAATCTGGCAATCGTTAGCCGTGCTCGTCGCCGGCACCGCGGCGACCGCGTGGGAGGCGGAGCTGGTCTCCGGCGCACTCGACCGGACCGCGGCGCAGCTCGGCATCTCCACTTTTTTTCTGGGCGTCTTCGTCCTCGCGGTCGTCGGCAATGCCGCCGAGTACGTCGCCGCGATCTATTTCGCGCGGCGCGATCAGATGGGCCTTGTCGTCAGCATCACCGTCGGCTCCACCATTCAAGTGGCTTTACTGGTCGCGCCGCTGCTTGTGATCGTCTCCCACTTCATGGGGCATCCGATGAATCTGGTCTTCGACAACCCGCTGGAGTTGATCGCGATCGCGGGGGTCTCCTTCGCGGTCAACGCGATCGCGGAGGATGGCGAGACGACCTGGTTTGAAGGCGTACTCCTGCTTGCGGTTTACGTCGTGCTCGGAATGGCATTCTTCTTCGTCACGAAGTAACGCAGCGGTAGCGGTGCAAGATCACGCCGCCGGTAACGGTAAGAGATCGCCCCGCCATCTGAAGCGCCGGCGGCGCGCCATGTCTATAGCTCGGGACATTAACTAGCATCCAAGCTCCGGCAGGAGCGGCATGTTGAGTATTGGCGTGCCGTTACATGCCGCTCCTACTGGAGCTTGGACGGGAAAGGAATGCCGAGTCTATAGACATGTCGCGCCTCTGGCGCTGAAATGCCTCGGCCATGTCTGGCGGGTGACGTCAGGTGGGGGCGGGGGGGACGGCGCTATAGGCGAAGCGCTGGTCGAGTTTTTTGAGCGCTTCCGCGGCGTAAAGCTGATCGGCCGAAGAAAGGTAGTCGGTGAAGCCGCCGACTTTGCCGCGGCGCACTTTGTAGGACTCGGGATCGCCCGTGTCGCCCGCGCGCAAAATCTTCGAGTCGAAAGCGCCCGCGCTCTCCAGTTTTTTCATATTATCGAAAGCGGAAAACTCAAGCGCGTGAGCGAAGGATTCTTTGTCCGGAAGGGCTTCGCCTAACAAACAAAGCACTTCCGAAAAGCCTTCTTCCGGTCTCTCCCGGAGCGTCTCATAACGAGCGAGCAAGAAGTTCTGGCGCCCCGACCATTCGGCGAGCCAGCTGTTCATCACCTCGACCATGGAGACGATTCCAAACGCGGGATCGCGCAGCAGTTCGGAGGCGGATTTTTCCTTTAATTCGTTAGGCATTTCCTTCGTCCGGCGGGTCAGCTGGACATAAAGCGAGATCAGTGCATCGCGCGGATCGCGCGCCAGGAAGATGATGGGCCGACGAATGCGCTCGCGGTGCGGGATCAAATATTTCCCGCGCAACTTGTCCCAGCGATCAGCTTTGGTCCGCTCCTCGAAAAGATCGTGCGTGTAGAGCACGCTGGGCACTCCTTCATATTGCTCCGGGTGCAGGGTAAAAGGCTGGCCGATTTTTTTACAGAAATAGGCGCAGAGAAACGTGCGCACCCACGTCCGGCCGCTTTTCGGAATCGAAACCAGCAGCGCGTCCCCGCCGGAAAGCTGGCGGGCGCGGCTGCTCAAATTCCACCTCACTAGTCGCATGATTCACAGTTCCATCACGCCGCGCGTCTGCTTGCGTAACGCGCGTTGCAAACGGGCGCGGCCCACCGCGCGCCGCAGCCGCCGCCGCCAGGGCCGCTTCGAAAAAAGCGGCCGGAAAAATGGATCGATCGCGACTCCATGCTTGCGGCAAAGCGCGATTGCATCGGGCATCCAGAGTCCGCGCGAGATCGCCGACATGAGATAGGGAATCGGCGTGTTATCGCGACGAAAATA
>JBBSGS010000024.1:0-16956 GCA_038253875.1 Chthoniobacterales bacterium
CAGCTTACGCCACGCCAAAACTGTTTTCATGTTACCTTACCCCGAAGTTCTCATTCGAACGGATCAGAGCCAGACAAACGGTCGGTACCGATGAGCAGGAGTTTTGGCTTGATTGCGATATTTTCAAGGGATCGATAGAGGTATGTGGGCAGAAGCTGGAGCGTTAGCGAAATACAACTGAGGGCTGAAGTAGGGTCGCGTCTAAACATTTAACATTTCTACGATGCAGGCTTTCATTGTTTCCGATATGGCTCACAGGCTCATTTTGTTGCCCGACGACAAATGTTCAATATTTAGACGCGACCCCATGTTGTCCACTTCCGACCCCATGTTGTCCACTTCGTAGGCAGAGTCAGCGATTGGGGGGCTTATAACATTCTACATCCCAAAGTCGCCGCAAATGGATGGATAGATATCTGGAAACCCAATGGTGAAACACTTCCGATAAGCGACGATGGCTGGATTTCTTTCGAGATACCGGACTGCAAGGACTGCCCGGAAGGTTCAAGCGGCTAGTTTTTCGATTTCTCAGTGAAAATGAATACAAACCATACCACGCAATTACGCCTCACTTTCTTATGCGTTCTTGTGACATATCGTGCCTATGGTTTAGAACCGCTTCAACAACAGCTCAAGAATAACAGAGTAGACATGGGCACGACCGTGACGTTTGACATTGGGGCGGGGGAGAAGATGGCACGGCCGCTGCGGATCGATTCGAGAAACCTTCTATCATGTGATGTGCCGCGGCGACCGGCGCGAGCCCATCTTTCAAGATAAGCAAGCTGCCTATCATCTCTTGGACCGGGGCTACCTACAGTAGCCATCTTTCGCGACGACCGGGCTAGCGGAGGAGTTCCCGCTGACTTCTTTAATCGAGCGGCCGGCGCGCGCGCGGCTCGCGGTCTTTCGCTGTGGCGGTGCTCGGCTGAGTGACGAAGGGGCCGCCTTCCATCGGCGCCGCGGAGGTGAAAGCGACGTCGGGCATGTCGCTCGGCAGGCCTTCGAGCGGGAATTCTTTGCGCAAGGGGAAGTAGGGATAGCCCTCCCACATAAGGATGCGGCGGAGGTCAGGATGGTTGTTGAATCGCAGACCCATCATGTCCCATATCTCGCGCTCGTGCCAGTTGGCGGTCGGCCAGATATCGGAGACGGTGTCTAAGTTGGGGGCGTCTTCGGAAAGGCGCACTTTGAGGCGCAGATGGACGGCGAGAGTCATGGAATAGAGTTCGTAAACGACTTCAAAACGTGGCTCTTCGCCAAAGTTATCGACGCTCGAGATATCGAGCAGATAATCGAAGGATAACTCTTCTTTGCAGAATTTCGCGATCTCCCGGATGTCGCCCGCGGCAATGATAAAGGTGGTCTCGCCGCGGAATTCGATCTGTTCCTGGATCTTTGCCCCAAATAACTTGGAAAGAGAGGTGAGAAGCTCGGGACCGGTCATGGGAGAAAGGATGAAAAGCGACTTACACTAACGACTCTAACTTGTCGACGAGGCCGCGCTTTTGTGAAATAAAGGAGCGCTCGCCGGCGATCTTGTCTTGTAACTTCATCAGACCTTCGATGAGAGCTTCGGGGCGAGGGGGGCAACCGGAGATATAAACGTCAACGGGTAAGAGTTGGTCGATGCCTTGAAGGACCGCATAGGAGCGATACATCCCGCCGCTGGAGGCGCAGGCGCCCATGGCGATGACCCATTTTGGCTCGGGCATCTGCTCGTAGATACGCTTGACCGCAAGAGCCATCTTATAAGTGACGGTGCCGGCCACGATCATGACGTCGCATTGCCGCGGGGAGAAACGCATGACCTCGGCGCCGAAGCGGGCGATGTCGAACCGCGCGGAGGCGGTGGCCATGAGTTCGATGGCGCAACAAGCAAGGCCCATCGGCATCGGCCAGAGTGAGTTTTTGCGCATCCAGTTCATCGCGGCATCCAGTCGCGTAAAGATGACATTGCCTTCGATCTTCGAATCATAGGCCGCGGGGACGGGCTGCGGTTTTGCCTGGGTAGCAGCGGTTGTCATCCACGAACAATCTAGCGGAGCGAGCCGGGTTGGCAAGCTGGAAGAGCTTCGCGGAGTTTGCGCGGCCTGCTCAATAGGCTTGCTGCAATTCGTAGGCGGGCTCAGGAGCCAAGCGGCTCGATTTAATGGTCTGCTGGACCATTCGGCTGAGCGCGGAGGCCTCATAAGGCTTGGCGATGACACCACGGAAGCCGAAGTCTTCAAAGCGGCTCATGGTAGCGTCTGTGGCGTATCCGCTGGAGACGATCGCATTTACCGTGGGATCGATCTCGAGCAGGGCCTTGAGCGCTTCTTTGCCGCCCATGCCGCCCGGCAAGGTCAGGTCGAGAATGACTAGGTCGAAGCGCCGGTCCGAATGGAGAGCTTGCTGATAAAGGTCGATGCCCTCCTGGGCCGTCTCGGCTTGAACGACTTCGTATCCTAGCCGACTCAGCGTGAAATCAACCAGCATGCGAATCGCCTCTTCATCATCGACGATCAGGACCCGCCCGCTGCCAGCCATCGTTTCCGGCTCTTCATCGTGGCTTTTGACCGGCGGAGCGGCGGGCGGCAAAAAAGTTTGCGCAGACAAAGCCGGAAGATACACGGTGAACGTGGCGCCCTGTTGAAACTCGGACTCGACTGTAATCAACCCGCCGTGATTCTTGACAATGGAGTAAGTAGTGGCGAGGCCGAGGCCGTTGCCCTTGGACTTGGTGGTGAAGTAGGGATCGAAAACCTGCTTCAAACATTGCTCGGGTATGCCAAGACCTTCATCTTGCACCTTGATCCGGATGTAATCGCCCGGCTCCAGGCCACTCGGCGCGTCGGCGCTTCCATCGGTGACTGAGAAATTATCGCAATTGATGTGAAGAGTGCCACCATCGGGCATGGCTTGATCGGCGTTGACCACAAGATTGGCCACGACCTGACTGATCTGGCCTGAATCAAACTCGGCTGGCCAGAGATTGGGCTCGATCGTGATTTCACTGCGGCTCTGCGATCCGCGAAGGGAGAAACTGACGGTTTCTTCGATCAATTTCGCCGCCGAGGCGGTTTGTTTGATGGGCGCACCGCCACGAGCAAAGGTGAGGAGCTGCTGGGCAAGATCGCGGGCGCGCAGCGAGGCGTTCTTGGCGTCGTCCAGCCGCTCGGTCAGCTGGGCGTCCGGAGGAAGGAGGAGCGCGATGAGGGAAATGTTGCCGATGATGGCAGTGAGCAGGTTGTTGAAATCGTGCGCGATGCCCCCGGCGAGCAAGCCGAGTTGGTCGAGGGTTTCGGCCTTGCGCCGTTCGGCCTCGTCGCGCAGCCGCTGGCTAATGTCGCGGAAGACGAGCACAACGCCGCAGAGTTCATTCTTGCCGTCGGCAATGGGCGCGGCGACTTGCTCGATTACGCGTTGGGTGCCGTCCCGAGCGGTAAGAGTGGCGCGTTCTGGAGTGCCAAAAAGAATGGCCTCGGCTTCGCTGCGATATCCGCTGCGCCGCATAGGGCGTTTGGCCGTTCCATCCGCTACGATGTCGAAGATGGTCTTGAGTTTCTGGCCGATAGATTCGCCGGCCGACCAGCCGGTAAGCGCTTCGCAGGCGGGATTGGTGATCAAGACGCGCCCGTTCAAGTCGGTGGTGATGACTCCATCTCCGATCGAACCAAGGGTGACGGCGAGGCTGTTTTTCTCCGCCGCCAGTTTTTCCTCGAAGTGTTTGCGTTCTGTAACGTCGCGGATCATCGCGACGTAAAACTGCTGCTGATCGACGGTCATCTCACTAAGTGAAATTTCCACCGGGAAGGTGGTCCGGCCACGCGTCTGAGCGAGCGCGAGAGTAATGCCGCCCGTGCGTCGGACGATCTCCTCCCATGCATAGACGCCCAGGGCTCCATCGATCTCACGGTCGAAACATTTGGGAATCAAACGCACGAAAGCATCTCCGAAAAACTCGTTCTCTGCGTAGCCAAACATTTGCCGCGCGGCCGGATTCATGGCGTAGATTGCGCCGTTCTTATCGATAGTGACCATGCCGTCGAGGATGTGGTCCATGACCGAACGGATACGAATGTCGGCGCTTTCCACTTTCTTGAATTGCCGGCGGCAGATCACAAAGCTGTAGGAGCTCGAGGCAATCATCAGTCCAACAACGACGGCGCAGAGGAGGTCGATGCCTGTAGCGGTGAGGATGCTCTCATGAGCCGCTGCAGCAGATCTCACCTCGTAGATTTCCATCTGTTCCTTGGTGAACTCATCTATTGCCCGCCGTACGGCCACCATTAGCTCCTCGCCTTGGCCGCTGCTCGCCGGGTTGGGAGTGTTGCCAGCGCGTCTGGCCGCTATGTCAGGTACGGCGGATTGAACGATCCAATTTTCCAGTCTAACCCGGATGCGATCGAGTTCCGCTATCTGAGATGGTGAATCCGCCACGAGGACGGAGAGGTGACCATGGAAGGTGTAGAAATTAGCCGTGGCGCGCTTGTAGGATTCAATGAAAGCTGGATCACCCGTCAGAATGAACCCGCGCTTTTCCTTCTCCATTTCGTAGGCGGCCCGCTCCAGGCGCGGAATGAAATCCAGCACTTGGGTTGATTGAGCCGCCCACTCCCGTTCACGCGTCTGCTGGTTCAGAGCGATCTGTTCCTCGCGCTGGATCGAGTGCAGAATTTCCCGCGCTTCATCAAGGAGCGGCTCACCCAGAGCGTCCTTGACCTGGCCGGGTTGCGCGGGCGGATTGGTAGGACCGTGTTGCAGGAGTAAAAGCTCGTTATTCAACCAATTCGTTACGATTCCACGCATTTTTAGGATGCGTTTTCGTTGCTGGGAATTTTCCGCAACAGCGGAGACCAATTCCTCGCTATGGCGTTGTAGCAGAGCCCTGCGCCGATCGAAATTCTCCCAGTAGGCCGGAGCAGGCGTGAGGAGATAGCCGCGGTGGGAATTTTCCAAGGCGGCGATGTCGTTGTCGATCTCGCTGCTCAATCGGATCACGCCGATAGTGCGCGCACGGAACCGCGCCTGCCGCTGATTGTTAAAGGTTACGACAAAGCAAGTGACGGCGAGCACTACAATGACCGAAACGCCGACGGCGGTGCCGAGGAGGAGTTTGAATTGGAAATGCTCCGGGCTGAGAAGCCATTCGACTTTGCTCCGGAAAAAAGTCGCGCGATGCGAGGGCTTGGGTGCAGCAGTGGACGAAGCGGATATCCCATGCATGCGGATGAGGGATAAGCAAATATGCTGCCAAGTTCTTTATCAAGACCTGGAATTAATGACTAACGACCTCAAGGAAGACCTAAAGGGCTTTCCTCTGCGCTCAATAACGCACCCGCACGAGCGTCAGACCGGCGGCAGGAGCCACTAAGCGCGTCGCTTGGGATCGGGGCTGATGCAGCTGACGCTGCACCTCGGCCAGGCTTACTTTGCCGAGTGCGCAGCGAATGATGGCACCCACCATGAGGCGCACCATTTTGTAGAGGAATCCGTCGCCATCGAATTCGATCGTGGTCACCGACGTGGTGCGCCTCACACGTACCGACCGAATGGCACGCGTCGTCGAAGTTGGCGTCTTTTCACGATTCGCGGCGAACCCGGCGAAATCATGCCTACCGACAAAAGCGGCCGCGCAGGCTCGCAAAGCTGCGTCATCCAGCGGACCCGCCACGTGCCACGCAAGGTTCACTTCGAACGGCGACAAGACCGGTAGAGTCGTGATCCGATAACGATAAACCTTCCCGCGTGCGGAGAACCGCGCGTGAAAAGCCGGCGCGACAAATCGGCAGCGCATGATCCGGATTGCCGGCGGCAGCGACGCATTCAGTGCGTTCTGCCAAATTTCCGGGGCACGCTTTGTTGGCGGCAGGTCGGCGTGGGCGCATTGACCGAGAGCGTGCACACCGGTGTCCGTTCGTCCGGCGCCGTGCAGGCGAATTTTCTCGCCGGCAATTCTCGCCAGAGCCTGCTCGATGCGATCCTGGATTGTGTCGGCGTTGGCCTGGCTCTGCCATCCACGAAAAGCCGCGCCGTTGTAAGCGATGATTAGTTTGAGGCGTCTGCGCCGCGCGCCTGAAGAGGTGCTAGACTCGTTAGGCAAGGTGATCGAGACCGCCATCCAACTGGTTCCCCGGCAGGCTATCGAGGTAACTTTGCAGGAGCATTTGCGCGGCCACCTGATCGATGTAGCCACGTGTTTGACGGGTCGTCTTCCCCGCCTCCTGCAGTGCGCGATGGGCCGCGACGGTCGAGAGCCGCTCATCCCATGTGCGCACTTCGCAAGACACCACCCTCTTTAGCTTTTCCGCGAAAGCCCCCGCTTCTTCCGCGGAAGCACCCATACTGCCGTTCAGGTGTCGCGGCAGACCGACGATGATCCGCTCTACATTCTTCTCCTGCACAAGCACGGCGACCCGGGCCGCCGGGTCGGCTGTTTTAGCCACCGCGATCGTCTCCGCTGGATGAGCCAGCATTTGTAGTTCGTCGGAAAGAGCGATGCCGATCCGGGCCGTTCCGTAGTCGATGCCCATGACCCGTTTCATTGCAATTCCGGCGGCAGATCGCGCACCAGGTGTTTGATCTCTTCCGCATCGTGCCGATGACAGATGAGCAGGGCGTCCTCTGTGCGGACGACGATCAAATTGTGCACGCCGAGGAGCGCGATCTTCGTCGAGCTTTCGTTGAAGACAATATTATTACTCGCGTTCATCGTGGTGAGGTCTCCCTTCGCGGCGTTGCCTTTGCCGTCATTCTCCAGATAATAGGCAACCCCGCGCCAGCCGCCGACGTCGTCCCAATCGAAGCTCGCTTCCACCATCAGAACGCGGTCCGCTTTTTCCATGATTGCGTAGTCGAACGAGATGCGCGGTAATTTGCTGAAGCGCTCGCGCAAGGTCGGCTCCCAATTGTCCGGCGCGCGCAGTTGCGAAATGAAATGCGCCAGCTCCGGCGCGTGTCGATTGAACTCGCTCAAGACCGTTGGCACCGAGCAGACAAACATCCCGGCGTTCCAGCGAAACCTGCCGTCGCGGACGAAGCTATCGGCCAGTTCGACGTTCGGTTTTTCGCGGAAACGAATGACGCGAAAAATGGGGTTCGACGGCGTCGAGCTTCGAAGCGGAATGGCCGCGCCTTGTTCGATATAGCCGAATCCCGGACAAGCCCAGGTCGGCTTCACTCCGATCGTCACCATCGCGCCGGTCTCCTCGGCGGCGCGCACGGCCGTGCGCAGCGTTTCCTGAAACGCCTCGCGCTGCTTGATCACGTGATCGGCTGGAAGCACGATCATAGTCGCCTGGTGATCGCGCTTCGCGACCCAGCCCGTGGCCAGAGCAACCGCCGCCGCGGTGTCGCGTTTCGCCGGCTCGGCGACGATATTTTCTGACGGAAAATCCGGCAGCAGCTCGCGCACGGCAACCTCCTGCTCGACGTTCGTCAGGATCAAAATCCGTTCATGTGGCACCACCCCCTCCAGGCGCTCGATTGTTTCTTCGAGCAGCGTCCTATTAGAGACAAGCTGGAGTAATTGCTTCGGGCGCGCGCGCCGGCTGAGTGGCCAGAAACGCTCACCGCTACCTCCGGCAAGTATGAGCGCGAAGAGCGAATTTGTCATGATGAGCAATGGCGGCGGCGAGCTGAGAGGTCGAGAATTCCCGTTTCTTTTTTTGGCGGCGAGAGCTATAAGGTTAGGCGATGTCGATTTCGTTATCCATTCCAAAAACGGCGGAAGCTTTGCCGCTTGATGGATTGCTAACTCTCACCCGGACCGCCTTTGGTCTTGGCGTCGGCCTCCTCGTGGCTGAGCGCTTCAATCGTCCGGCGCGCCAGGCCACCGCCATCGCCCTCGTTGCGGTCGGGACGCTGGCGGTGATCCCGCTGCTTGTGAAAATGGCGATGGAACGAATCAATCGACCCGAATCCGACCGCGGGATGCGACGTCGTTTGCGCTCGATCCGCGGCGACTCCGGCTACCGTTCCGAAGACGACGCCTATTGAAGCCCGTTCTGCGCGCCTCGCCTTGTAGACGCTTCGCTCTGGGAAGCGCGGGGGAAATCGCCGGCCAATCACTTGCGATCCATGTTTCGGGCCCGCCTTTCACAGAGCGAAACGTCGTATCGCCGCGGCGCTTGCTTGATCCATTGGTTTCGCCGAAGTAAGTCCACCCGATGACTTCGCGCGCCGCCTCTGTTTCGACTAGCGACCTTCGCGCGCGATGCAACGCAATCCTGCGCGAGGAAGAAATTCTACGCGAAGGAGGAGGCAAAATCGGGCAGGCAAGGCAACGTGAAAGAGGCCGTCTGCCTGCGCGCGAGCGGATCGCGCAACTTCTCGATCGCGATTCAGGCTTTTTCGAGATTGGCTTGTGGGCCGCTTATAAAATGTATGCGCAGTGGGGCAGCGTCCCAGCAGCCGGTGCGGTCGCCGGTATTGGCCGCGTTGGCGGAATCCCGTGCATGATTATCGCCAACGACGCGACCGTAAAAGCAGGCGCCTTTTTTCCCCAAACCGCGAAGAAGCTCATCCGCGCGCAACGCATCGCTTTCGAATCCGCGCTTCCGATCATCTACCTCGTCGATTCCTCGGGCGTTTTCCTCCCGATGCAGGACGAGATATTTCCCGATGAAGACGATTTCGGACGGATCTTTCGCAATAACTCCGTCATCTCCGCCGCGGGTATCCCACAGTTCGCTGCTATCATGGGTAACTGTGTCGCGGGCGGCGCCTATCTACCCGTGCTTTGCGACAAAGTCCTGATGACCGAAGGGAGCGGGCTTTACCTTGCCGGGCCGTCGTTAGTCCAGGCCGCCATTGGTGAGGTCGCCGATGCGGAAGAACTCGGGGGCGCGCGCATGCATGCGGAAGTCAGCGGGACCGTTGATTTCTATGAGAAAGACGATCCCGCCTGCTTGAAGCGCCTTCGTTCGTTAGTCAGTCATCTCCCGGAAGCCGAAGCGGCCAAGAGAAACGGCGCGAAAAAGCTAGCGGCTGCTCCCGAGAAAAAGCCCGAGGCGGTTTATGACCTAATCAGTCTCGATGGTCACAAGCAGTATGACGCGCGCGACCTGCTCGCCTCGATCATCGATGCCGGCTCTCTCGACGAATACAAAGCCGACTACGGTAAAACGCTTGTCACGACTTACGCCCGGATCGGCGGTCATTCCGTTGGCATCGTCGCCAATCAACGCCACCAGGTTCGCACGAAAAAAGCCGGCATCCAGATGGGCGGAGTCATTTATGCCGATAGCGCCGACAAAGCCGCGCGCTTTGTCATGGACTGCAACCAAACCGGTTTGCCGATCATCTTTTTCCAGGACGTCACCGGCTTTATGGTTGGGCGCGACGCGGAACAGAGCGGCATCATTCGCAGTGGCGCCAAGCTCGTTAGCGCGGTTAGCAATTCCATCGTGCCCAAGATCACGGTGGTGGTCGGTGGCTCCTTCGGCGCGGGCAACTATGCGCTCTGTGGCAAGGCTTATGATCCGCGCTTTATTCTCGCCTGGCCAAATGCGCGCTACGCGGTCATGGGCGCGGCGCAAGCGTCTGACACGGTCTTCTCCGTCCTCGCGAAATCGCGCGACCGCGGCAACAAGAAAGCATCGCCCGAAGAGCTCGAGCAGCTCCGCGCCAAGGTGAAGGAGACCTACGAAGAGCAAACCGACATTCGTTATGGCGCGGCCCGGGGCTGGCTCGACGCGATTATCCAGCCGCATGAAACGCGCGACGTGCTCGTGGAGTTGTTAGGCTACGTCGCCCGCCCGATGCCGCAGGGCGCACGCTTCCATATGGGCGTGGTGCAGGTCTGACGTTAGGCTGAAAAGTCGCGAGCGATCTCGGCATTCAGAGCGGCGACTTTTTCCAGACCACCTGGCATCAGGAGAAGCACGCCGCGTTTCTCGAGCGCTCGCAGCACGGCTTCCGTCGCGATATTTCCGACCAGCCGATCCTGCGCGAAAGGACAGCCACCGAGCCCGCCCAGTGCGGCATCGAAACGCCGGCATCCGGCATCGTAGGCGGCCAGCACTTTGTCGTCCGCGTCTGCGGGCGTGCTGTGCATGTGCACGCCAATGTCGTGCTCAGGACACGCGCGGAGCACCGCCGTCACCGCCCCGTGAATCACCTCCGGCGTCGCGACTCCCACCGTGTCGGCGAGCGAAATCGAGCGAATGCCGAGCGCGCCAATGCGCGTCGCAGCTTCGACCAGCTGCTCTTCGCTCCATCGATCCTGGTAGGGATTCCCAAAAGCCATCGAAACGTAAACCACCATTTCGAGGCCGCTCTCAGAAGAACGCTCGCGGATTTTCTCCAGCGTCGCCACATTCTCTTCCGGGGATTGATTTTGGTTCCGGCGCAGAAAGGTCGGAGAAATCGAGCAGGGATAACCAAGCGTTTGCACCGCTCCGGTCGCTATTGCGCGCTCGGCCCCTTTCTCATTCACAATAATGCCGATGATCTCGACCGCGGCCGGCGGCGCGAGTTGCGCTAGCATCTCTTCGCTGTCGGCCATCTGCGGGATCGCTTTCGGCGAGACGAAGCTGGCCGCGTCGAGATGACGGAAGCCGGCGTCGATGACGGCGCGCAGATATTGCACCTTCAGTTCTGTCGGGATTTGCCGCGGCAATCCCTGCCAGGCGTCGCGCGGACATTCGATGAGCTTTACGTCTTCCATTGGGCGGAGGCTTTGTCCTTGTTATCGTGATGATAGCGAAGAACCTCGTAATCTTCACCATCCACCTCGCCCAATATGCCTAACGTCCTCGTCGAACAAAAGGATCGCATCATCTTCCTCACCCTCAATCGTCCCGAGCGGCGCAATGCCCTAACGATCGAGTTGATGAGCGAACTGACCACGGCGGTCGAGCAGGCGGGCGTCGATCCCAAACAGCGCGTCCTCATCCTGCGCGGTGCCGGCAAGGCCTTTTGCGCCGGCCTCGATCTGAATGAAACCACGATTACGGAAAAGGCGCACCAATCCGCCGAGACCATCGCGAAGATGCTGCTCGCCGTAAGCCAGACGCAGTTGATCACGATCGCGCAAATCCACGGCGCGGCCGTCGCGGGTGGCGCGGGATTGATGTCGGCCTGCGATTTCGTCGTCGCCGCGGAGCGTACCAAGATCGGTTATCCCGAAGCGAAGCGCGGGCTCGTTGCCGGCCTGGTCATGACCTTCCTCCGCCGGCAATTGCGCGAGCGCGACCTTCGCGAACTGCTCTTCACGGGCGACTTGATCGGCGCCGAGCGGGCTCGCGAGATGGGCCTGGTCAATCGCGTTGTTCCGCCTAACGAACTGGAGAACGAAGTCGAAAAGCTTGTTGCCGCCATTCTCCAGAATGCGCCAGACGCGCTCGCCAGTTCCAAGCGCTTGATCGAAGATCTTTGGTCCACGTCGGTGAAGGAGGACATTGACCTCGCCTTGCGCCATCACATGGAAGCGCGCGAATCCCCTGAAGCGAAAGAAGGCATCGCCGCCTTCCTCGAGAAGCGCTCACCAAATTGGGCATGAGAATCTTTCTCCTGCTCCTGCTCGTAATCCTGCTCCCCGTTTCCTCTCCAGGCGACACGCCACGCGCCGACGCGATTTTCCTTAACGGCAACGTTTACACCGTGGCCGATGCGCAGCCTCACGCGGAAGCGATCGCGATCAAAGGTTCGCGGATTGTTTTCGTCGGCTCGAATAACGACGCCAAGAAATATTCGGACGCGCGAACCCGCACGATCGATCTCCACGGCGCGACGGTCCTTCCTGGCCTAACCGATTCGCACTATCACATTCTTGGAGTCGGCGAGCGCGAGCTGCATCTCAACCTCGAAGGCGTGCGCAGTCTCGACGCGTTTCTCGCCAAAGTGAAAGCGCGCGTTGCGGAGAGCGAAGCGGGCAAATGGATCACCGGCCGCGGCTGGATCGAAACCTTCTGGAAACCACCGGTCTTTCCCACTTGCCATGATCTCGACCAGATCGCTCCTAACAATCCCGTTTTTCTCGAGCGGGCGGATGGTCACGGCGCGGTCGTGAACAGCGCGGCGCTGAAGAGCGCGGGAATCGATGCGCAGACGGCGAATCCTTTCGGCGGTGAAATTCTGCGCGACAAGAAGAGCGGCGCTGCCCTCGGCATGCTCCTCGACAACGCGATCGATCTGGTCGCGAAAAAAATTCCGCCCGCTACACCGGAAGAAAATAAGAGGGCCTTTCTCTTAGGCGCGCAGCGCAGTCTCCGGTTGGGCTGGTGTGAAATTCAAAACGCCGGGAGCTATCTCCCGGAAGTCGAGATGATGCGCAAGCTCTACGGGGAAGGGAAAGTGAAGCTGCGCATTTACAACGCGGTTTACGGTCCGGGTGAGCCGGCCGAACAGCTTCTGAAGGACGGCTCGATTCTCGACGCTTACGATCATCACTTCACCACACGCACGATCAAGGTGATTTTCGACGGTTCGTTAGGCTCGCGCAGCGCGGCGATGCTGCAGCCCTATTCCGATGCCGAGACTTCCGGTTTCCTCACGCAAAAGGAAAGCGACCTGCGGCCCATGTTTCAGGAAGCTCTGCGAGAGGGGATTCAAGTCGAAACCCACGCCATCGGCGACCGCGCCAATCGCACCATCCTCGACCTCTACGAAGAAGCGTTCCGTGCCGTGCCTGCGAGCGAGCGGAAAATAAAGGAACCGCGCTGGCGGGTTGAGCACGCCCAGATTCTCAGCCCCTCGGACCTTCCGCGCTTCGCAAAGTTAGGCGTGGTCGCCTCGATGCAGCCGTCGCATGCGATCAGTGATCTTTTCTTCGCCCCGCGCCGGCTCGGGATGGAACGGCTGGCTGGGGCTTACTCCTGGAAAAGCCTGCTCAAGACCGGCGCGATCGTCGCCGCGGGCTCCGACGCACCGGTGGAACGCGGTGAGCCGATGATCGAGTTCTACGCTGCCGTCGCGCGCAAGAGCGTGGACGGATTCAGCGGCCCCGGCTGGCATCCGGAGGAAGCGGTTACCCGTGAGCAAGCGCTCCAAATGCTGACTCGTTGGCCGGCCTACGCCGCTTTCGAAGAACAGGAAAAAGGTTCGATCGAAGCGGGCAAGCTGGCCGACCTAACGATCCTCTCCGCGGACATTGTGAAAATTTCCGAGCCGGAAATTCTCCGCACCCGCTGTCTCATGACGGTGGTCGGCGGCGAAATCGTTTTCAACGCGTTGTAGACGCTTCGCTCTGCGAAGCGCGAGTTTGCGCGTTGTCTCAAGAGCCGGCAACAATTCCGCTCGCGTTTCGCAGAGCGAAACGTCTACAGAAGCGCCGCTTCTCGCCGCCGCCGGCTAGCCCGGCTAGAGTCATCGCGCATGCGAGGTTTTCTCCGAGAACTAAAAGACCGGCGGGTCTATCGGGTGGCGCTTGCCTACGGCGTGGTCGCTTCTGGTCTCGTGCAAATCGGCGGGACGATCCTGCCGATTTTCCACGCTGCGGAATGGCTCCAGCAAGTTTTTGTGGTCCTCATCGCGATCGGCTTTCCCTTCGCGCTCGTCCTCGCCTGGCTTTTGACCTAACGAGCACCGGCATTCAACGGACGTCGAATATATCCGGTCTGCACGTCACGAGCCGGCGGCAAGTGTGGGTGTTGGCGCTCGCCGGAACGGGAGTCGCCGCGCTGGCTCTGAGCGGATACTGGTTCTGGCATCCGTGGCAACAGACAACCCGCCTAACGAATCGGAAAGTGGGCGCGAAAAGCATCGCGGTTTTGCCGTTTCAAAATCTGAGCGCCGAAAAAGAAAACGCCTTTTTCGTCGACGGCGTGCAGGACGAGATCCTGACTGATCTGGCGAAAGTCGCCGACTCAAAGTAATCGGCCACACCAGCGTGCAGCAATACAAGAGCGAGTGGGCGCGCAACATCCCTGAGATCGGCCAGCAACTCGGCGTCGCCTTCATCTTGCAAGGCTCCGTGCAACGGGAGCGCGACAAGTTGCGAGTCAGCGCGCAGTTGATTGATGCCCGCTCCGGGACGAGCAGCTTTGGGCCAACACCTACGACGGTGATCTCTCCGATACCTTCGCGATTCAAAGCCGGATCGCCCAATCCATCGTCGAGCAGCTTCAGGCCCAGATTTCACCCCAGGAAAAAGCCGATATCGAACAACGCCCGACGCGCGATCTGGTCGCGTTTGATCTTTATTTGCAGGCAAAGGAGCTGATCGACAGCTACCTCGACGCGCCCGACCCGCGGCTCTCTTTTGAAAAGGCGTTGCGGTTTCTCGACGAAGCGACGGCGCGCGACCCGAAGTTTGTTCTCGCCCACGCTTACGCGGCGCGCGCGCACGACCTGCTCTATTTCCTCGACCTCGATCCGACGCCAGCACAGGTGGCGCAAGCCGAAGCGGCGGCCACGACCGCATTGCGACTGCAGCCCGACTCAGCCGAGGCTCATCTTTCCATGGCCGGTCATTACTTTCGGGGCCGGCGCGACTACGAGCGCGCGCAAAAGGAGATCGCCCTGGCGCGGCCCGGCCTCCCGAACAGTACGGCGTTTTTCGTTCTCGCCGGTTACATCGAACGCCGTCGCGGCCAGTGGCAGGAGGCGGAAAACGATTTCGCCGCCGCCGTGAAACTCGATCCCCGAAATCCGAACGCCGTCAATTTGCTCGCCGATACCTGCATCTTGTTGCGGCGCTACGACGAAGCGGTCGAGACCTATGCCCGGGCGATCGCGGCCGGTCTCGATTCGCCCATCATCCATTTCCGCAAGGAATCGATTTCCTTTTCCGCCACGGGCGATCCCGAGTCTCTGCGCGCGGCGCTGGCGCACGCGCCACCCGATCTCGATGTCGGCGGGGGCGAAACTTCACTGCGCATTCTGCTCGCACTGATCGCTCGCGATTACGCCGCGGCGGAGCGGGTACTGGTTGCCTCGCCGCGCAATGATTTTCAAGAGGTCGACTTCAGTTTTACTATCCGCGGTCGTGGTATGAAGGGACGATTGCACAGGCGCGAGGCGATAACGCCAGGGCCAGGCAAGATTTTACCACGGCCCGCAAAATCCTCGCACAGCGCCTAACGAACAAAGCAGAAGATCCGCGCACCCTCGCGGTGTTGGCGCAAGTCGACGCCCGTCTCGGGGAGAAGGAACTCGCCCTCAAGGAAGCGCGTCACGCGGTCGATTTGATGCCGGTGACGCGCGACGCCTACGACGGGTTCTCGTTCTCCAAGGCCTCGCGCAAGTTTACACCTGGACGGGCGAGAAAGATCAGGCGCTCGAAGTTTTGCAGAAGCTGATGCGGCTGCCGGGTTATTTGAGTTACGGATATCTGAAGGTTGATCCGAGCTGGGAACCGTTGCGCGGCGATCCGCGGTTCGATCAATTCGTCACATCGTTCGCGCCGCGGACGTAGAGGCGGCGAGGACTTTTTAGAGCAGCGGCAACTGCGCCGCGTCGGGCAACTCGAGCGGTGCGAAGCGCACGCCGACGCCCATCAAGCGCACACTCTTGCCGGTGCGGGCGAAAGCTTCCACGAGCAAGGTGCGATATTCGCCTAACCATGACGCTAATCTTGCCACCGCGGTCGCGGCGCAGGCCGATATGTTGGTGACAGGAGATAAAGACCTGCTTGTCATCGGAATATTTCAAGGCATCCCCATTGTCTCGCCAGCGGAGTGTTTGGCCCATCTGGTCGCTTGACACATCGGACTAGTTGTCTCGAGCATTTTCTGAAATAAACTTTTGCGCTTTGGCATCTCCAGTGCTCGCGGCAGGTTGCAGCCATTCGAACCCTTCGTCTCGGTTGAGTGAAAGATGGTTTCCCTCGCAAAGCAAAACGCCCAGGATTCTCATCGCGACGGGTTCGCCTGTGTTTGCTTGATTTCGCACAAATCGCTCCCCGCTTCTTGCGTCTGGCGGAACGCCGTCACCTTCGAACAATCTCATGGCGAGATTGAGAGTCGCCGTGGGTTCGCCGGCACCGGCCGCTTCAGTCAACCATTTTAAAGAGGTTGAATGATCCAGAAAACCATCACTGGGCCTTTCCAACGCAACGAGCGCCACGAATGCTTTTGCGCCCATGTCACCGGCAGAGGCGGCTTTCTTCGCGAGAGCCATCCCTCGGCGCTCGTCCTTCGGAAGCCCATTGCCAAAATATAGTCGCCTACCCAAGTCCGAGATAGCGGGAGGGTACTCATCCGCGATGGCCTTGCCCAACCATTCCAATCCTCCGGCAACGTCGCGCGAACACCGATGCCCTCGATGAGTCGATTTCCCAACTCTCGCATGGCTTCCAAAAAACCATCTTCAGCAGACTGTCTGAGCCAGTGTGCGCCCTCTTTTTCGTGAGCGGGGATAACGTCGCCTTGGAGGCGCAGAATCCCATACAAATACATCGAAGCCGGGTCGAGTTTTTTTGCTGCTCTAAGGAGCCAATTCGCTCCCTCCACCGGATCTCGATCGAGATCACGACCTTTACTCAATCGGAATCCCAACTCTCTCATCGCCCAATCCTGGCCTAGGTCTGCTCCTTTTCGCAGCAGGCGCACAGCCAGATCGGGTCTCATCGGAAGGCCGTCGCCGGCGAATAGCGCGCTAATCCACTCGATGGTTTTGGAAGGTTGTATTCCCCTATCAAAGCAGCGGCACAGCCAATCGACCGCCTCGTCGACGTTCTGACGCAAGCCTTGTCCGGTCATGAGTCGTTCGGCAAGAACAGGGATTGCCCAAAGTGAATAGGACATTTTGGTTTGCGCTGCTTGCCGCAGCCAATTCTCAGCTTCTTCGACTATGTCGCCGAAGTGATTTGTATCCAGAAGCAGAGACGAATAACTCTCGCACGCGCTGGCGTCTCCGGCCTCGGTTGCCTTTTTTAGCCAATAAGCAGCTTTTTTGTAGTCACGGGGAATACCGTCACCCTTGAGGTGGCGGTCGCCAAGGATGCACATGGCTCGCGGAAGTCCGGCGTCTGCTGCTTTCATGAGCCAGCGGGGACCTGCCTTTATGTCGTCGGATACAGCGATACTGTCG
>JBBSGS010000025.1:0-16728 GCA_038253875.1 Chthoniobacterales bacterium
GAGCTGAAGGTGAAGTATCGCGCGCCGCGCGCGAAAGCGTGGACGGAGATTCCCCTCGAGCGCGCCATGGATATGGTGGCCGATCGCATTTGGGAATCGCGCAAACGCACCTTCGTCCATGAAGAGAAAGGCACCATCGTCAACCACACCAAAGCGATCGCTCATCTCGGCGGCGCCACCCTCGACAACGAGGAAAATTATCTCATCAAGAAACTCTTCGCCGGAGGCCTGGGAATGGTATGCATTTCCAACCAGGCCCGGATATGACACAGCAGCACGGTGCCCGGTCTGGGCACCTCTTTCGGCCGTGGCGGAGCTACGACCGCGCAACAAGATCTCGCCAACGCCGACTGCATCTTAATCGAAGGCTCGTCCATGGCGGAAGCGCATCCGGTCGGCTTCCGCTGGGTCATGAAAGCGAAGGAGAAAGGCGCGACCATCATCCATGTCGATCCGCGTTTTTCACGGACGAGCGCGCTCGCCGACATCTGGGTGCCGATCCGCGCCGGGACCGACATTGCCTTCCTCGGCGGACTCGTTAGGCACGTGCTCGCGGAGGAAAAGTTCTTCCGCGAATATGTCGTCCATTACACCAATGCCTCCTGCATTTTGCGGGAAGATTTTCGCGACCCGGAGGACAACGGCGACGCTTACTTTTCCGGCTGGAAAGAATCGGAGCGCGCTTACGCGTCCGACAGTTGGCTCTATGAAGGCGACGATCTCGGCGCTCCGCAGCGCGATCTTTCCCTGCAACATCCGCGCTGCGTTATGCAGAAACTGAAGCGGCATTTCTCGCGCTACACGCCGGAGATGGTGGAGAAAGTATGCGGCATTCCGCCGGAGCTGTTCGCCGAAGTGGCGGAGCGCCTAACGAGTTGTTCCGGCCCGGAAAAAACCGCCGCCATCTGCTACGCCGTTGGCTGGACGCAGCATTCCAAGGGCGTGCAGATCATTCGCACCGCGGCCATTCTCCAACTCTTGTTAGGCAACATCGGCCGGCCGGGCGGCGGCATCCTCGCCCTCCGCGGCCACGCCTCAATCCAGGGCTCGACCGACGTTCCCACGCTCTACGATATTTTGCCCGGCTACCTCAACATGCCGAGCGCGGCCAAGGGCGAAAAGACGCTCGCCGATCACCTCAAGGGAAGCACCAAGCGGAGCGGGCTCTGGGCGAATTATCCGAATTATTTCATCAGCCTACTCAAAGCCTATTACGGCGCGCGCGCGACGAAGGAGAACGATTTCGGTTACGATTGGATGCCGAAGATCACCGGTGACCACTCCTTCTTCGAATTCCTTTACGACATGCTCGACGGCAAAATGGAAGGCATGCTCGTGATGGGACAAAACCCCGCGGTCGGCGCGCAAAACGCGCGGCTCGAACGCAAAGCGCTCGCGCGTTTGCAGTGGCTCGTCGTGCGCGACCTCGTCGAAGTGGAAACGGCCTCCTTTTGGTACGACTCGCCGGAGATCGAGCGCGGCGAGCTTAAGACCGAAGAAATCGAGACGGAAGTTTTTCTCTTTCCCGTCGCCGGTCATGCGGAAAAGGAAGGCGCATTCACGAACACGCAGCGCCTCCTGCAATGGCGCGAGAAAGCTGTCGAACCACCGGGCGACAGCAAGAGCGAGGGTTGGTTCATGCATCAGCTCGCGAAACGTTTCATCGCCAGGGCGCACGCCTCCGGCGATCCGCTCGACGAGCCGCTGCGCGCTCTCGACTGGTGGTATCCCGAGGACGAACACGGCGAGCCAAATATGGAAGCGGTGCTGGCGGAAATTAACGGCTGGAAAACGACCCCCGACGCGAACGCCGGCGGGGCCCCTGTTTTCGTGCACGATGCGCAGGGCCAGTTGCATCACGGGCCGCAGCTCGACGATTACCTGGAGTTGAAAGACGACGGCACGACCGCGAGTGGCTGCTGGATTTACTGCGGCGCCCTCGGGAGCGATGGCGTGAACAAACCGAAGACGCGCGCGCCGAGAAATTATCTCGGCGCCGGCTGGGGTTTCGCCTGGCCGAGCGATCGCCGGATTCTTTACAACCGCGCGAGCGCCAACCCCGCGGGAGCGCCGTGGAGCGAGCGCAAGAAACTCGTCTGGTGGGATGCGCCTAACGAGAAGTGGACCGGTGGCGACGTGCCCGATTTCAAAAAGGACAAGCCGCCGGACTATCAGCCTAACGGAAACAAGGAAGGCCTCGCCGCGCAACCAGGCGATGCGCCCTTCATCCTCCACGAGGATGGCCTCGGCTGGCTGCATGTGCCCAAAGGTTTGGAGGACGGGCCCATGCCGACGCACTTCGAAGCGCTCGAGTCGCCCATGCAGAACGCGCTCTATCCGCGCAACACCAATCCGGTGGTCGATTGGTTCACCCGCTCAACGAACCGTTTCGCTCCGCCTAACGACCCCCGCTTTCCTTACGTCCTCACCACTTATCGCCTGACGGAACATCATACCGCCGGCGGCATGAGCCGTTTCCTTCCTCACCTCGCCGAGCTGCAACCGGAGATGTTCGTCGAGCTTTCGCCCGAGCTCGCGACCGAGCTGGGAATCAAAAACGGCGACGACGTTTGCGTGGTAAACCTGCGCGCCGCGATTGGCGTGCGCGCACTCGTTAGCCGCCGACTGCGGCCACTGCATTGCGACGGCCGCACGATCCATCAAGTCGGCATGCCCTTTCATTGGGGCTCCGCGGGACCGGTGCGCGGCGACGTCGCCAACGATCTCACGGCGATCTCCGGAGAACCGAACGTCACGATCATGGAAACGAAGGCGCTGGTCTGCAACATCGTGCCCGGCAAATTACCGATCGGTCCGGCTTATCTCGATTTCCTAAACAGATACGCGCCGCAAACCGGCCCCGAAAATTTACATCCCGAGCAGCCGCCGCCAGGCGCGGCAGAGGGCGGCAAACACACCGTGGGCCACGGGCAGCATGGAAAATCAGGTTAGAAGAATAATGAATCAGGAAAATAGGAAAGCAGGAAAGAGTGAGCGAGATGGCGATTCCTTCCTCATCCTCTTTTCCTGCTTTCCTGCTTTCCTAATTCATTCCTCTTCATGATCGGCGAAGGCGTCCAGAGCACGAATCAGCGCACGCATTCCTACGTGCAGGATCGCGTCGAAGTCGGCTTCTTCACCGATCCGAGCGTCTGCATTGGTTGCAAGGCCTGCGAGGTCGCCTGCAAAGAATGGAACCAAGTCCCTGACGACGGTTTCACCTGGACCGGCAATTCCTACGACAACACCGGCCACCTTGGCGCTTCCACCTGGCGGCACGTCCTCTTCGTCGAACAAGACCGCGCCAAGGGAAGGCAGATCGCCGGCCCGATGTCGTTAGGCGGCGGCGACGAAGATCCATTCCGCTGGATTTTCCTGTCGGACGTCTGCAAGCATTGCGAGAACGCCGGCTGCCTCGAGGCCTGCCCGACCGGATCCATCGTGCGCACCGAAGTCGGTTCCATCTTCGTGCAGAACGATGTCTGCAACGGCTGCGGCTACTGCGTCGTCTCGTGTCCTTTTGGCGTGATCGATCGGCGGCCGGAACCGCTGCCGGACGCCGGCGGCGCCTTCAAGTGCACCTTCTGTTACGACCGCCAAAAGAGCGGACTCACGCCCGCCTGCGCGAAAGTCTGTCCGACCGAATCGATCGTCTTCGGCCGACTCGACGACCTGCGCGCACGCGGCGCGGAGCGGGTGAGAACGCTGCAAGCGCAAGGCTACGCCGACGCAGAAATCTACGACCCGCGCGACACCTCCGTCGGCGGAATCCACGCGTTCTTTTTGTTGTTAGGCGAAGCCGAAGCCTACGGGCTACCGCCGAAACCGCAGATCCCAACGATTTACTTGAAGTCGTCATGGCTGGCGGCGGCGGCGGCGGCGATTGGCGCCATCGCCGCCGTGGGGATGGCGTTCGCTTTCTTTGCGTGATGAATCGCCTAACGAGATCTGCGACACTACTCCGGGGTGCGCGTGGCGCACAACGGAGCGTGCGAGGCGCACGCGTTCCCCAGAAGCTGCTATGAGCGTCGATCGCAACTTCGAAGAACGCCTGGAGTCGTGGCGCAAAGAAGCGAAACACGGCGGCGCGGTCACCGGCCGGGGCGTCGATGTTGCCGGCGGACCGATCCCGCGCCAACCCGGCTATTACGGCGAGGCCGTCGTTAGGCCGCCGGTCTGGACCTGGGAAATCCCGCTCTATTTTTTTGTCGGTGGCGCCTCCGGCATGGCGCCGCTCATCGCCTGCGCGGGATTATTTCTCGGCCGCACGGATCTGGCCCGCGCCGCCCTTTGGATCACGGCCGCCGGCGCGCTCATTTCCCCAGTTCTTCTCGTCATGGATCTCGGACGCCCCCGCCTTTTCCTCAACATGCTGCGCGTTTTCAAACATCGCTCCCCGATGTCGGTCGGCGCCTGGATTCTTTCGCTCTTCGGCAGTTTTGCCGTGCCTGCCTGCATCGCGTTCGAGCTGCATTTTCATCACCTCTTCAACGGCATGCTCGATTCGTTAGTCTGGATCGCCGCGGATGCGCTCACTCTCGGCGCTGCCGTCAGCGGGTTGGGGTTGGCCACTTATACGGGCGTGCTCCTCGGCGCTACTGTCATCCCCGCCTGGTTTCTGCACCGCGTATTACTTCCGATTCATTTCGGCACCGCCGGTCTCGGGTCCGCCGCAGCCCTACTCGAGCTGCTCGGTTTTCCAATTCGCCCGCTCTTTTTCCTCGGAATCTTCGTCGCGATTCTCGAGACGCTGCTCTGGCTTTGGCTCGAAGTCGACAGACACGGGCCGGCCGATCGGGCGCTCCATGCCGGCGTCTCTAGCTGGCTCATTCGCTCCGGCGAAATTCTTTGCGGTCCCCTTCCGATCATTTTTCGCCTAACGAACCTGATTCCGCTGGCCGCTCTTTCTTTCCTCCTCGGCGCACTCTTGAGCCGCTTCGGCTGGATCGGGGCTGGTCGCGTTTCGGGCAAAGATCCGGAAGCCGTTTTTGCTTCTCAAGGCTGAACGATCCACGCTGCGCTCATGCCTAACGAACCCGAAAAACCGGCCGGAAAGAAAGCCGATCTGGAAGCGAGAGAGGTCGAGAAACGCTCATCTTCTGGCGGTCATATCGTTTACAAGGCGGTCCAAAAAGAAGGAGAAGACGAGCTCGAGCGCTCCAACTCGGCGCTGGCCTGGTCGGCTCTGGCGGCCGGGTTATCGATGGGTTTTTCCCTCTTGAGCGAAGGTCTCCTGCGCAGCCACCTGCCCGAGACGCCCTGGCGGCCGCTGCTGGCAAAGTTTGGTTACTGCATCGGGTTTCTCGTCGTCGTGCTCGGGCGGCAGCAGCTTTTCACCGAGAACACGCTCACGGTTATTTTGCCGCTGCTGCGCAAGAAGGATCTGCGCACTTTTGGCAATGTCGTTAGGCTCTGGGCCATCGTGCTCGCGGGCAATTTGCTCGGCGCGCTCATCATGGCCTGGATGATGGGCAACACCAGCGTGGTCGAGCCGAATGTGCACCAAGCAATGAAGGAACTTGGTCTTGCCAGCATGAACCACGGCTTCGGAACGCTTCTTCTCCGCGGCATTTTCGCCGGCTGGCTCATCGCTCTCATGGTCTGGCTGCTCCCGGTTGCCGAGACCGCCCGCGTCGGGGTCATCATCGTTATCACCTACATCGTCGGGATCGGAGAATTTTCCCACACCGTCGCCGGCTCGGTAGACGCGTTTTATCTCCTCACCACCGGCGTGAAAACGTTCGCCCAATATTTCGCCTACATTGGGCCAATCCTGCTCGGGAACATCATCGGCGGATCCTCCATCGTCGCGGCCATTGCGCACGCGGAATATATCGGCAGCGGAGAAAGCGAAGGCACCTAACGAAGGCGCCGGCGATCGCCTTCGCGCGTCGTTAGGCCAAGCTTGTCGCAGCGCTCCAGGAAGGGGACAAGGACGCGCCGGGTCGTGCCGGTGGCCTGGCGCAGCTCGCTCACGCTCGCCGTTTTCTTGGCCTGCAAATATTCCGTGACCAGGCACTGCAGTCGCGCGAAAGCATCCGCCGAAAGGACCACTTCTTCGCCTAACGAAATGACTTCGCCGGTTTCGCAGAGAAAGCGCAAGGCCGCCGGCGCACCAGGGTCTCTCGCCAGTGCCTGGCACGACGGCGGATCCAGCGCCCGGCCGCTGAGGGCGGCGCGGATGCGGTCGCCCGCGGGGCGCAACGAAAACGGCAGTGACGGACGGTGCGAGGTGCGCTGGACGATGTTGCGGGTCTGCCTAAAACCTTCCGCGGTCAACGCGCGCAGCAACCCTTCGAAAACATCCGGCCGCGCGAGAAAGAGCGTTTCGCGCAGGCGGCCGATCTCCATCCCTGCCTGTTCGGGATGCGCCGCATGTTCGGCATCAATCAATCTAGCTGCCCCATCCAAAAGCGATCGCCACCACTGCCCGTCCGCCGCGATTTTCTCAGTAAGAAAAATTTGCCCGTCCGCACGAAGCTTTTGTAGACCGGCGTCCACCTCGGCCCTGTTAAAAGGAGACTTCAGCAAGAGGTTGCCACGCACGGCGAAATGGTCGCGCCGCAACTGGGTTTGCAAAGAGGTCACACAGTCGTTAGGCGCACGCAGTCGCGAGTCTAGCAACGCGCGTTGCGGCAGAGAGCGAAAGCGGATCTTCTCGCTCTCGGGGTCGAGGACAATCCCGCCGGCAAGAGTGGCTTGCTCGGAGGAGTCGCGCACAATAAAGCGATCGCCGAGAAAGGCAAAAATAGGAGTCTGCAGGAACAAACGCGCCATCGCGTTATCGTTAGGCAAAAGCTCCTTCCGGTCGCGCAGTTGGACGCGCGCCGCGACCCGGGCGCTCCCGTGATGGATGTGTAAAATCGAGCCCGACTTCAACGGACGCGCGGAAAGCGGCAAACGTTTCGATCGTTCGAGAACAACGTCGAGGACGGAGGAAGGTATGCCCGAATCGGGCATGATAACGACTGCGCCGCGCGCGACTTCGTCCGCGCTCAAATCCACCAGATTCAGTGCGGTGCGCATCCCCGGCTCTGCTATTTCCAGCGCCTGGTTATGACTCTGAATCGCGCGAATACGAGCGGTGCGGTTTTGAGGGAGCACGCGCACGGTCGCACCTTTCGTAAATCGACCGCCGCCAAGCGTGCCCGTGGCGACCGTGCCACTGCCCCGCACCGTGAAAACGCGGTCCACAAAGAGGCGCGGCTTCTCGCCGGCACGGTCCGGCGGTAGCTTCCCAAACTCCGTGGCGAGCGTCTCTTTCAAACGAGCGATCCCGCTCTGAGCGCGGACCGACGTCTCGACCATCGGCGCGTCGGCGAAGGTCGTGCCGCGCAGTTGTTGCCTGATTTCGCTCCGGCGTTCGCCGGTTGGGCCCAGATCGGATTTCGTCAGGGCGACTACCAAGCGCTTCACGCCGAGGTAACCCAAAATCTGGAGGTGCTCTTCGGTTTGCGGCATCCAGCCGTCATCCTTAGCCACGACCAGGAGCGCGAGATCGATCGAGCCCACGCCGGCGATCATGTTGCGGACGAAGTCCTCGTGACCGGGCACATCGATCACGCCGATGGAAAAACCGGGAAGCGCGAGGTGGGCAAAACCGAGGTCGATGGTGATCCCGCGCGTTTTTTCTTCAGGCAACCGGTCGGTGTCCGTGCCGGTGAGCGCTTTAATCAGCGCAGTCTTGCCGTGATCGACGTGCCCGGCGGTGGCGAGAATGAAGTTTTGCGTGGGCATCAGCGCGGTCGCGACGATGGGGGATCAGAGACTGGACCGCTTTCCCCGGAACCAACGCGCTTTAACGCGGCGAAAACCAACTCATCTTGCGAAGAAAAAATAGTGCGCAGGTCGATCCGAAATTTGCCTTGGGCAATATACCCGACAACGGAGGGTGTTGCCTGCCGCAAGCGTTGCGCGAAGTCGTTAGGCGCTAAGGCCTGAATGCTGAGCTCGAGCGCAACCGACGGCACGGTCGAGCGCGGGAGCGCGCCGCCGCCGATCTCCGCTTTGCTTTCGACGATGCGCACTTCCAGCGGCAAACTCTGCATTTGCCTAACGAGTGCATCGGCGCGGGCGCGCAACTCCTCCACGGACGTCTGAAGAAGGGCGAGCACCGGGATCTCCTCCCAAGCCTCGCGCAAATGCGCGTCCACCGTCGCTTCGAGCGCGGCAAAAACGAGTTTGTCGCAGCGGAGCGCGCGGAAGAGCGGCTCGCGTTTCAGCGCGCTAATGATGCGCGCTTTGCCGGCGATCAGCCCCGCCTGAGGTCCGCCAAGCAATTTGTCGCCGCTGAAGCAGACAAGATCGGCGCCGCGCTTGAGCGTTTCTCCGGGGGTCGGCTCGTGTTCGGGGAGTCCGAACTTTTCTGTGGCGACGAGCGCGCCGCTGCCAAGATCGACGACGAGGGGGAGCCGGCGGGTGCGCGCCAATTTTGCCAGCTCGTCGTTAGGCGGAAAAGCGGTAAAGCCGCCGATGTAAAAATTACTCTGGTGCACCCGCAGGATGAGCCCACTCTCGGGACCGACGGCGGCAGCATAATCTTTCACCGTCGTCTGGTTGGTTGCGCCGACTTCGCGCAGACGCGCGCCGCTCGCCTCGATGATTTCGCCGATGCGAAAGCCACCGCCGATTTGCACCAGCTCTCCGCGCGAGATGATGACTTCCGGTTTCTTCTTTGTGAAATGCCTAACGATCAGAACGAGCGCGGCGGCGCAGTTGTTGACAACGGTGGCGGCTTCGCTTTGGCAAAGCCGAGCGAACGCGGATTCGATATAGGCGCCGCGCGAGCCGCGCCCGCCGGTGTTGAGATCGTACTCGAGAGTGCTGTAACTGCTCGCGATCCCGGCGACGGCCCGGACGGCCCCGGAACCGAGCGGCGCGCGGCCGAAGTTGGTGTGAAGGATGACGCCGGTGCCGTTGATGAGCGGCTGCAAACGCGTCCGAACGAGACGATCGACGGCTCCGCGAAGATCGCGCACGATTTGATCGAATGACGGAACGTCCTCGCTGCGGCGGAGAGAAGCGAGATGTTGCCTAACGAATTGCAGAATCAGGGCGCGGGGCAAATCGACGGCGTCGAGGGCGGCGAGAACCTTTCCAACTGCTGGAAGCGCCCGGCGCGTGCTCATCCGGAAAGCGCGTGCGCCTCGCACGCTGGCGACGGCGTCCTCGCCGTCGCGAACTTTTTCCGCCGCGTTGCCTGCTCGAGAAGATTGTTTTCGCGAGGCGCACGCGCGCCTCGGAACTGAAGCGCCCGCGTCATGGTGGGAAGATGCTGATGAGCTGTTTACCTTTGCGGACTATCTTTCCGAGCACCGCGTGACAAGCAGTCTGCCCATCGAGGAGGCCAAGAACCGCCTTGAGTTTTTGCGGGGGAACACAAAGCAACAAGCCGCCGCTGGTTTGGGCGTCGCTGAGAAGCAATTTTTGTGAGCGATTCGTCCTTCCCCAATCGGTGAAAGGGCGCGCCATTTTTAGGTTTTGCATCGTGCCGCCGGGAACGCAATCGCGCGCGATCAGTTCGAAGATTTCCTTACTGATCGCCGGCACTTCGTCCGCCATCACCTCCGCGCTCACGCCGCTGGCGCGACACATCGAGGCGAGATGACCGAGCAGACCGAAGCCGGTGACGTCGGTGGCCGCGCGGACGAGACCGCGCTCGGCCAAATCGGCGCCGACGGAATTGACCCGCGACATCAGCGCGATCACCTTCCGCGCGAGCGCACCACTCGTTAGGCCGCGCTTAATCCCGGTGGTGGCGATGCCGGTGCCGAGGGGTTTGGTGAGGACGAGGAGATCGCCCGCGCGGGCTCTGGCATTGGTTAACATCTTTTTCGGAGAAACGAGGCCGGTGAGGGCGAGTCCGTAGATCGGTTCGGGATTTCGAATGGTGTGGCCGCCGATAATGGTGCAACCGACTTCGCATGCTTTCTCGGCGCCGCCACGGAGGATGGTGGCGATCGTTTTCGTCGAAACCAATTCGTTAGGCACGCCCATGATGTTGAGCGCAGTGAGCGGCCGGCCGCCCATGGCAAAGACGTCGGAGAGCGCGTTGGCCGCGGCGATTTGGCCGTAGGCGAACGGGTCGTCCACGATCGGGGTGAAGAAGTCGACTGTTTGCACGAGGGCGCGTTCGGCGTCGAGACGGTAAACGCCGGCGTCGTCGGCCGTGGCGGAACCGACGAGAACATTCCGATTTGGATACTGCGGGAGCTGACGCAAAACTTGCGCCAGGGCCTGTTGGCTCAACTTGGAAGCTCAGCCGGCGCAGGTGGAGAGCGAGGTGAGCTTACGGATTTGTTCGCGCGACATGCGGATCACCCCCTTTCGGCAATGCGGATTTTGGAATGTGGAATGCGGAATGGAAGAGAGCGGCGGATCGCAGGGTTATTCGGCATTCCGCAATCCGCATTCCGCATTGAATCCGGCGGAGAGGATAGGAATCGAACCTACCTCGGTCCCGCAGAAGCGGGATCGACGGCGATTTTGAAGATCGCGAGGGCCACCAGGCACCCTTCACTCTCCTTGCTGAAATGCGGAATGCGGAATGCGAAATGCGACATGTAGCGTGCGCCTCCTCTATTCCGATTTCCGCATTCCGAATTCCGAATTCGTTAGCCGCACGCTTTTTTGATCTGCGCGGCCAGGGCGTCGAAATCCGGCCACTCGCCGGTGTCGAGTTTGGAATGGAGTGTTTTGCCATTGACGCTGACTTCGAAGGCGCCGCCGCCGGATGGGACCAGGGTGAGCGACGCAATGCGATCGCCGAGCTCGAGGATCTTAGCCGCCAAACTGACGGCTTTCGGCGCGTAGTTTCAAACCGCGCAGTATTCGATTCGGACTTCGGTTTTCAATCGTGAACTCCTTTCCCGTCGTGAATCTAGCGGTACGCCGGGGTGGGTCAAGAATGCGAGGCTCCCGGAGTGGCCGTTGCAAGAGCCCGCAAGCGGTTGGAACCGCAGCACCCTGGGAGGGTCTCGTTAGGCGGCGACGCCTAGTGCTCCAGGCTATAGACCTCGACCAAGGCGACGCCGCTTGTGTCACCGGTGCCGCGCACGACGGCGGTATAGTTACCGGCCGGCAGCGTGGCGAAGATGGCGGACTCGCGTCTGTTGCTCGGCGCCAGGCCGCTGGCGATGATCTGGTCTTTCTGGGTGTCCTGCCAGTCATCGTTCGAGGAGATGATCACGCCGCTTGAGTTATGCAGCTCGAGCACCGGGTCCTGCAGCGGGTTACTCACTCCGGCATCGGAAAGCGAAGGCCCAATCGCGCGCAGAACCACAGAGTTATTCGCCAAGGCGTTGCCGCCCACGATAAGGCCGCCAATCAAAACCTCATCGGCTGTTCCCACCAATCCGCGCGCACTAATAGTTGCGCAGCTTTTCTGTCACCGGCTCGAAGGCGAGAAAACCTGGGTCCAAACCAGAGGCGAATGTGCTTTTGGTTGCGTCGGGGGCGAACTTGAGAATGCTTCCGCTGCCAGAATCGGCCACAAGGAGATTGCCCGCGCCGTCGAAGGCCAACCCAGCCGGAGTGTCGACCTCAGAGGTAAAAAGGGTTCTACCTCCAGTGGGACTGAATTCGGCGATTTTGCTCAAGCCGGACTCATCCGTCGCAAAAGCTTACCCGCGCCGCTAACCGCCATGCCTGGACCGGCCACAAGCGCAAAGTTATCGCCTTTTCCATCGGCGGATATTTAATGATTCCGCCGCCCAAATCGGTTGCACCCCCGTGCGAGGCGAAGAGATTGCCCAAAAGGTCGAATGCCAAGCCGAGGAGATTCCCGTCGGAGGCGAAAGTGCTTTTTGTGGCGGCAGGCGTGAATTTCGAGATGGACCCAATGTCGCCAAAGCTTTCCGTCACAAATAGATTGCCCGTGCCGTCGAAAGCCAATGCGCCCGGAGAGCTAAGCCCGGAGGCGAAGGTGGTCTTGCTCCCATCGGAAGTGAACTTGAAGATTGTTCCGCTGGCGAACTCCACGACGAAGAGATTGCCGGCACGGTCAAAAGCCAGGCCGGCGGGGGAATTGAGCCCAGAAGCGAAGGTGGTCTTGCCTCCGGCGGGAGTGACTTTGACAACGGTCCCGTTGACCGGGTCCGACACATAGAGATCTCCCGGAGCAGAGTAAGCAATCGCCGGGAGAACGAAGGTAGCGGCTGCGACAGAGACCGACATGAACTGGAGGACTCTTTTTTTCATGATGACCGGTTTAGATCATCATGTAGCGCCGAAGCAAGCCCGATTTGCGGATGGATCCAGCCTCATCCCGAGCCGACCGCTCCTTCGGCAGAGTTGAATGGCCCCCAGGGGAAGCTTTTCGTTAGGCAGCAGCGGCGTTGCCGGCACGCTTCCGCGCGTTGGCTTCGAGGATGCGCTTGCGGAGACGAAGGAATTTTGGGGTCACCTCGACGTATTCGTCGGCGCTGATGTATTCGATCGCGCGCTCCAAGCTCATCTTGAGCGGGGCTTCGAGCTGGATGCCCTTGCCGTCGCCCTGGCTGCGCATGTTCGTGAGGTGTTTCGCTTTGCAGGGATTCACCGGGAGATCGTCGGGGCGCGCGTTTTCGCCCACGATCATGCCTTCGTAGATTTCTTCCTGGGGTCCGATGAAGAGCTTGCCGCGCGCTTGAATATTATTGAGCGCGTAGGCCATGCTGGTGCCGGATTCCATGGAGACGAGGACGCCGCGATTGCGGCCTTCGATCTCGCCTTTGAACGGCGAGTAGGAATGAAAGAGGTGGCTCATGATGCCTTCACCGCGGGTGAGGTTCACGAGGTCGGTCTCGAAACCGATCAGGCCGCGGGTCGGGACGATCGCCTCGACAGAGACCCGGGTGGCGTGGTGATCCATGCCGATGATTTCGCCTTTGCGGCCGGCGAGCGACTGGAGGACGTCGCCCAGGTTTTCGTTAGGCACTTCGACGTAAAGCGTTTCCAGCGGCTCGAGCAGGCTGCCGTGTTCGTCGCGCTGGAAGATGACTTCCGGACGCGAGACCATGATCTCGAAGCCTTCGCGACGCATTTGTTCGACGAGAATCGCGATCTGCATTTCACCGCGGGCGTTGATCTCAAACGCGCCGGCAGCTTCGGTATCATTGACCTGCAACGAAACGTTGCCGCGCGTCTCCCTGATCAGTCGCTCGCGCACATGGCGGGCGGTGACGAATTTGCCGTCGCGACCGGCGAACGGGGAATCGTTCACGAGGATGCGCATGCGGATGGTCGGCGGATCGATGTCGACAAACTGGAGCGGGACCCGCTCTTCGCGGTCGGTGAGGGTTTCGCCAATGTAAACTTCTTCGAAGCCGGTGAGGCCGACGATGTCGCCGGCACTGGCATGTTGGGTCTCGACCTGCTGCAGACCGGCATAGGTGTAGAGCGCGGTGACGTTGCCACGTTCGCGGCGCCCGTCGCGATGGATGGAGACGATCGAATCGCCGACCGCGACGCGGCCGCTGACGATCCGCCCGAGAGCGATGCGGCCGAGGTAATCGCTGTAATGCAGATTGGACACGAGCATCTGGAAATAAGGCTCAGCCGCGATCGTGGGTGGCGGGATATACTGGATGATTGCTTCGAAAAGCGGTGTCATGTCCTCGCTGTTTTCGTGCACCTCGCGCATGGCGAAGCCGTTTTTGGCGCTGGCGTAGATGATCGGGAAATCGAGTTGCTCGTCGTTTGCCTTGAGCTCGACAAAGAGGTCGAAAACCATGTCGAGGACCTTGTGCGGCCGGGCGTTTTCGCGATCGACTTTGTTGATGACGACGATTGGTTTCACTTTGTTCTCAAGCGCTTTTTTAAGGACGAAACGCGTCTGCGCTTGCGGGCCGTCGTGGGCGTCGACGACGAGAAGGACGCCGTCGACCATTTTCATGATGCGCTCGACTTCGCCGCCGAAATCCGCGTGGCCCGGGGTATCGACGATGTTGATGCGGTAGCCTTTCCAATTAAAGGCGGCGTTCTTGGCGCGAATGGTGATCCCTTTTTCGCGCTCGAGATCCATCGAATCCATCATCCGCTCCTCGACTTTTTGATTGGAACGGAAGGTGCCGGATTGCCTGAGCAATTGATCGACAAGCGTCGTCTTGCCGTGATCGACGTGGGCGATGATGGCGATGTTGCGGATTTTGTCCATTGAGATTGATGCCCCTGGTGCGGCGAGCAGGCGCGTCCACTGCTGGGCGTGTGGCAACCGAAGCGGCTACCTGCAACCAAGGAGCGCGGAATATGGATGCTTCTGCGTGCAGCGTCAACCCGCCGAAGAGCTATATCGGCGCGGCGAACGTAGCGTTAGTTACCGGGCCCGGCGGGCTTGGGCCACCGTTCTTCCACTTGATCCCTTAGTTCAGCGGCTATTCATGGGCCGGGAACACCCCCCACCCGGCGGGGAGAAATCGAGGGCGAGCCCGCTGTGGACCCGCCCCCGATCCGAAGCAAAGTGTTCAGCTCACCGCTTAAAGCGAGTGATGTAGGTGCTCCAATTGGCAAAGAGTGTGCGAGCCAAATCCGGCGTATACTCGGTCGCCATCCAGATCGAACCGTCGGCAGCAACCGCCGCGGCAGAGTAATCGCCCCAGCGGGCGGTGCCGTTGCCCCCGACAATTGCGGGATAGCCGGTAAAGCCATCTTCCGGCTCGTTGCCGCGGCTAGAAATTCGAATGGGCCCCGCGGTGAGATTGTCGATTGAGACAAAGGCTGAGCTTGGGAAGTCCTGCCGCCCAACCAAAGTGAACACCATCGCGCCTTGATTTTGTGCGTTCACTGCGATCGCGGGCCGGAGCAGATTGCTGCCGGTCTCGGAGACTACTCCTTGAGTAATCAAGCTGGCGTCCAGTTGTCCCTGCGTGAATTTCGGGCCGAAAGCAAAGTAGGCAGCCGCCATTTGCAGGTCGCCATTCCCATCGGTTATCTCAGTGCCCAAGGTGGCCCAGAGACGACCCGCCGAGAATACGACGGAGAGGACCCGAAAATCACCGGAATCGATCTTCGGCAAAGGCTCATTGACTAGTGCACCCAAGGGACGGAAGCCCTTTTTTTGCTCTGCTTCCTGGCTGGGAAAATGATACGCCTGTGTCTTCACAGTCGTCATCTGTAAAGCCAACGAGGGAATCGAATCCAGCGAACTTGTGTTCACCAGAGCCCATACGGCCAGACTTCTTTCGGTGTCGTTGACGAACCGGGAACTAACGAAAAACTCAGCGCCGCCCTGGTTGAGAAATGGATCGGTGTGGGGTGGCGTATTAGCCGGGAAGACCGTGAATTCGTAACCAGTCTGGAAGGGGAGCGCAAACCGGGTGACAGCGGGTGTTCCTCCTGAGATCAGGGCCTGCTTCGAAAGGGCGAAGATTGCGACGCCGATAAAGCCGTCAAAGCTACCGTCTGGGAGGATGCCGAACTCGTTGACACTGATGAAGAAACCGTGGCGGTCGAGACCGATGTGCGGGAAGTCCGGCAGTCTCGGGCCGGCTCCATCGGGGTCGGTCGCATCAGTAGTGTTCAAAGTGTAGATCGCAAAAGCTCCCCTGGGATCATTAGTCTGGCTGACACCGAGAAAGATTCGACTCTGTGGAAGCGGGGTACCATCAGGTTTGCTGAGCGCAGCTGCGACTAAGACGAACCAGCGGTTTGTTTCTGGGTCAAAGAGCGAAACTGGATCAGTTAGGAACGGGCCAATCCTGCCGGTAGTGCGGTTAATTTCGGCCGGCAAGCCGAAGAATTCACTCAAGGCCAATGGTCGCGCAAGCTGCTGTATTCCATTAGTGTCGTACACATTCAAGGCGTCGTTAACCGCTTCCAGAACGAAACCGTTGCCGACAGCGAGCGCCTGGTCCGGTGGCTCCAGCGAGAACTGATTGCCATTTCTCGCGGTCCGCTGGTCAAGGTGCGTTAATCCATTAAATCCCCGGAAGTTCCGCTGGGTGGCGGCCGCGACAGCGTCGGCCCGGGGTGTCGAAGGGATACGAGGAGAGACCTCCCGCCCCGTGTGCTGCATCGGGGGACGAAGCTCCGGCAAGAGGTTGCTGAATTCCGGGCCCGCTGTTGCGACCTCTTCGCTTGGGCGAGTCTTGGCGACCTCACCTACGTTCACCACGCCTGAAGAGACCAGACTGCCAGAGAGGTTGCGCCCGTCGGGCTGCGCAGCGTTGACCTGCGCCAGAGAAGCTAACCCGGCCACAACGACCAACGAGAGAGAAACAGACACAGAGCGGTTCGCAAAATTTCGGCGGCGCATTCGGTTGGCGATGAAGAAGTGAAGCGGTATTTTCATAGTAGGTATCGGAGTCCACGGTTGATTTGTGCCGGACCGTGACATCAGCGGATATCGCGCTCGGGCAGGATTGCGTGAATTTACTCAGGGGCGGCCTGGGATAGCAAGCTTTTTTTGGCCGCCCCGCCGCGATTTCTAATCATTACAGGTCTTAGTCAGTGGGGCGAAATGTCGACGATCTTTTCTCTCGGCACCAAGCTAACATGTCTTCTTATGAGATGGCGTCGACGATTCCGTCCCCACGGGAGCGCGCCGGGATTCGTTGCGGCCTGCACTGGATAGTTAGTTGAATTCGACTGCCCGCCACCCTTTATCGGTACGCCGATAGGTGATGGTTACCTTGTAGAGCTGTTGGCCGGAAGGCGTTTCCCCGCGCGAGTAAGCCACCCTTTGCTCAGGCGAAATCCAGCCAGTGAGTCCGCCGACGATGGCTTCACCTCTGCTCGGATTGAAGGTTGCAA
>JBBSGS010000026.1:0-16466 GCA_038253875.1 Chthoniobacterales bacterium
AAGGCACTTTCCGCCATTACATCATGGGCGATCTCACCCGCGGCATCCTCAATCGCGCCGACTGTCCCGTGCTCGTCGCGCGGGCCGGCAAGATCATGGACGACGACGATGCCGAGGGCGGATTTTTCCACCGGCTCCTGCACGGCTTCGGCGGCGAAAAACACGCCTAACGAACCTCTCCGTCCCACCGTGCTAGCGGGGTAGCGGCGGACGTGTCGCCCGCAAACGGCCATCGTAAGTCGCGCGCGTGCAGCCGACACTGGCCGCCCATGCGCTAGCTTGCATGGCTGATTGCTCCCGCTATGCTCGCAGAGCCCGCTTATGAATCCAAAATTCCGCTGTCCGCTTTTACTCGTTAGGCTCTTCAGCCCGCTTCTTCTCATTCTTGCGCTCCTTCCTGGCTGCACCAAAAAGAAAGGCGGCGAGACCGCGGGCAGCACGGGCGATTACGTCAACGGCACGCCGCTGCCCGAGCGCCAGGAAGGAACATCCTTCCTCAGCAGCAACGTCGATCGCCAGCAGTTCCAGCCGATTTATTTCGACTTCGATAGTCAGACCATCCGCAGCGCCGAGAACGGAAAAATCCAGCAGATCGCGAGCTTCCTTCAGCATGGCTCCAGCCAGATCATCATCGCTGGTTTTACTGACGAACGCGGGACCGCGGAATACAATCGCGGCCTCGGCGAACGCCGCGCCGAATCCGTCCGCGAAGCCTTGATCGCCGACGGAGCCAGCGCGCAAAATATTCAGACCGTCAGCTTCGGCGCCGACATGCCCGCCGATCCCGCCTCCAACGAAGGAGCCTGGGCCAAAAACCGCCGCGCAGAGATCGGCGTGGTGAAGTAACGGCGCTGCGCCGCCAAGGACCGCTCAAATCAATTCGGACTTTGCTCGTGATTTCCCGCGCGACGGATTGGGTTCAATCTTTAGCGCGGCGAAACAGCCGTGACATTGCGCTGGGTGCGGATGGCCATGAGACCGGCAGCGATGAAGATGACACCTGATATTAGAAACAAGAGGTCATAGATGGATTGCCCCTGCGCCTCGTAGACGTGATGCAAATTCAAGAGGTAATGATCGATGATGCCCTCGATTAGATTGAACAATCCCCAGCCGAGGAAGAGCGCGCCGACAAAAACTTTCCCGAGCCACGGCACTTCCAAGCGGCGACCCGCTTTCCAGAGTAACGCCAGCCCGATCGCCGTCATGGTCCACGTGAGCGCGTGAAACATTCCGTCCCAGAACATGTTGATTTCAATGTTCGCAATTGTGGTTTTCGGAAATTTTGCCGAGAGCATCCCGTGAAGCTGTAGGATTTGGTGAAACAAAATCCCGTCAACAAAGCCCCCCATTCCAATTCCAAGGAATGTGCCGGCGTGATGAGAGGTGCGTGAGTAGTCGTCTGTGGTTGCATAGTCTTATTGATCCGAGGTTGTTATTATTTTCGCTTTGTCGTGGGAGTCATCAATTTGGGAACTCCGAAATGAACGGCCGCTGCGGCTAGGAGGAATGCCGGGAAGGGCAAGAGGACGGCCACTGCGGTCGACCCGAAGTGACCGTCGAAAACTCCGCGCTGCACTTGATGCCCCAGCTCGGTGTCGCACACCATGCAGGCCGACGCGACAGACGGTAGGAGTAACAATCCGGCCAGGTAAGGAAGCCGGCGCATCTAGTGTCCTCGTGCTTGTCTGAGCGCGTCAGACGCTCCGGTGGGAAACATTTCCTGAAACTCTTGGATGACATTCATATTGTGATTTCGTTCGGGCGATTCCTTTTAATTGCCGGATTTGAGGTATGCCCAACCCGCTTCTTGTTTCCGCACAACTTCTGCGACTCCCGAATCGACGGTCATAACAAACGGCAGCAGGTCCTCCTTGCTCACGCTCTTTTTCTTCATCGTGTTCTCGCACGCGGCGAAGACCACCCCACCCGAGGCAAGTTTCTGCATCCGATCTTTCAAAGCGCCGTTGCTCTTGAGCACAACACCGAGGCCGTTGCTGTGCGCCACCACTTCGACCTCGGTCTTGGTTTTTCCGAAGGCTTCCTGAACGTTCGCGACGTTATTCAAAACGCCGGTCCATTGCTCCGGCCCGTCCCTGGTCACCTCGAACACAATGCGGTGCTTGCCGTTCGTTTTTGAATCTTGAGCCTGGAGGAGAAACGAAGGGAGCAAGGTGAAAACGGCGGCGATTGCCACGGCGAGTCCTATTCTGTTTGTAATCATAAGTAAGAGGCGTCTGCGGAATGTTGCTGTCAGGCTCGGGAGTATAAGCATCATCGCGGCCTAACGAATCGTGAGCTTTGCCAGCGCCACTAACCCGGCGAGAACCGCAACGGCGAACACGGCGACGAATGGTTTGTGCGGAATACGAAACAAATCCGGCAACGTCAGCTCACCGCGATTGCCCCATTTCTCGATTGTGTCCTTTGTGAGTCCGGAAACTTCCGCGAAGAAATAAGAGCCGACAATCATTCCAGCGACGACGAAGAGCGCGTCCAAATTACCCTGACCGAGTGCGGTCATGTTGGTGCCAGGGCAGTAGGCGCTCAGGGCAAACCCGGCGCCGAAGATTAGTCCGCCGATCGTGTTCGCCCCGATTCTCGTGGCTTTGACGTGCAGTTTCACCAAGCCCATCCAATGCATGACGAAGACGCCAAGCATGCCGACGACGATCGCGGTCCCCATGACCTTCGCGACGGTGAAATCGCGGAGCAGAAGCTGGCCGATCAGGATGTGATATTTGCCGACTCCGCCTTTTTGCAGAAGGAACCCGAAGATCGCGCCGAAGACCATACCGAGCAGGAGTTGTCTGCCTGCTCCACTGACTTTTCCGCTAGCGGTTGATTTCATAAGCGGGCGTCAAATTCCGTAGAGCAGCATCGCGACGGGAATTCCGCCGAGGAAAAAGCAGATGGCCGCTATCCACGAGCCGACTGAGAGTTGCAGCGTGCCGCTGATGCCGTGACCGCTCGTGCACCCGCCGCCGAGCCGCGCGCCGAAGGCCATGAGCAGTCCGCCCGCGAAGGCCGCAATCATTCGCAGTGTGTAAGAGTGAGCTCCAAATCGCGCCTGCCACATCGGCGGCAGCCATTGGTCCGTTATCTCGCCGCCAGTCCATGCCGCAATGAACGACCCGATCAGGATTCCGACGACCAGCGTCAGTTCCCAATTCAGCTTCGGTTGGTTCTTCCGAAAGTATTCGAGCGAATCGGTGTGGCGTCGGGCAAAGAGCCGGCCCAGAGCGCCAGCGACGTTCGCATAAGAGCTCGAAGCGCCGATAGCTTTGTCTGAGAAATAAAATGTCAGCCAGGAAAGGACGCCGATAAGCGCGCCGACTACATACGGAGACCAAGCGGGGCCAGAATAGCTGAGCGGATCGGTTGCGGAGTCTGCGGCGAGCGCCAGCGTCGTTAGGGGCGTCATGCTGCTTCCTCAGGCTTTTCGACCGGGAACTTCGCCGCCTTCCACGCGCCCCAACTTCCGGGGACATTGTGCACGTTCGTGAAGCCCTCTTGCTGCAACATGCTCGCACCAAGACTCGCGCGATAACCACTCGCGCAGTAAACCGCGGTTGGCTTTGTCTTGTCGAACTTCGCGGCCTTCTTGCGAATCTCCGGCAGAAACAAATGATGCGCGCTGGGGATGTGACCGCCATTCCATTCGTCCGGCGAGCGGACATCGAAAATCTGGACGCTTTTCGCGGCGCCTTTGAGTTCATGCACGCTCATCTGCGGAAGCTCCTCGATCGGGAGCGCGGCGGCATTCCACGACTTCATGCCGCCCGAGAGGTAGCCGGCGAATTTTACGTAGCCGGTCCGGATAAATAGTTTCACCACCTTGTCGATGTCGCTGTCGGCTTCGAGAACCAGCAACACCGGCCTATTCGGATCGAGGAACCAACCAGCCCAGATCGAAAGCATTGGAGCTGCGCCGATATTGAGAGCGCCCGCGATGTGACCACCACCGAAAGCGAGCATGTCGCGAGTGTCGATGAGCACCGCCGCCTTCTTATTTACCGCCTCTCTGAATGCTTTCGCCGACAAAGCGGCGGCGCGCGGAAGGTTGCCAAGGATCTCAGGCCCCTTCGCGTTGACTTTTTTCATCCGAGAATAATAAGTCGGCACCGGGGGCGCGGTGCTCAGCGCGTAATCGGTAAACTCCCTAACCTCCGTGAACTGGAGGAATGGATTCGAGTCGCGCTCATATCCGATCGTGCTCTCCAATCGATCGCCGATATCCGCGCCGCACGGCGAGCCATGACCGTGTGCCGGATGGATGATGACGCTGTCCGGCAGTTTGAGGAAATAATCGCGCAGCGTATGAAACTGCTGTGCGGCCAGCTTTTTGGATTGCGCGCTGCCGAGAAGATCAGGCCGCCCTGCCGAACTTACGAAAAGTGAATCTCCAGTCAGAACACCCCACGGTTTCTTTGGACTCTCCTTTTCCGCAATTTCGTAGCTGACATGCTCAGGCGTGTGACCTGGCGTGTGCCGAACAGTGACCCGCGTCTTCCCGAAATCGAAGGTATTACCCTCTCTAATTTTCTTGATGGCAAACCCGTATTCCGCGCCCGCCTCGCCGCTGCCGTAGATCTGCGCCGAATCAACGCGCGCACACAATTCCCGCGAACCGCTCATCAAGTCCGCGTGGATATGTGTTTCGAAAATGTGCGTGATCGAGACGTTCCTCTCCCGCGCCAGCTCCACATACTTATCGACATCCGGCGTGGGGTCGAAAACGGCCGCGATTCCCTGTCCGTCATCTCCAAGCAGGTAGGAGAGCTCCGCAATTCCGTCGGTTTCAATGCGTTCGAAAATCAGTGACATAAGCTAGGTTTTTGAATGGGAAGAGTTAGAGATAAATGGGCGAAATCGCTCAATGGCTTCATCTTCAGATCGCCGGCGAGTAATTCATTGCATTTAGTGATTATAAAACTATATAACGTTATAGCAATATGAAATGGCCGCACGTAAAGTCAAAAAAAACCGGTCTTTTTTCGCCGGAGGCTCTCGGTTTTGTCGCCGATCGCTTCCGCGTGCTCGGCGAACCGATGCGCCTAAAATTGCTCATCGCCTTGGAAACCGGTGAGAGGAACGTGACGGAGCTGGTGCAGCTCACCGAGGCAACGCAGGCGAACGTCTCAAAGCACCTGGGAATTCTCAGCGACGCCGGAATGGTTTCTCGGCGCAAGGAAGGTTTAAAAACTTTCTACAAGATTTCCGACCCGCAGATCTTCAAGCTTTGCGAATTGATGTGCTCAAAGCTCCAGAGGGAGTTCACGGAAAAATCAGGGCATTTCCGTTCAGCGCCGTCAACGGCCGTGGCGAGATCTGAACCACGGCAGCGGAAAAAAGCGTGACGTACTTCGACGATACTCCTCATAGCCCGCGATTTGTTCCTGAGAAGACGTTCCTCGTGCTTCGCTTTAGCCGTGAAGAACGCGATTAAGGCGAGAAATATCGCGAATGGATACAACGCCGCTGACCAAAAAACCACGCCAGCAGCCCAGGTCAAAGCACCTGAGTAGATAGGATGGCGCGCGTATCGATACAAGCCGCGGGTTTGAAGTTCAGCCTTCGGACGTGGTGAAGGCAGAGGAGTCAATGAATGTTTCGCGCGTAACTCAAAGGCCGCGACGGCAGCCACGAGCAGGCCAACCGCGCAGAGCAATGCTCCCAGGGCTTTAAGCGGGAGAGGGATTGAGAGTCGCGGTCGCCGGGGCGCGAATATTAGAGCAGCGAGCAATCCGATTTGAACCGCGACCCAGAGCCATTCGCTTCGACTCTTTGATTCATTCGCCGTCCGTTTCTTTTCGGAAGTCATTAGCTGGTACTTTCCTTGTAGTCTGCCACGCAACGTGAGGGTGTTCGCAGCTTTTAATGATCGCTCCCGCAGCAGAGCAGGCTAGCCACCCTTAAACACTATCAATGGTCGCGGAATGAAAAACGCGACTCTTCTTTTTTCGGTTCTCGCCAGCGCGATGCTGACGAGCTGCGCGGGCGTTAGTCCGACGCGCATCATCGACCATCGGCGCGGCCGGCGGTGCATTGATCGGCAACAAACTTAGCAACGGCGATCCGTTGATCTCGGCTGCGGGCGGAACGGGAACGGGGTCAGTGTGCAAATCTTGACCGCCGTCGCGACGTTCAGAATTGCACAAGGGATTTGCGTTCGCCGTCAAGATTTGCACACTGACCCCAAGTTACCCAAGTTACCCACCCCGTCGCCAGACATTCTTACATTCCCGATCCGACCGAAGAGACCTTGGCGCGAAGCTCTGGTTTCAAGAGCTTGCCCCAAGTCGCATTGTAGGGATGCACTTTGTTGACCCTCTGTCCGTCGCGCTCGACGGGTCGCCCTTCGTTCGCCCACTCGAAAATGGAGCCGGCCATATTCTGCACATTTGTGTAGCCGGCATCTTGTAACTTCTTCGCGAAGCCGCCGGACCGATAACCGACCGAGCAGTAGGTCACGATCGGCTGGTCCTTCGGCAGGTTAATTGCACCCGCCGTAGCATCCGGTTCAACGCGGCGGGCGCCGTGTATGTGACTTACGTCGTACTCCGGCTTGGTTCTCACATCGAGCAGAATGGGTTGTGCACGACTCTTGTCATTCAACCAATCCGCGAGCGGCTTCGGCTCAATTCTGCGGACCCCTGGAAAATCGTGGCGAACTTTCCAGTTCACGATTGCCCAGCCAACGCCCTGTCCGCACACGACGGTCGCCGTCGTAATAAGGACTGCCGCCGCTGCAATCCAGATTGCTACTCTTCGAACACGTAAGATCGATCTCATGGCATCAGTTCATCCGCATACTTATGTTGACGTTCCGGCACTTGCCCATCCGGGAGCTGCCACGGTCGCTGCTCCTGAAACGGAAGGACAAAAAGTTTGCCGAAAGTCAGCTCCTCCTCGTTTCGATAAGAGGCCACGCCAATCGTTATCGCATCCTGCGGAATGTCGCGGCGCAATGTCCGATGCAACTGATCCCACCAGCAGAAGACCGTGCCCCAATTGGAATTTGTCTCCCGCTGCACGATGGAATGATGGATGCCGTGCATGCGCGGCGTGACGAAGAATAGGTTGAGCGTGCGCTCGAGTCCGACCGGCAGCCGCCAGTTCGAATGTTGAAATTGATTGGCAACACCAAAAAGCACTTCATAAACCGCGAGCGTCCAGATGCTCAATCCGAGGGCGCCGACCACCGCAACTCGGAAGAAAATGGAGAAGAGCACTTCGCCCAAATGGAACCGGCTCGCCGTGCTCACATCCATGTCCAGATCGGTGTGATGCACATTATGAAAGCGCCAGAAGAATGGCGCGAGGTGCATGAACATGTGCCACCAATAATAGGCGTAATCATAAAGGATCGCACCGGTGACGACCGCGATAAGGCCGTGCAGATGCAGCCAGTTGAAGAGTCCGAAATGGTGTCGGGTCGCCCAAATCGAGACAAAAAATGGAATCGGCACCAAGAGAAGCCGCGACACGAACAGACCGGGCGCGGCGAGAATTCCGTTCCGCGCGATCCGACGGAGTGCAGAAAAATGCTGCCGCCGCAGCGGCCATTTCCACTGGATAAAAAGCAACGCAACAAAAACAACGATAAAGACCGGTCCGAGTCTTTCGAGGAGCGGATTGTGGACGGGCATTTTTATCTTTATTGGATATTCGTGAGGGTGGTTGCGGTGAGTGCTTGTCCGCGTCCCTTACGGCTGCTCCGCCGTAAGCAGCATATAAACAATCATTACCCCAGCGAGCAGCGTGACGATCGCAGTGACGACAATCACCAGTCCGCGATCGGCGCTCACTTTGCCGCGCTCGATGTCGCGATTGACCACGTGATAACGCCACGCTGCCAGGACGGAGAGCATGCCGCCGAGTGCCATCAGCGCCACGCCGATTGGCAGTGAAGCTCCCGTGCGATGTGCCTGCATCGGTGGAGCAAGATGGAGCGACAACTCCCGCAACCAGACGCCAAACTTCGCCACGACAAAGCCGAGACTGACGATGGCGACACTCGTCCTAATCCAAGCCAGAAACGTCCGCTCGTTAGCGAGATATTCGGTCGCCCGCTTCCCTTCGTCTCTGATCGCGTGCTGTCGTTGTTTTTGCATCGCTACATTATCCTGCCGGGTGGGTTTTTGCGCGCGCAGTAAAGACTGCCGAGGACCAAACCGTAAACAGCGTTCAGCGCGAACGAAAGTGGAGGCTTCGCTCGATGAAGCTTGTCCTGCTCGCGCAGGCGTCGCCGCGTAAATTTGAAAGTATTTCCATATTATATTGCCTGCGCTCTGCGGCAAGAGACCGGATCGCCCGCTATCTCGGCTGCGCGAGGAGCGAGGCGGTCGCGCCGTTCTGCGCGCGCATGAGCGCTTCGCCGATGAGGACAGCGTTGACGCCGACGGCTTTGATCCGCGCGAGATCGGCGGCGGTACGGATGCCGCTTTCGCTCACGAGGACGATTTCTTTCGGTACTTCTTCACTCAATCTTTCCGTCACCGCGAGATCGACTTCAAACGTCGCCAGGTTGCGGTTGTTGATACCGATGATTTCCGCGTCGGTCTCAAGCGCGCTCTCCAATTCCGCGAGCGTGTGTACTTCGACCAACGCATCGAGCTGGTAGGTCGCCGCGCTCGCGAGCAGGGCGACCAACTGCGCGTGCCGGAGGGCCGCGACAATCAGAAGGATCGCATCGGCGCCGGCGGCGGTGGCTTCGAGGATTTGAATTTCGTCGAGCACGAAATCTTTGCGCAAAACCGGGAGGGCAACCGCCCCGCGAACTGCGCGGAGATGATCCAGGTGACCTTGGAAAAAGCGCTCGTCGGTAAGAACAGAGATCGCTTCCGCTCCCGCGCGTGCGTAATTTCGCGCGATCTCAACCGGATCGAACACGCGAGCGATAAGGCCGGCCGAGGGCGACGCCTTTTTCACCTCGGCGATGAGAGCGAGCCGCCCGTCGTCGCGCAGCAGAGCGTTACGGAAGCTTCGGAAATCGTTACGCGCGAGCGCGAGCGTGCGCAATTCATCGCGCCGCGGCCTGAGCCCTTCGACTTCCTTTCGCTTCACCGCGAGGATCTCATCCAGCTTGCTCATGAAGGATGAAAATTAGACAGGATTAAGAGGATGAACAGGATTATGGAAACGCTCGCCTCCTTCTTTCATCCCGTGAATCCTGTTAATCCTGTCAAATAAACGGACATGACGCCGCTGCCAAAGAACCGCGGCGCCTCCCGCAACTGGCTCACTCATCTCTGGCACGAATGGCTCTTCGAATTGCGCCGGCCGATCGCCCCGGCGGCCGCGCAACCTCGGCCTAACGACTGGCCTAACGACCGCCTGACCGCGGCCTGGCTCGGTCATTCCACCGTCCTGCTCAATTTCTACGGCCTCACCATCCTGACCGACCCGGTGCTCTTCCCGCGCATCGGGATTCGGCTGCGCTTCCTCACCATCGGGCCGAAGCGCCTAACGAGACCGGCACTGGCCTTCCGCGAGCTGCCTCCGATTGATCTCATTCTGCTCTCGCACGCGCACTTTGATCACATCGACACGCGCACGCTCCACCACTTTGGCCGGCGAACGAAGGTCGTCACGGCGTCGCGCACCCGCGACCTGCTGCGCTGGACGAAACTGCGCGACGTAACCGAACTGGGCCGGGGCGAAGAGCGCACGGTCGCCGCCCCCAACGGATCTAATCGTTAGGGCGTTTCGCGTCCGGCACTGGGGAGCGCGTCTGCGCTACGATGATTATCGCGGCTACAACGGCTATGTCCTCGAAGCGAGGGGGGCGGCGCATCATTTTCGCGGGCGGTACTGCCCTAACGAACGACTTCGAAATCCTCTGCGATGGGCGGCCGTTTGATCTGGCGATCATGGGCATCGGCGCCTATCGGCCGTGGATCAATTCCCATTGCACGCCCGAGCAGGCGATCGCCATGGCCGGCGCCGCCGGGGCGCGCTACATTCTGCCCGTACATCACCAAACTTTTAAATTGAGCTTCGAACCGTTCCGCGAACCGATCGAACGTTGCGCCGCGGCGTTGCGAAACCAGCCTGAGCGGATCGCGCTGCAGGGAATCGGCGAGACGTTTATGCTTCCGGAGGGAAGCTAGGGGCTTTCGCGGTAAATTAGAGCGCGCTGCCCTGTCAGCGCGTGGATCATCGCGACGCCGGAGCGTCGCGCTCCAAGCGTTGCACTCCGCATCTGCGGTTCCCGTTGCTCCCACCACGGTTTTAGTCTGTTGCGATTGGAAAGAAGGAAACGGAAACGGGTAGAGGAAGAGATGCAGGCAATTGTCATTACGCAACAGGGAGAAGTCGCACTCCAGGAGGTCGGGACGCCGCCTCCGCCAGCAGCCGATCGCGTGCGGGTACGTGTGCGCGCAGCGGGTGTGAATCGCGCCGACCTCATGCAGCGTGCCGGAAAATATCCTCCGCCGCCGGGTTACCCGGCAGACGTTCCGGGGCTCGAGTTCGCCGGGGAGGTTGAGTCGTTAGGCGAAGCGGCTCGCCGCTGGAAAATCGGCGACCGCGTCTGTGGCATCACTGCTGGTGGCGGACAGGCGGAGTTTGTCGTTGTGCCGGAGAGCAGCCTGGCGCGAATTCCGGCGGCGCTCGACTTCGCGTCTGCCGCAGCCCTTCCGGAAGTTTTCATCACCGCGCACGATGCGCTCTTTACCCGGGCAGCGCTGCAGATGGGCGAGCGAGTGCTCATCCACGCGGCAGGCTCCGGCGTCGGCACAGCCGCGGTGCAACTCGCGCATGCGGCCGGCGCAATCGTCTACGGCACCTCGCGTACCGCAGACAAATTGGAACGCCTGCGAAATCTCGGACTCGATGAGTCAATCCCGGTGGCCGGTGCAGCCGAGGCTTTTGTCGAGGTAGTCGATCGCCTAACGAATAAAGCGGGGGTCGATGTCATTCTCGACCTCGTAGGCGGGGCATACTTCCCCGCCAATCTCCGTGCGCTCGCGCCACGCGGCCGGTTGGTTTGCGTCGGCCTCACGGCCGGGGCGAAATCCGAGATCGATCTCGCCCTTGTGCTGCGCAAACGCGCCACCATTATCGGAACCGTCTTCCGTGCGCGTTCCATCGAGGAAAAAGCGGAAGCGGTCCGGCGCTTTGCCGCGCACGTTGTGCCGCTGGTCGAGCAAGGCAAGGTTCGCCCGGTGATCGAGCAGGTCTACACCGCCGCGGACGTGCCGGCGGCTTACGAGCACCTCGAGTCAAACCGTAGCTGCGGGCGTGTCGCCCGCAGTCTTCATTCTCCAAAACACACTTCAAAACGAAGAGCTAGCTCTCAGCCGACTCCGGGACGACCTTCTCGGCGGCCTGGAAGCCGATCTTCGAATGCGTGCCGTCGCAGAACGGCTTCTCCGTCGAAGCGCCGCAACGGCAGAGCGCCATCCGCTTCTCCGCGGGGTAGCTCTTGCAGTCTGCGTCCTTTAACTCCACTTCGCCCTTCACAATGTAAGGGCCGTTCTTGATAATCTCGATCGTTACGTCAGCCATAGGTGAGAGGAGCTTCGCACTCGTTTGGGCGAAATAAAACCTATAAGCGCCCGCTACCTCACCGGGTTGGGGACAAGTGATGCGACGATCTTCTCGAATCGCGGATCGCCCCGCAGCGGATCCCAGTAAGGATGGAACATAAGCACACCGTAGTTTAGATAATTTGGGACCCGTTCGACCGCCGCGATCTGTTCGATAGCGAGATCTCTCTCGCCACTCCAAGCGTAGATAAGGGCCAGGTTAGCGGCGAAGGCGACACCGTCAATGCTGTCCGTGGAAATCGGCAGCAGCTCGCACGCTCGGCGTCCTTCGCGCAACGCTTCATCTTTTCGGCCCAGGCCGGCATCGATCATTCCGAGGAAACTAAGAGCTGCTGCGAAGTCAGGCTGTTTCCTAACTACGTCTTCCACTTCCTTGCGCGCCGCGGCGAAGGATGCTTGCGCCTTCGTCTCGTCGCCCTGGCAGCGCGCGACCACACCTTCCCAGTAAGCGAGTGGATAGTTAACACCGTTGATTCCAACACCATCGCGTGGGTAGTTTTTGAGCGCGCGCGCCGCGGCCTCCGGCGTTCGCTCGCAAAGTGCGTGATCGGGGTCATCAACATCCGGGGCAAGCTTCGGATCTTTTGCAATCAATGTCGCGAGCATGGTCTGAAAGGGCTTGATGTCGGCCCGCTCTTCGAACGGGATCTGTGCTCGTGTCATCTGGGTGTAGGGGTCATTCGGCACGATGGAAAGCGCGCGATCGCACATCTGCGCCTGGTCGGCGTAGCGATGCTGCACCTCGTAGGCCAGGGCTAACTGTTGCACGATGCCAAAGTTGCGCGGATCGAGCTCGAGCGCGCGCTGCAGGTTACGCGTCGCTTCTGCCCAGCGGCCTTGCCGTCGATCGATATAGCCGGTGTATTCGTATACTTCCGTACTGTTAGGAAGCGAGCTTCGCGCGATCGCCAGCTCGGAGCGGGCGCGCTCGTAGTCTCGGAAGCCGTGGTAATGATAGGCCGCGAGGGCGAGGTGTACTTCGCCGCCGCCAGGTTGAAGACGCAAAGCCGATTGCAACGCTGCGGTCGCCAGATCCAATCGCGCGGAGGTGTGATCGAATCCCTGCCAATAGGTATCACCATGAACCCTGGCCAGGAGGCACCAGGCCAGGACAAACTGTGGGTCGCGGGTCACTGCTTGATTGAGCAAGGCCACGGCCTGCGGAAGTTTTTCCCGCGCTCGGATTTGATCCGAAGTATCAGCGTAAAGCTCGCGGGCGCGTAGGAAGAGATCAAAGGCGGCCAGATCGGAAGTGGGCGGCTTTTCGATCGCAGCTTTTTCGCTGGGAGAAAGTTTCGCTTGCAGCCGATCGGCGATCGTCTTGGCGATCTCGCTCTGGATCGCGAAAACGTCATCCAAGGGCCGGTCGTATTGTTCCGCCCACTGATGCAGGTCGGTGCGTGCATCGATTAATTGCGCGCTGATCCGCACCTGCTTCCCGACACAACGGACCGCTCCCTCGAGAACATAAGCGACTCCCAGTTGGCGGGCGATCTCGCGCAGGTTGCGCGGCGTGCCGACCCTATATTGCATCACGCTGGTGCGACTGATCACCTTCAAGTCCGCGATGTGCGCGAGATTGGTCAGCACCTCATCCTGCACACCGTCCGCCAGATAGTTGCTCCCTTTTTCATCGCTCAAGTTTTCGAAGGGCAACACCGCAATGCTTTTCTCAGGCACGGCGGGCTCGGCCTGCGCAGATTTTCCGGTCTCGCGCGGCGGCAATGGCCTGGCCAGGTGAAAAGCCTGAATGCCGAGCGCAAGGGCGACCACCACAGAGATCGCCACCATCAGCTTGCGACCGGTGCGGTGAGTGATCGATTCCTCCGGGGGCACAGCTTCGGTGCGCTTGATCCCTTCCGGGGTGATTTCAAAAGCCCAGGCAAAAAAGACCACGAAAGGAGTGCCCAGGACCAGTAGGAAGATGACCAGGCGGACAGCCCAGTTCGGAATTTCGAAAAAGGGGAAGACCTGCGTCGCAAACTGAATCAGCAGCCACGAGAAAACGGCGTATGCGACCGCTGCCTTGTAGACATTGCGCCGTCGCAACTCAGCGAAAAAGGAGTGCCGTTTCACGAAGGGCTCACCCGCACGGTGAGCGGAACGCACCCGCCCGGCAAGTATTATTCTACCTTGGAGGATCACGCATGGAGTGTTTTGGGCTGCTAAGTCAATGAGCGATTCGCGCTACAGATTCAGTTACAGTTTCGGCTCATCCACGATCAAAAGGAGCGGCAGGCGCACGGCTTTTTGACTATTGGCGTTCCTGGTCCTTTTGCGGCGACGATGTGCCAGTTCGAGTTCAGTTACCGCGAGCTGGGAAAACTGAGACGGTGCCATCGGTATTGTTCGCCACATAGACGGTGTCTGACTCTTCGTCCACCGTCGCCGTGACTGGAAAGCCGCCCATTCTTTTCTGCACGAGCTTGACCTCGCAGCCCTCCAGGTGACCGGCGCGGCAGGTGTTGCCATCGAGCGTCGCGACGTCAGAATCCCCGATGCTCGGTATGTAAAGAATGTGGTTCTTGATCGCTATGCTTCGCCCCAAGATGTTATTGCCGTTCCCAGCGCTGCCCGGAAATGCCCCGACAAGAACAGCCGGCGGCCTCTGGCCGCAGCCCGTCGTGTCGCGCCCGTTGCAAGTCGAGCCGTCGATGACAGAGACTGTCAGGTCATAGCGATTCCCGACGAAAACCGTATGGGTGTCGAACACAATCCCTATCGAACGTAGCCCTGAGCCTACGGGGATGGTCGCCGGCGCTTGCCCGCAGCCGGAGCTGTCAATGGCGTTGCAGTGCAGGGCGCTGAACACAGAGACCGTGTTATCGTCAGTGTTTGCGACGTAGACCGTGTGATTATTTGGGTTAACAGCAAGCGCCTGGGGCGAGGCACCTACAGCAACGGTCGGCCAGGACTGATTGCAGCCGGAGACGTTGCCCGCGTTGCAGACGTCACCGTTGATGACCGAAACTGTGTTATCAACCTGATTCACGACATAGATGGTGTTGGTTCTCTCATCGACTGCTACTTGCTGCGGAAAGATGCCAACCGGTGTGGTGGGCTGCGACTGCGCGCATCCTGAAGTTTTCTTGCGGTTGCAAGTTGCGCCGTCGATTACCGAGAGCGTGTTATCGCCGTTATTAGACACATAGATCGTGTTGGTAACTTTGTTGATCCCGATGAAGCGCGGAACATTCCCGACATTAATCGTCGGCCAGGTCTGGTTGCAGCCGCCGAGGTGATCCTTGTTACAGACCGTCGCATCGATCACGGAAACCGTGTTGGCTATCTGGTTCGCCACGTAAACAGTCTTGTTGTGCGGATTATCCGCAACCGCCACCGGGCCGGCTCCGACCGTAGTCGTAGGCGCGAACTTCGTGCAGCCGGAGGTATTCATTCCGTTGCATGTGGATGCGTCCAGCACCCAAACCCTGTTCGTGTCCAGGCTTGAGGTGTAGAGGGTGTGGGTCTTCGGATCGATGTCCATACCTACTGGGTTGACGCCGATAGCTAACGCGGGAGCTCTTTGAGGGCAGCCAGATTGGTTTGTGCCATTACAGGTAGCTGTGTTGATGACTGAAACCGTACTCGACACCTCGTTCGCGACGTAAGCGGTCTTTGTCTTCGGATCGATGGTCACCTGCAAGGGCAGGCCCCCGACCTGGACTAGATGCGGAGTCCCTCCGCAGCCGGAGTGGACCACGGCGTTGCAGGTCGAGCCGTCGATCACCCCAACGTAGTCGAGGGTATCATTGAAGGCGGCCAGCGGCACATAGAGCGTGTGCGTGCTCTGATCGACAGCACCGGTGATGGGGAAAAGGTCCGTTGGCAGGGATGCCACCGAGAATTGGGTGCAATCGGATTGCGTCGTGGCGTTGCAGGTTGCGCCATTTAACACCGTAACGGTCTGGTCGTTGGCATCGATGACATAAACGCTCTGGTTGGAGTCATCGATCGCGACCGCGTCGCCGTTCGCCATCGTCGACGATACCTGGCTACATCCGTTAGTGTTCATTGCACTGCAGGTAGCTGTGTTGACCATTAAGACCGGTCCGTCGTTGGCGTCGCCGACGTAGAGCGTATGGTTGGAAGGATCAAGTGTTATTACGCCGCCGACGTCGGGGTTGCCTACGACACCCGGCACAGTCACTATGGCAGCGGGCATCTGGCCGCAACCGGACGTGTTTGTGGCGTTGCATGTCTTCCCGTTGAGAACTGCGATGGTGTTGCCGTCGTCGCCAGTCGTCGTCTCCCCGTTAGTTACGTAAAGGGTGTCGGTAGCCTTGTCGAAGGCTAGCATTATCGGAACGGGGCCGACATGGGTCAGCGTCGCGATCGGCGAGCAAAGAGACGCGTTTGCGGCTTTGCATTTGCTGCCGTCAATCACCGAAACTGTATTGCTGCCAGCGCTGGCCACATAGATCGTGTTAGTAGTCCGATCAACGGCAACTCCTATCGGAGCCTTTCCGACCCTCACTGTCGGCACCGCCCACGGCAGTTTCGGCCGCTGCATCGCAGTTGCAGCCAGTCCGGCGGCCGCAACGAAGAGTGTGCCAGCGGCGGCGAGGCGGAAACGGGAGAGACGAGGACGGGAATGAGTCTTGGCTTGGGATGATTCTGTTTTCATAGATTTTTTCCTTTCCCAATGCTTCGGAAGATTTCGCGGAGCGTTGCAAAAAATCTTTTGCGGGTGCAGAGAGAGAGAGAGAGAGAGAGAGAGAGAGAGAGAGAGAGAGACGCCAACCGCGCCCGGACTTGCCCGGCGCGGTGTCAGCGATCGCCCTCGCCCTGATTAAGATCGCACGTGCGAAGTCTTGGAGTGTTAACGCTCCTGAAAGCCGCTCATGTTCAGCGGGGTTGGGCGCCGCGCCGCGGCCCTATTCGCATTACCGCGCGGTCCCAAAGGTGAGG
>JBBSGS010000027.1:0-16343 GCA_038253875.1 Chthoniobacterales bacterium
ACCAGGTTTGGGGAGATGAAAACAAGGTTCGGCCAGCTTGCGTCCGGTGGATAGGGCCCTTTGTAAACGACCGAGACAGACGAGGGCACATTGGTGAAATAAATAAACGGGTTATGCCGCTGCACGTAGAAACCCGCCTGGCACTCTGGATCACCAGCGAAGGGCAAATCTTCCATGTAAGCGAGAGCAGTTTTGCCCCTGGCCTGCAGTTCGCTGTAGAGGTTGGGCGCGTCGAAAGGTCCGTTCGGCGGGTCGCCGTCGATGCAATGGTCGTTAGTTACTCCGAAGGTGGATCCGGCAAAGAGCGCGAGATAGTTCGGCAAACTGGGGTGAGCGAGGGCGAAGCTGTTGGCGTAAAGGGTAGCCTGCGTTAGCAAAGTCTGGTTCAGATAGGGCGCACTTGAGCTACCAATGACGTTCTCATGGCCCACGTTTTCCAGCACGATGACAAAGATATGACTATAGGCTATGGGCGGCACATGATAGACTTCGACCAAAGCAACACGGCTCTGGCCATCTTTCCCGCGGACAATCGCCGTGCACGGGCCGGGCGGGAGGAGGAGGGCGAGAGCGGATTCGGCATCATCCACCGGAGCCAAACCGCTGGCCGCGATCTCGGCTTCCTGGACAGTCTTCCAATCGTCATTCAAGGCGATGAGCAGCCCGTTCGCGTCGTGCAGCTCCAGCGCGGGATCGGGCAGCGGGGTTTCAACACCAGCGCGGCCTAACGACGGCCCCAGTGCTCGCACGATCACAGGCAAATCTTCCTCTCCGGCGCTGATGATGCCGGCGATCATGACTTGATCGTCTCCGTCGACCTTCCCGCGCAGGCTCAGGTTGGCAATCCGCGAGCTCTCTGATTCATCGAGGTCATAAACCTCGAGCAGGCCAAGCCCGACGGCGTTGTTTGCCCCCCGGAGAACGGCGGTGTAGGCGCCCGGTGCAAGGGTGGCGACAATCGCTGATTCCAAGTGATCGCCCGGCGCGATCCCGGTCGCGCGAATCTCGGTTGCCTAGGTCATCTCCCAATTATCGTTGCGAAGGAAGAGTGCCGCCCGGTTCGTGGAGCTCGAGCAAAGGGTTGGCAAGAACCTGGCTCAATCCAAACGCGGCGAGAGATGGGCCGAGGCCCCGGATGATCACCTTCTTGGGCACGTTGCCAGTGATGATGAATCCGGCGATCATGACGTTGTCGGCCGTTTCCACCGCGAGACGTCTTGAGATATTGATCAAGCGCGCGGGCGCAAGCGTCGCGCCCGGCAAAGCGCGCAGCGGGAGCAACGTCACGATTACAACGAGGGCGAGGGCCAGGGAAGCAGTAGCGGACAGCGAAGCGGAGTTTTATTCAATTGGTACGCGGATGTACCAATATTGCTATCGCCCAACATCCTTTACAAAGTCGGGTGTCACAACGTTCCGGTGCACATCCTGATTTTCGAGGCAACAAATAGCGAAGCTCATTTCCGCGCTTCGCAGAGCGAAGCGTCGACAGGCGCGGCGCGCCTCCTATCTTGTCTGCACTGCGACGCCGCGTAGACTTCCGGCTCTGAAAAAAGCCTTACCTCTCATGTTGCATGCCGGCGCGCTCTTGGCCGCCGCATTTTTTTGCCTAACGGCTAGCGCAGCGCCAATCCCGGGCGCGGCGATCCACGCGCCGGTCGATCGCAGCCTCTGGCCGGCCGCTTTGCGGGACGTGCCACAGGAGCGCCTCTCCTCGGGCGCTCTCATGTTGCTCGACCGCGCGGGAGAGCTCGTTAGGCCGCCATTGGCGGCTGTCACTGGGCGGGCGGCCGCTGCCACGGCAGTCACGCTCGATCTGCGCGTGGCGCCGGATCTCCGGCTCGGCGACGATCCGGCCCCGCTTCCCGCGCGCATGCGGGCGCAGGCCGAGCCACACATCACGCGTTCGCAGGTAAACGCCGACGTTCTCGCTGCGGTTTTTCAGGAAGGACGTTTCACCGATGGCGGCGCGGTCGATTGCGGTTACGCCGTCACCGGCGACGGCGGGCTTTCGTGGACGCGGGCGCTCATTCCCAACCTCACGACGACATCGGGCGGCACCTATTTGCGCGCGACCGATCCGGTGGCGGGGATCGACCTGAGCGGACGGCTCTTTTTGAACACCGAAGGATCGACCACCGCCGGTTTCGCGGACGGAACGATTCTCGTTAGTCGCTCGACTGACGGCGGCGCCACCTTTGACGCGCCCGTCGTCGTCTTCCGGCCGGCCGACAGCAGTAATTTCCCCGATAAACCATGGATGGCGGTGAACACTTTCAGCGGTACGGCGAGGGCCGGGCGCATTCTCGTCACCTGGACGCTTTTCGGCACGACCAACGCTTCACCGATTTTTCGTTCCTACAGTGATGACCACGGGCTGAGCTGGAGCAGTGCTGCGGCGATCCACTCGGCGCAGACGAACGCCCAGGGCTCGCAGCCGGTTTTTCTGCGCGATGGGCGGGTCGCGATTATTTATTGGAATTTTGGCGGCAGCGGATTCCGCGGCGGCGACGCTCCTCTTCCGGGCCCGGAAGAGATCGACATGGTCTTGTCAAACGATGGCGGTGTAACTTTCGGGCCGCCGACTTTGGTCGCGACGGTCGCGCGTTACGATCAACCCAGCATCCGGAACGGCACCTTTCTCCCCTCGGCCACGACCGACCGGATCAACGGCCATTTGTCAGTCGTTTACCAGGCGCTCGACAGCGCGGGACTGCCGCGAATCTTTTTCACAAAGTCGACCAACGCGGGCACGACCTGGACGACGCCGGTCGCAATCACGGACAATCCCGGCACCGGCGTTTTCAACGCCGCGATTTCCGCCTCACCGGATGGGAAACGGCTAACCGCCTCCTTCTACGATCAGCGCGACAACCCGCCGGGGGTGACGACGCGCTGCAATCTCTATCTTGCGCAGTCGTTCAACGGCGGGGTGACCTGGCAGCCGAATATTCGCCTAACGAACAAAACAACCGACGCGACGTTGGCGCCGCTCACGAACGAGGGCTACATGCTGGGCGATTATCTCGGAATCGCAGAATCGACCAGCCCGGAGGTGCCGGCCGTCCCTGTCTGGGTCGACACGCGCACGGGGAATCCCGATCCCTTCATCACCCGGGTGGGGATTGCCCCGGAGGTGAATTTCGCCGGCTTCCAGGCTTCGCGCTTATCGTTAGGCCAGATCAACAATCCGCAACTGGGCGGGCCCAACGGAGATGCGGACGGCGACAGTGAAGATAACCTTTCCGAGTTTCTGTCGCAGACCGAGCCTAACGATGCTGCTTCGGTGATTCATCCAGCGCGGCAGTTGAACATCTCCACACGCGAAACCGTCGGCACCGGCGAGAACGTCCTCATCGGCGGTTTCATCGTGACTGGCACGACGCCGAAAAATGTGCTCCTGCGCGCGCTCGGACCTTCGCTCGCCGCGGCCGGTCTCACTGGAGTTTTGCAGGATCCCACCCTCGCGCTGCACGACGGCAGCGACTCGATCGTGGCCCGGAACGACAACTGGAAAAGCGACCAGGAAGCGGCCATCGCCGCGACTGGAATTCCGCCTAACGACTTTCGGGAATCGGCCATCGTAGCGACCCTCGACCCGGGCCAATACACCGCGGTCCTCCAGGGCAAAGGAGGCGGCAGCGGCACGGCGCTGGTGGAAGCGTACGATCTCGATAGCACGCCCGCTTCGCAATTCGCGAATATCAGTACCCGCGGTTTGGTCGGGACGGGCACGGATGTTTTGATCGGCGGTTTGATTGTTTCGGCCGAGAATTCAGGGCAGGCCAACGTCGTGGTGCGCGCGCTCGGGCCGTCGTTAGGCGCGGCCGGCGTAGGCGACACGCTGCCGGATCCGACCCTGGACCTGCATAACGCCAACGGCGCGATCCTCGCGTGGAACGATGATTGGCGGGAGACGCAGGAGGCGATCATTTCCTCGACCGGCCTCGCGCCGAAAAACGACAAGGAGTCGGCGATCTTCGCCACGCTTCCGGCCGGCGAATACACAGCAGTCGTAAGCGGGCAGGGCCAGACGACTGGGGTCGGGTTGGTCGAGGTTTACAACATTCCCTAGGCTCCGCCAGATTGAACATTGCGCCCCGTATCCGCCGCGCAGTTTGGAACGCACCTCCGGGTAGCGCACCCGTCTCGCGTGCCTGGCGAATGCGTCCCGCGTTCGCGCACTTTCATCAGGAGTTGATGCCAAGGTGACGATCCGTGCTCTCAAAAGTCCGTCGCCGCGAGACGCGTCGACCAGCACGCGAGACGCGCGCGCTACCCGGAGCGTGGAGCGGCGGCGTAGTTGCGTAGGGGCGGTTTTCCTATCGTTAGGCGTATGATCGATCGGGCTTTCATTCTCGGCGCGGGTCTCGGGATGCGGCTGCGCCCGCTAACCGACGACCTGCCAAAACCACTTGTCCCGATTTTTCAAAAGCCGCTTATCACCTTCGCGCTCGATCACCTCGCGGCGGCCGGCGTGAAGTCGTTCGTCATCAACACGCATCTCCTGCCCGCGGCCTTCGAGGCGGTCTTCGCCGGTGGTCTTTATCTGGAGCATCCCGTTAGGCTGGTGCATGAGCCGGTGCTGCTCGAAACCGGCGGCGGGATCAGGAACGCGCAAGCGTTACTGGGCGAAGAGCCGTTCCTGGTCTATAGCGGCGACGTGCTCACGGACATGGCGCTCGAGCCGCTCATCGCGGAACATTTCCGGAGCGGAAACGACGTGACAATGGCTTTGCGGGAAACCGGCTTGGCCGCTCAAGTCGCTTTCCGCGAAGGCCGTGTGCTCGATATCGGGAATCGCTACGGGCATGCCGGTAATTACGACTACGCCAACGTCTCGGTTTGGAGCCGGCAAGCTTTTAGCCGCTTTTCGTTAGGTGAAAAGATCTCCTTCATTCCCGTGCTCGCCAAGTGGATCAGTGACGGAGGAAAAATCGGCGGGGTCGTCCTGAACGACGGCCAGTGGTTCAATCTCGGATCTCCCGAACAATATCTCGAGGTTCATCGCGCCATCATCGAGCGGTCCTGGCGCCCGGGCTACCTCCAGCCTAACGAATGGCCGACGCGGATCGCGCCCGATGCGGTCGTTCAGGACGGCGCCACGGTTGACGGCTTCTCTTCGGTCGGTGCGCGCTGTCACATTGGCGCGGGGGCGACGATCGAGGATTCGATTCTTTGGCCGGGTGCACAAATTGCTTCTCGCTCTCAGCTGAAACGCTGTATCGTCCGCACCGATCACGCCGCCGAGGGCCTGCTGAGCGATGTGGTAATCTGATCCGGTGAAGAGAATGAATCAGGAAAGCAGGAAAATAGGAAAGGGAATCCTTGCGCCTCCTTTTCTTGCTTTCCTGATTCCCTCCGTTTTCCGGCCTTTATTCTAAATGATTCTTTCTGACACGCTCCTGCGCCAGACGCGTATCCGCTTTCCCAGTTTCGAGGGAGAGCAGGTCAAAATTTTGCCGATGGAGAAGGGTGGCTCGGATCGGAAGTTTTACCGGATTCAGTTCTCCCCCGAGCAGACGATCGTTCTTCTAAAATATACCGGGGAACTTTCGGAGAATCAGCGCTACGTAGAGATCGCGGAATTCCTCACGACCCACGGCATCCGTTCGCCGAAAATTTACTTCCACGATCCGAGAGAAGGCTTGATCTGGCTGGAGGATTTGGGGGAACACGATCTCTGGAGCTATCGCGAGGAGAGCTGGGCGGTGCGCCGTCCTCTCTACGAATCGGCGCTCGAGGAGATCGCGAAGTTGCATCGCGTCTCCGCGGTCGAATCAGCAGCGATCCGGCGCGATCTGCCGGCGCAATTCGACGCCGCGCTTTACCTTTGGGAGCAGCATTACTTTTTCGATCAATGCCTTAGCCGCCACTTTGGGGTCGCGGAAGGAACGCTCCGGGAGCTGGCGGCGCTGCCAGCGCTGCACGCCATCGCGGAGCGGCTGGCAGCATTCCCGCGCGTCCTCGTGCACCGGGATTTTCAATCGCAGAACATTATTGTTCGCGATGACGAGGCTTACCTGATCGATTTCCAGGGAATGCGCCCAGGCCTTGCGGAATACGATCTCGCGTCTCTGCTTTACGATCCCTATGTGAATCTCAGCGCGGCGCAGCGCGTCGAGCTGGCCACTTTTTACGAAACTCAAGCGGAGGTGAACGAACCGGCCTTTGCGGAAAGGTTGCGGCTCTGCGCGATGCAACGGCTGATGCAGGCGCTCGGCGCCTATGCCTATCTTGGGCTGGTGCGGGGGAACAAAGCCTTTCTCGCGCACGTCCCCACGGCCTTGCGGTCGTTAGGTGAGATTGTTGCCGGGATCGATGGATTGGAGTCTCTGCGAGACGAGGTCTGCGGCCTCGAGAGACGTGCTTCTGCACCTCCAGGTTCATAGCGAGGGAATCACAAACTGGACTTGCGGAAGCAAGTCCCTCCGGGAAGAGGCGCTTAGCTCACGAACGGATTCGAGCGCCGCTCCGCCCCGATGGTCGTGGGCGGGCCGTGACCGGGCAACACGGTGACATTGTCGCCTAACGAGTAAAGCTTGTTGCGGATGCCGGCAAAAAGTAGTTCGGCATCGCCGCCCGGCAGATCCGTGCGCCCCACGCTGCCCGCGAAGAGAACGTCGCCGCCGATGAGCAGCTCATTCTCGCGTGAGAAAAAGCAGAGGCTTCCCGGACAATGCCCCGGCACCTCGAGCACCTCGAACCTCATCCCGAGAAAGTCGCGTGCCGGCGTCGCCGTGATCAAAAAATCGGGCTGGACCGGCTCGATCTCGAATTGGAATCCGTAGTCGCGAAAGAAGTCGCGCTCGGAAATCATCGGCGCGCTTTCCGCGTGAACCCCAATCGGGCAATTGAAGCGGCGTTTGATCTTAGCCACATCCTGGATGTGATCGATATGCCCGTGAGTGAGGAGCAGCAGTCGCAGCTCGATCCCCTGCCCGACCAGCCAGTCACAGGCGCCTTCGGGCGCGTCGAACAGGATCCAGCCTTCCGGCGCCTCCAGTGCGTAACAGTTCGTCTCGAAAATTCCGCCGGTGAAAGTTTGGTATTCGATCATGAAGCCTTTGCCCTAATCCTAATCTTGCTCCTACTCCTAATCCTCCTTGTCGCGTTGGGGAGAAGCAAGAGCAGGAGCAGGAAGAAGGGCGCGGGAAAGTAGCACGCCACTCCGGCGGGGGAACGGAAATTGCAGCGTGAAGTCTCCTCCGCTCCCGAATCTAAATTTGAATCTTCACGCTTAGCGGTTGTCTCACCCTTCACTCCGGGCGCACCACGCGCCCGCCCACCTTGCTTTCAAATTAGTTTCTGCGAACTTTTTCGTCCGAATTTATGAAAACTTTTCTTCGTTCATCCGCTGCGTTGCTGCCGGGATTGTTTGTCGTTGCGCTGGCGGCGCAGCCGGTCCTGGCGAAGACCGATTCCGAGCAGATCGGCGTCTCGGTAGGCCGGCTCCTCGAGGAAGGCCATTACACGCATCACCCGCTGAACGATGAGATTTCGAAGAAGTTGCTCACCGGTTATCTGGAGTTGCTCGATTTCAGTCACCTCTTCTTCACCCAGAAGGACATCGACGCTTTCACGAAAAAATACGCCACCTCGCTCGACGACGACATTCTCCTCGGCAACCTCAAGCCCGCGCACGAGATTTTCGCCGTTTTCCAAAAGCGGGTGGAAGATCGCGTCGTCAAAATCAAGGAGCTGGTCAAACAGCCAATGAATTTCAAGACAGACGAAACCGTCCTCATGAGCCGGCAAAAAGCGCCCTGGCCGAAGGACGACGCCGAGGCCGACGATCTCTGGCGCAAGCGGATCGAGAGTGAGCTGCTCCAGGAAAATCTGAGCGAGCACCCGATCGAGCCGGGCCCGAAACTGGTCGAGCGGCGTTACGATCGCATGCTTCGGACCGTCCACGAAGAGGACGCTGAAGAGCAGGTGAAGTTGTTCCTCGACGCCCTCGCGCAGTCCTACGATCCGCACTCGGAATATCTCAGCCAGGCCGACCTGAAGAATTTCAGCATTAACATGGGCCTGTCGCTCGTGGGCATCGGAGCGATGCTGCGGAGCGAAGATGGCTACGCCAAGATCGAGAGCCTGGTGCCCGGTGGGCCGGCGCAAACGAGCGGGAAGGTCAAAGTAGGCGATCGCATCACGGCGGTCGCGCAGGGCTCGAAGCAGTTCAACGACGTGCGCGATATGCGGCTCGATAAAGTGGTCGAGAAAATTCGCGGCAAAAAAGGCACCAAGGTCCGCCTCCTCATCATCCCGGCAAGTGCGGCCGATCCCTCGCAGCGCAAGACAATCGAGCTGGTGCGCGACGAGATTAAACTGAAAGACCAGGAAGCTCGTGCCGACATCATCATCAAGAAGGATCGTAACGGCGATCCGGTGAAGCTCGGCTGGCTCACGCTGCCATCGTTCTATGCCGATATGGAGGGTCACAAGAAGAGCACCACGCGCGATGTGGTCGCGCTTCTGAAGCGCTTGAAGAAGGAGAAAATCGGCGGGCTGGTGATCGACCTGCGCCGGAACGGGGGCGGCTCCCTGGAGGAAGCCATCTCCTTGACTGGTCTCTTCTTTAAGTCCGGCCCAGTCGTGCAGACGAAGGGTTCGAACGATAGGGTCGTCATCTCAACCGATCCCGATACGGATATCGCTTACGATGGCCCCCTCGTTGTCCTGACCAGCCGGCAAAGCGCGTCGGCCAGTGAGATTTTTGCAGCGGCGTTGCAGGATTACGGACGCGCTGTCATCGTCGGCGACAAGAGCACTTTCGGTAAGGGAACGGTGCAGACCATTCTCGAGATCGGCCGCTTTACCTCGCTCCTGGGGACGCGCTCGGAGGAGGACGGCGCGCTCAAACTCACCATCCAAAAGTTCTATCGCGTGGCCGGCGGCTCGACGCAGCTCCACGGCGTCACCTCCGATATCTCGTTGCCGACCCTGACCGATCTTCCGGAATTCGGCGAAGGCGCGCTCAAGAACGCGCTCGCTTACGACGAAGTGCCGCCCGCCAAGTTCACGAAATGGTCCGACTCCCACCCGCTTTTCATCGACGAATTGAAAGCGCGCTCTGCCGGCCGCGTCGCAGCGGATCCGGAATTCCATTACGTCATGGAAGACATGGAGCGCCTGCGCAAGAAGCTCGATGACAACCGGATTACCTTGAACGAAGACGTGCGCCGAAAAGAGCTGAGCGACGAAAAATTGCGCAAAGAGACGCGCTTGAAGGAGCGGCTCGCGCGCAATACCGAAGAGCCGAGCATCTACCGTCTCACGCTCGAGACGGTCGATAACCCGAAGCTTCAGCTAATCATGTATCCGGGGAAAATCGCCGAAGCGAAAAGCCAGGGTGACGCCGGCAAAGTCGCGCCGGAAGCGGCGCCGGATTCCGAATCCGACAACGGCGGCGACGATTCCGCGCCGGATACTTCCGACGATTCCAAGCCGGCCGCGGTCGATCCCGAGCGCGATGAGACGCTCAATATCCTGAGCGATCTCGTGCAACTGACCCAGGGTCCGAAAACGGCCAGCACCGCTCGTTAAGGAAACAAAGACCCGCGGGGGCGCGCCAATCCGCACCTTGCTCGCTCGCAGAGGACAATCCGGCTCGGCGGGAATTCGTTAGGCGTTAGGCAGGAAGCGTTCGATTTCCGCGCGACCGCCCTGCATGGCGATCATATAGACGCGATCTTTTTCCGCCCAGGTCGCCGTTAGCCACCCGTGTTCGTTGGCGAAATTGGGCTTTGCGCCCGGCTTCATGTTTGGAATGGCCGCGCGGTTGACCATGAAGAGGTGCGCGAAGCGATTTCCCTCGCGCTGAAAACAAATCAGGGTCACGTCGTAGCTTCGAAACGACAGCAGGCGGCAACCGATCGGCTACTGCGCTGCCATTCGGGCCGGCACCGTCATCGGCTGCGTATCTTGTTTCGCGAGCCAGGTTCTGATCTCGCTTAGATTGCTGCTCCTCATCTCCAGCGAAGGCGTCAACTGAATAAACCTGGCCATCTCGCGTGCGTAATCCGACGGCAGGTCGGCGAGGGACGGCGGTAATGCGCCAGAGACTAACGATCTGTGCGAGGAGCAAAAAGAGCGCTACCATCGCCGCAAGGCCGAAGGTCCATCGTAGTTTGTTCCCGGAACGCGCATGCTCGGCTCCTCGGGCAGAATGCGCGTTTTGAGACCGAATGGCGCCGGGATCGATTCGAGCTGGGCCGCGATCGCTCGATCGAACGCCTGTTCTTCCTCAAACCAGCGGGACAACTCGGGGCTCCGGCCACGATTTGCAGCGCAGCGGCCAACTCGGGATCGTTTTCCTCCTCGACTGGACGGTATGCCTGCAGGATCAAGCGCGCCCACTGCTTATCCATGCGTTTGATTCTCCTCTTTGCTTTTCGTTAGGCCGTCATCATCCGCGAGCGCGCGGCGCGACAGCGCTTTGCCGCGTGAGATGCGCGACATGACCGTGCCGATGGGAATCTCGAGCGTCTCGGCGATCTCTTTATCGGAATGCTGTTGCAGATAAAAAAGCGCGAGCGGCACCCCAACCCGCGGGCCACGCTTCGCAGAGCGAAGAGTCAACAACCTCGCCGCGCCTAGTTCACCCACCTGTCGCCAGGCCGGGCAAGCGCGGGCAATTCCCCTGTCGAGTAATCGGTCTTGCCGATCGCGCCCCACATCCGGGTGCCGGTAGCGTCGCGCCAAAGCTTGCTCATGCTCTCGCCGGTGTGGCAGCCCCAACTCTTCACATAGGCGCCGCGCGCAAAGGCGTGCCGGTCGATTTTCTTCAGCTCCGACTCGTGCAGCCACGATTTTGAAGCGCTGTCGACCACGTTGCTGTAATCGAAAAGGAAACAGGCCCGGTTCGAGTGCCCGAAATATTCGAACCCGGCGATTTTTACCTGGTCGCGCGGCTGCCCCGCGTTCAGATAATTAATCACCTCGGCGCCGCGCGCGAAGTAAACCAGATTGAGATGAAACTTGTCACGGATGCTGTTGATGTTCGCGATCAAATCCTGGTGCTCCTGCTGCCCGCGATCGATGTAGCCGGGCTTGTAAACCAGCCAGGTGATCATCGCGTCGGGCCCGCGCTCAGCGCGCAATTGCTCGGTCCGCACCCGCGCGGAGTGGACAAAGTTCGCCCACCAATGGTCGTGCGGCTGCGCCTTGTACTGCTCCCATTGATGGAGCGAGGGACCGCCGACAAGAATGATGTATTCGCCCGGCTGTTGCGCCCGCGCCGCGGCCGCGACAAAAAAGGTGAGCAGAGTAACAAGGACGAGGCGCGGTTTCATAAATAAGCAGGGGAGCAGAATCTATGCGTGGGAGGGAAGTCTGCGCAAGATGCGAGCTTCCGTATTCGGGCAGTATGGGATGGGCGGCTCCGTGTGGCGCACACGGCTCGTGTGCTGGTCGTGGTATTCCACCGCGACGAACTTTTCTTGAACGAGAGCGTTTACGTGGCGTCCACGCGGACAGCAAAGTTCGTCGCCGCGAGACGCGTCGACCAGCACACGAGACGTGTGCGTTACCCAGGAGCCGCTCGCCGCAACGCACTCATGATGCTGAGCAGAATCAAGAGCACGCCGAAAGTGCAAACGATCGCGGCCCCGGACGGCAGATCCCAGCGAAACGAAAAAAACAACCCAGCCACGCCGCCGACGAGCGCGATCGCCCAGCCGATGAGAAGCCGTTTCCCTAACGACGACGCGAGAGTGATGCCGCAGACCGCCGGCACGATCAGGTAAGTGAAAACAAGGAGCACGCCTGCGATGCGGACGAAGCTGGTCACGACCAGGCCGAAAAGGGCGTAGAAGAGAAAGTCCCACCAGCGCACGCGAAGCCCGCGCTCGTAAGCGGCGTCGCGATCGAAGGAGACGAGCAGAATCGAGCGGCGCAGAACGAAATGCACCACACCGACGAGAGCGAAAAGGCCGAAACATTTCCAGACATCGAGCGGGCTCACGAGCAGGATATTGCCGACGAGCATGTTCTTGATTTCCTCGTCCCCCTCCGCGGCTCGGCTGAGGAGGAGCACGGCGGCCGCGGCGGCGACCACATAACTGATGCCGATGATCGCCTCCTGCGGAATCTGGCTCGAGCGTTTCCCGGTGACAGAAAAAACCGCGGCCCCGACGAGTGTGAAACCGAGCGCGATAAAAAAGGTGGGCCAGCCTTCCAGATTCAAGTGCAGCAGGACGGCGACGCAAATGCCTAACGAGGCCATCTGCGCCATCGCGATGTCGATAAAGATGATCCCGCGCCTAACGACATGGAGCCCAAGGTAAACGAGCAGCCAGGGCAACAAGACACAGGCCACGATGGGCCAGAACATCACGTCCCACATAATCAGATGAGCGACGCTTCTGTTCCGGGGAGCGCGTGCGCCTCGCACGCCCATTTCGGCGCCTCGCCGAAATGCTTTCGCGCAGCGCTGCGTGGGCAGAAGCGATCGGCGAGGCGCCGCTCACAGCGTGCGAGGTGCACCGGCTCCCCGGAACGGTAAGACTCCGGCCGCTTCATTTCAGCGCCGCGGCGAGGTTGTTCACGAGCGTATCGATCAACTTCACGTAGCTGTCGGTATTCGGGAGCGCCCCGGGAAATTGCGCGAAATCCACCACTTTGGCGCCCGTCGATAGCGCGACCTTTTCCGCGATTTTCCGGTTGTGATACGGCTCGACGATGATCGCCTTGACCTTCTGCGCCTTCATTTGCGCGATCACCTCCGCGAGGTGTGACGGCGAGGGCGGGATGCCCGGCTTCGGTTCGAGAAAGAGGTTGATATTAAAGCCGAACCGGTGGGCGAAGTAGGGCCAGGAATCGTGATAAGCCACAAGACTCTGACCGCGGAATGGGAGCAGTTTTGCTCCCCATTCCTGAAGCTTGGCGTTGATCGTGCCCTCGAACTGCTTCTCGTTAGTCTGATATTCGGCGGCGTGCGCGCCATCGATTGCAGCCATGGCGCCGGCAATATGCTGCGCGACCGCTTTGGCGATGATCGGGTCGACCATGAAATGCGGATTCCCCATGGCGTGAACGTCGCCGGCCGCGCGTGTCAGCTCCGCCGGCACTTCCATCAAGCGGATGCCTTCCGAAGCCTGCACCCGGCCCGGCTGGCCGGCTCCGATCTTCGGATTGCGCGCGTTTTGCAGGAGGGGCGGCAGCCAGCCGATCTCGAGCTCAGCGCCGCCATCGATGAGCATGTCGGCCCCGCGCAATTTCACGACGAAGCTCGGCCGGGCATCGACGAAGTGCGGGTCTTCGGTAGGTTTCGCGAGGACGGTGACATCGACATTCGCGCCGCCGACGTCGCGGGCGAGCGCGGCGAAATCCGGCAGGGTCGCGACGACGTTGATTTTAGCGTGCGCGGGGACGAGGCCCACAGTGAAAAGCGCGGCGGCGAGCAGGAGTTTGGTTGGTTTCATATTCTGATAAGGCGGGAGGCGATTGCTTCGGGTAGCGCACACGTCTCGTGTGCTGGTCGCGCTGTTCCAGCGCGACGAACTTTCTCTGACGCGTGAACCCTCGCGAGGTCGGTGGCGTTAAGAAAAGTTCGCGACTGTGGAACACTGTCACCAGCACCCGAGGCGGGTGCGCTACCCAGAAGCTGATTCGACCGGCATCCATATTCGTTAGGCAAATTCAAAATTTGTGCGCCCCGTGCGCGCCGAGGATGAATTCGAATTGCAGGAAAATGGAGTCGGCCTGGTGCGCGGTGAGGAAATGGTTTTCCTCCAGAAAATCGTGGTTGTACTGCAGCCGGATTTTTGAGAACTCGGTTGGATACCAGGTGAGATTTCCGGAGATGCGTGAGCGGCTTTGCCGATCGAGACTATCGGTGAAGGCCGAGTCCTGCATGTGCAGGTAATCGCCGCGCAGACCGGCGGTCCATCCCTTCTTGAATCCCCAGACGATCTGCGAATACATCCCCCAATCGTGAAACGTTTCCGCGACCGGGAACGACTGATCTATCCCGCGGCCCGCTTCGAAGCGGCGATACATTGTTTCTGTCTGCCATTTCACGAACGGGAAACCGCCTTCCGCGCGCGGCGATTTCCATTTGTAGAGAAAATCGGCGCCGTAAATTTGAGTGCTGGAATCCGCGCCCGTTTCGTTGGAGCCAAATGCGCCGGAGAGCCCGCCGAGAATGGTCTGAGTCGGGCTGAGATCGAAGGAATTTTCCCAGCGCGGAACGTAGACGAAATCCTGCAGGCCGCGCGCTTCGCGGTCGGTCGTTAGGCGACCGAAGAAGGTGCCGTCCGCGCCCGGGTTGCGGAAGGAGAAGCCGGTGTTGCCGCGGCCGTTCTGCACCCCCAAAATAATCTGCGAATACCACGAGACCGGAACTGTCCACGCGATCTGTGCGCCGACTCCGCGCAATCCATCGGAGCCGAGAAAGAGACCATGCACGAGCGGATCATCCGCAAAATCCCACGTGTGCGGATGCATCGGATTGATCCGGCCGAAGGCGGAGAAAAACTGACCGGCTTTGACCTGCAATCCCCAAGGCAGATCGGTCGTTTGCATGAATGCTTCTTCGACTTCGATCTCGGTTTCGTTGTCGTTGTTGAGCTTGAACACGATGTTGGCGAAGCCTTCAAAATAAGGATCGACCGCGCCATCGAGGGCGAGCTCGAGGTTGCGCGCGTTGAAGCCTCGCTGCAGCGGATCGTGGTCGCCGACTTCGAGTTTAGCGAGATCGCGATCGCTCGAATAAGCGAGCGCGAATTGGCCGTCGAACGAGATGTTCATGTAGGTGGAGCGTCCGCTGCCGGCGATCGTCATCGGCGCGGCCAACGAAGCGCCCGCGCCGCTCGTAGAAATCGTCTCGGTCGAAGTTGTGACCGCTGCGTCGGTGGTCGGGAATTGTGAGTTTACCGCAGCGGCGGCTGGCCCGGTTGCAGCCGACGGCGGCGGCGGCGCGGCGGACGCTACGACCGAGTCATCCGTCGTCGGGAAAGCGGGTGGCGCGCTCGCGGAAGGCGAAGCCGAAGGCGCCGCAGCGATGTTGTTGTTTGCCGGTAACGTACTCGGCTCGATGTTTATTTTCGAGAGCGTGGCCTGCTGCTCTTTCACCTGCTGCTGCAAGTTTTTCACTGTCTCGGTGAGCGCCTGCACTTGCTGGCGCAAAAGCTCAACGTCGTTAGGCGAGGGAGCCGGCGACGGTTCCTGCGCGAGTAAAGCCGTTTGCGCGCAGACGCACGCCACAGCTAATAAAATTTTCTTCACTGATCTTCTTCCGATTGCTCCGGCCTTCCCGAATGCGGCACCACATGAACGAATGCGTTCGGGCGCGAATTGGATTCAGCGGCGCGAGGAACGCGCGGGCGCCGCTGCCGCGCGTGAGGCGCGGCTCATCCAATCGTTAGGCGGAGACAGGAGGCGCGTGCTCGAAAATAGCCGCACTGAGATATGACGCGGCGACCCAAGTCGGGCTGAGCAGGGGAATTTTCTCGAACTGCACCGCGGGCTGCGGGGCGACTAGGACGATGGGTGCGGGGCTCAGTTCGCACTTGCCCGAGGCGATGAGTGTGACGGCACACTCATGGTTAGGCAAACTGGCGTCGGCATGAAAGCGCTCGTGCAGTTTGGGCGCGGCCGCGAAACTGAGAGCGAGGAGAAAAGCGCAGAGCAGGCCGCTCGCGACAAAGGCGCGGATCGTGCGGCGAGTTTGCATAACGAGCCGGAGTTTGTTCCGCGACGGCCTTCGGCGCAAGCGGCAAATCAGCGGTGCTCGCTCACCGAAGTGTAATCTTCCCAGGAACGCCAGGCATGTTCCCAGTTTTGCTCCGCGGCCCAAGTCTGAGCTTGCAGGTAATAAAAATAGCGGGGGGTATCGGAGCGGGCGGTAAAATGGCGCAATGTCGCGAGCGCATCGTCGGTCTTTCCGGCAGTGGTTTGCGCGAGGTAGAGAGCGTAGCCGGCGGCGTAGTCGCCCGGATTGGCGTAAAGCTGTTGCTCGAGTTGCGGGATCGGCGCCGCGCTCGCGGCCTTGGGTAGCGGCGGAGGTTTGGTATTTTGCCTAACGAGTTGCCAGGCGGCTTCGAATTCGCCCCGGCCGGCGTGCCAGCGAGCCAGGCCCGGCCAGGCAAACTCGGTCCACTCCGGATGCGCGCCGACGGCGCGGACGAGTTCGTCGAGTGGGTCGTGGTTCGACCACAATTGGAAGAGGCGCGCTTTTTTGGCGTAGTCGAATTGGGAGAGCGCGGGATCGCGTGCGAGCAAATCCTGCAGGGCCGTGGGAAATTTCGCGCCCGGAATATTTTCCAGATAGGTGATCGTGAGGCCGGGATCATCGACCGCAAAATCGCGCAGCCCCGCCAGCACCCGGGGATCGAACTCCG
>JBBSGS010000028.1:0-16266 GCA_038253875.1 Chthoniobacterales bacterium
AGACGGCCGCGCAGCCATTTCCGGATCTCGTTAGGCGAGCCCTCGACTGGAGCGGTGGAATCGAGCGTGACCAGCATCGGCCCGTAGCCGTCGCCCATGCTCGCGCCGCAAGAGAGAAGCGCGTAACGCTCGCTCACAAAAGCATAGGCGTGGATGGAGATGGCCGAGATATCGAGCTCGCCGCGCAGAGCGCGTTCGTTCAGCGTCTGGATGTCCTCGAGACGATGCTCAAACCGGTAACCGCGGAGATCGATCTTCTGCTCGGCCATGGCGTAGAACATGAAGGCATCATCGGGATCGGGAGAGTGGCCGAGCGTAAAGACGCGCGCGTGGTCAGACATTGGGGACGGTAGATGGGGCGAGAAATGGGTCAATTGGCCGTGCGCGGAGGATGTAGAGGCGGCCGTGTCGCCCACTGGGGAAAGCGCGTCGTCGTCCCCTTTGAGCAAACCTTCCTCAGGCAACGTCTCCACTCTGCGGCCGACACGGCCGCCTCTACACCGCGCCGTGGGCAAGAAAAAATGGCCGGCTTTTTTCGAGCAGTGCTACGATTCCTCCGTGCGTCCATCCGGATCTTCCAAACATCTCGCCTGCCCTGATTGCGACGCGCTTTTCGAGGCGCCCATCCTTAAAGAGGGCGAGCAGGTGCTCTGCGCGCAATGCCACGCGCTCCTCTTCCATTACCGTCACAATTCGCTCCATCGCGCTTCCGCCCTAACGATCGCCGCCGGCTTCCTTTTCCTCGTCGCAAATTTTTTCCCGTTCATGACCCTGCGCGCCGGGTACCGCGAAAGCCAGATGCTGCTCTCGCAAAGCGCGTCCGGTTTGGAAGCGCAAGGCTCCCCCTACCTCGGCGCCGCGGTCGCAATTTTCACTTTGGTCGCGCCGACGCTTATCATTGGCGGATTGATTTATTTGCTCCTCCCGCTGGTCACGAGCAGCCGCCGTCTGCCGGGTGCGGTACCGCTTTGTCGCTGGGTCTATCGCATGCGCAGGTGGAACATGGTCGAGGTCTTTTTGCTCGGAGCGCTCGTAAGCCTGCTCAAGCTCGGGAAACTGGCCACCCTTACACTCGGTATTTCCTTCTGGGCCTTTGTCGGGCTCATCATTTGCCTCACCGCGGCGCTCACGTCGATCGATTATCGCGAACTCTGGACGCGCCTCGAGAACGCCGAACGATGAGCCGTTTCTACCCCGACTCCGCGGCCGCGAACGGCCTCGCACTCTGCCATGCCTGCGGCCGCGTCGAGCCCGTGACGCTGGCGCGCTGCCCGCGCTGCCACGCCCGCCTGCACCTGCGCAATCCGGCCAGCCTGCAGCGCACCCTCGCCCTCACCCTCTCGGCGATGCTCCTTTATTTTCCCGCCAACCTGCTCCCGATCCTGAAAGTGGAATCGATCGGGGGCGCCCAAGCCAACACCATCATCGGCGGCGTCATCCAATTCTGGCAGAGCGCCGATTATCCGGTGGCGATAATTATTTTTACCGCGAGCGTCATGATTCCGATTTTGAAAATTGTCGCGCTTCTCTGGCTTTGTCTCGCGGCGCGGCTTGGACGACATCCGCTCGCCATGACGCGGCTCTATCGCGTCACGGAACTGGTCGGCCGATGGTCGATGGTCGATATCTTCGTGGTCGCGATTTTGGTCGCGGTCGTGCAGCTCGGCTCGGTCCTCTCGATCCATCCCGGACCGGCCGCGCTCTCTTTCGCTTCGGTCGTGATCCTGACCATGCTCGCTGCTCTCAGCTTTGACCCGCGCCTTATCTGGGACGCCGCCGCCCAGGGCCGCCCGTCTCCCGCCTAACGACTGCCTAACGAACGCAGATGAGTTCCGATTCGACGCCCCGCCAGCCACCCATGGCGCCGATAACCAGTCCGCAAAAGAGCTATCTCTCCGCAGTCTGGATCATTCCGGTGGTGGCGGCGCTTTTCGGCGGCTGGCTGGTTTGGAAATATTACTCCGAACGCGGCCCCGAGGTGACCGTGCGCTTCGAAACCGCCGAGGGTATCATCGCCGGGAAGACGCCGGTCCTCTGCCGCAGTGTCAACATCGGCACAGTCGACAAGGTCCAGCTGACGGACAAATTGAAGGTTCTCGTGACTCTGCAAATGACGAGCGACGCGGAGGATTTGCTCGTCCAGGACACACAAATCTGGGTGGTGCGTCCGCGCTATGGCGGTTCGGGCATTTCCGGTTTGAGCACGATCGTTTCCGGCAACTACCTCGAACTCGAACCCGGCCTCTCCCAGGAAAGGCGGACGAATTTCCTCGGCCTCGAACAACCGCCGGTGACCCCAAAAGGCGTGCCTGGCCTGCACATTAAATTCATCGCCGAAGAAGCCGGCGGAATCGACCCCGGCTCGCCCATCACTTACAAGGGCCTCCCCGTCGGAAAAATCGAGAAACGCACTTTTCTGCCGCAGACCGGGCAGGTGGAATTCGACGCCTTCATCGAAGGCGACTACGGCAAGCTCGTGCGCAAAGAGACGAAATTTTGGAACATCAGCGGGATCGATCTCGAAGTCGGCGCCAACGGCGTGAAACTGCGCACCGGCACGCTCGAGGCGCTGCTCCTCGGCGGCGTCACCTTCGACGAGCCCGGCCCTGGCGACCGCGCGGCTTCGGTCGACGATGGCACTGTCTTCAAGCTCTACGACAGTTTCGAGGACACGACCAAATTCATCATGCAAGATCCTCTCCCCTATTTGCTTCTCTTCACCGAGAGCGTGCGCGGTCTCAATCCCGATGCGCCCGTCGAATTCCGCGGGGTCCGCATCGGCACGGTCGAAGGCGTTTCCTTCCGCTATTTGCCTAACGACTTGGAACAGCGCGTGCCCGTCATGATCCGGATCGATCCCGACCTCATTACCGAACTGCCCCCGGGCAGCTACGCGGCAGCGCAGGATTTCATCGCCCGCAACGTCGAGAAGGGCCTGCGCGCCAGCCTTAAATCCGGCAACCTCCTCACCGGCCAGATGTTCGTCGACCTCGACCTCCAAAAGGACGCGAAGCCGGCGGCCGTGCGCGATTTCGGCGGCTACATGATTTTCCCCACCGCGCCTTCCGGCGGGCTTGCGCAAATTCAGGAGCAAGCCTCCGCGCTGCTCGCGAAATTGCAGGCCTTGCCGCTCGATAAAACAGTCAACAACGCCTCCGAGGCGCTCGCTTCGATCAAGTCGGCGGCGGATGACCTGAAAAAAACGGCCAGCGGTTTCAACGACAATTCGCCGCTCTATCACGATCTGTCCGAGACGCTCCGGCAGCTTGACGAAACGCTCCGTTCACTCCGCGGCCTAACGAATACCCTGGAGCGCAAACCGAACTCGATCATCTTCGGCAAACCGGGGAGCGTGCCGCCGCCGAAAGGGAGCAGACCTTGAGAATAGTAGCCGGTTTCAGTTCTTTCGTGAGCCGTGACAAAGCCCGGAGCGCGACGCTCTGTCGTCGCGATGATCCTCGCGCTGACAGAGCAGCGCGCTCCACTTCCACTCAACAAACGTGCGATACACTCCACTTGTGAAACGTTGGGCCAAAGCTTGCGGACGGCACGCCCGCCGCTACACCGCCGGCGTGTTCGCTCTAGTCCTGGCCGGCTGCGGTTCCAAGCAGGAGTTTTACCGGCTCAGCGCTGCAACTTCGGCGGCGGTGCATGGGGAATCCTCCCTCAGTCTCGGCGTCGGCCCGATCTCGCTGCCGAGCTACATCGATCGCAGCGAGCTTGTCTTCCAAAGTGGGCCTAACGAATTCCAGATCCCGCCCAACGTCAGTTGGGCGGGCTCGCTGCAGGAAAACATCGCCGGCGTGCTCGCGCGCGATTTGCAGGCCCAGCTCGGCGCGCGCGACGTGCTCGCATACCCATGGCCGGCGGGCCGTTCACCCCGCCGCCGCGTCGCGCTCGAGGTGCGGCAATTCCACGGCATCAGCGGGAGCGACGCGATTCTCGAAACAGCCTGGCGGATCGAAGACTCCAGCGGCGTCACCATTTCCCGCGGCAGCGGCGCCTTTCGCGAGCCGATCGAGGGCGCCGGCTACGGCGCCGTCGTCGCCGCGGAAAGCCGCCTTCTCGAACAGTGCGCCACCGCCATCGCAAAGTCGCTTCACTGAGACCTCGCCGCAAAAAGAATGGAAGAGGATTAACTGGATTTAAGAATCTTCTAATCCTGACAATCCTGTTAATCCTGTCCCTTCTTTCCCCCTCGCCACTCTCGAAACCCAGTTTGCGTTAACGAATCCGCTCCGATAGCCTCACGGCGATGGCAAAATCCGGTCTCGGCAAAGGCCTCGGCGCTCTCATCAGCGCCGCTCCCGCTCTTCGTTCCGCCGAACCGGAGGCGGGCGAGCGAGTGCAGCTCGTCAGCCTAACGAGCATCGTCCCGAGCCCGCTCCAGCCGCGCCGCGAATTCGCCCGCGAAGCGCTCGACGAGCTGATCGATTCCATCCGCCAGCGCGGCATCATTCAGCCGCTCATTGTTAGGCAAATAAACGACACTTTCGAGTTGATCGCCGGAGAACGCCGCTGGCGCGCCGCCAAGGAAGTCGGCCTGACCGAGGCGCCCGTCATCGTTAGGTCAGCGAGCGATCTCGAAGTCCTCGAGCTCTCGCTCATCGAAAATCTGCAGCGCGCCGACCTCAATCCGATCGAGGAAGCGGAAGCCTACGCGCGACTCGCAGGCGAATTTGGGATGCGCCAGGACGATATCGCGCAGAAAGTCGGGCGCAGCCGCGCTTCGGTCGCGAACGCCATGCGCCTGCTCGATCTCGACCAGCAGGTGCAAACATGGGTCGTGCAGGGTTTGCTCTCCGTCGGTCACGCCAAAGTGCTGCTCGGGTTGAAAGGTCACGACGAACAGCGGGCCATCGCCGACGCCATCCTCCGCCAAAGCTCGACCGTCCGGACGACCGAGCGCATGGTCGCCCGGCAGCTGGGAAAACTTGGCATTGTCCGCCCCGGCAAGCGACCCGCGACCGTTCCTTCTGCCGCGGTGAGCGATTTGGAAAACCGGCTGCAACAACATTTCGCCACCCACGTCACGATTTACCACGGCGAGAAACGCGGGCGGATCGAAATCGAATATTACGGTTCCGACGACCTCGAGCGCGTCGTGACCCGGCTCGGCCTGCCGCCCGATGCCTAACGACAAGTGGCGGCGCTGGCGCCGCGACGCCTTGCCCTGGTGGCGCGATTGGGGCGGCTACGCGCTCTTCGCCCTCGCGCTCCTCCTCTTCCTCGTCCTCGTCCTCAAACCTCGCCACCCTTCTTACGGCAAACCGTGGCTGGAATTCTCAGGCAAAAAAGCTCTTGCCCATGTCCAGGCGCTGGTCGATCTCGGGCCACGCCCGCCCGAGTCCCCGGCGATCAAAAAGGCGCGAAGGTACATTCGAAAAAACCTCGAGTCCTGCGGCTGGCAGGTTGCAGAACAACCTTTCGCCGCCGAGACGCCGCGCGGGAAAGTCTCGTTCGTCAATCTGATCGCGCGCCGGCCTAACGAGCGTCTGCGCGGGCAAGGTTTTCTCCTTTGCTCGCACTACGACACAAAAACTTTCGACTCGATCCAATTTGTCGGCGCCAATGACGGCGGCTCGAGCACCGGCGCGCTTCTGGAGATGGCGCGGGTTCTTGGCCTGCACCCGAATTTGGCCGCGCAGATCGAGTTGATTTTTTTCGATGGCGAGGAGGCCTACGAAAGTTTCAGCGCGACCGACGGCCTCTACGGCAGCCGCTATTTCGCCAGGCAAATCAAAGAAACGAAAAGCCGGAAGAGTTATCGCGGCGGGATTCTCTGGGACATGATGGGCGACCGCGACCTCACGATTACCCTCTCGCCAGATTCGCCCGCGCAACTCACGCGCGACATCTTTGCCGCGGCGACGGCGATGAATGCGCGCTCCCATTTTACCTACGCCGGCAACGACGTGCTCGATGATCAAACTCCGCTAAATGAAATCGGCATCCCGACCCTCGACTTGATCGATTTCGATTATCCGCCCTGGCACACAGCCGATGACACGATGGACAAGTTGAGCGCGGAAAGTCTGCAAACCATCGGCGCCGTCACTGCCTATTACCTGGCTGAGATGGCCTTCCGATGAAGCGCGCGCCCCTCGTCCTCGTCCTCCTCCTCGGCATCGGAGCAGGAGAATATCTAACGACCAACTTCACCTTCCGCCGCTGGCTCGGCAAGGTCGTTAGGCGAGGCGAGCTCGAGGCGATGGTCGGCCGCCGCGGGATTTACGATCGCGACCTGCAACGTGCCGGGCAATCCCTCGAGAGTTTGATCGACCTGGCAAAGCTGGACGCCGCCGCCGCGCGCCAACCGATCAGCTCAGCCGCCATCGACCAGCAAATGAGTCTTCTGCGCGGGCAATTCGCCGGCGAAAAATTATGGCGCGCGATTTTGCAGAAAGGGTCGACCACGCCGCGCGCGCTGCGTCGCGCCGTCGCCGCCAACCTGCGCGATCGAGCTTGGCTGGAAGCGCAAATTGTGCCTAACGACAATGGGATTCGCCACTTTTACGAAGTACACACCGAACCGTTTCAAGAGCCGCTTCGTTTGCGCGCCAGCCATCTCTTCCTCGCCGCCCCGGATGGTTACCCAGATGAAGTGATCGAGGCAAAACGCGCACTAATCGACGCGCTCGCTCTGCGGCTTCAGCAAGGCGAATCATTTCCCGCGCTCGTGGCAGAGTTCTCCGAGGACGAAGCGACGAAGAAACAAGGCGGCGACCTGAACTACTTCGCCGAGGCGCGAATGTTGCCGGAGGTTTTCAGCGCGGCGCACGCTTTGCGCGTGGGAGAAACGAGCGCGCCCGTCCGCAGCCGGCTCGGTTTTCACCTCATCCGCCTAACGGAATCCCGGCCGCCGCGCACACTCGACTCCGACGAGGCCCGGCCGGAAATCAGCGCAGCGCTGGAGAATGAAAAGCGCGCCCAAGTTGTGCGCGCGTTGCTCGCCGGGATCGAGGTCCGCGTCCGTCGCGCGTATTAAAACCGGGCGCACTCGTGACGACAGAGCGTCGCGCTGCACACTTTCAGCAAGGAGCGGGAACTAGAATTTGAAAGCGAAAAAAATCGCCCCGACGATGAAGGCATAGGAGACGCCGATGTTCCACTTCAGCGGAGTGCGGAAAAGGAACCAGGCCACGATCGTGAAGACGACAAGGGTGATGCACTCCTGCAGGACCTTGAGTTGGGGCAAGCTCCATTCGTAGGAGCCAATGCGATTCGCCGGGACTTGGAAGACATATTCAAAAAAAGCGATGCCCCAGCTCGCCAGGATGACGATCCAAATCGGTGAGTTCTTGAATTTCAAATGGCCGTACCAAGCCAGGTTCATGAAAGCGTTGGAAATGGTAAGTAAAAGAATGGTTTTCATATTCGTTAGGCTTCGTTAGGCGACGGCTTCCTCCCCGCACGACTTCGGGGAGGCCCGCGTTCCTGGCAAGGCAAAAGAAGTCTGCCCTATTATTCCCGCCGAAAATCGTGATTGCGGCACAGCGCATTCAATTTGAGCTTGCCTTCGCCGCCGTCCGGACGAAGGCGTCAACCCAAAATGGCACGCTCGAAATCGAAAAACGTTGGTCTGATCGGTCTCGGTATCATCGGCACGCGGGTCGCGGCGACGCTGCGCAAGCGCGGGCTGCGCGTCTATGTCTGGAACCGGACGCCGCGGCCGGAGCAGAATTTTGTCGGTTCACCGGCGGAGGTCGCGGAGCTGTGCGATGTCGTGCAGATTTTTGTTTCCGATGATGAAGCGCTCCTCGATATCGTTAGGCAGTTGAGTCCCGGCCTCGGTGCGCAACACGTCGTCACGGCGCACAGCACGGTGTCGCCCGAGAGCGTCCGGGCCGCGGCGGAATTGGTGCAACGGCGCGGGGCGCGTTTTCTCGATGCGCCCTTCACCGGGAGCAAGGTGGCGGCGGAAAATGGCCAGCTCGTTTACTACATCGGCGGCGATGAGGCCGCGCTCAAGCAGGCCCGCCCGATCCTCGAAGCGAGTAGCAAAGAGATTGTCGTGATCGGCGCTATCGGCGACGCTACGATCATGAAAGTAGCGACCAACATTATCACTGCGGCGACCGCGCAGGTGGGCGCGGAAGCGCTCGCGCTCGTGCGTAAAGCAGGCCTGTCGGCGGAACTTTTCAGCCGCGCGATGAAGCACAACGCGACCAATTCCCTGACGCTGGAAATGAAAGTGCCGATGATGGAAGCGGGCAATTTCGAGCCGCATTTTTCGGTCAAACACATGCTCAAGGATGTGCGCATCGCCTCGAAACTGGCGCAGGAATATTCCCTCGCTCTGCCGGTAACGGAGACGGCGGGCGACATGCTTCTCGAGGAGATGAAACGCGGCCACGGCGACGCCGATTATTCGTCCGTGGCGCAGAAGTATTTTCCCGCGGTCGAGCTTCCCACGGTCGAGCCATTCGTCCCCCCGCTGGCGGAGAAGGCGGCAGAACCTCCGAGGCCCGCGGAAGAAAAACCGACCGCGCCCGAATTGGCAGTCGCGAGTGCGGTAAAGGAAGCAACTCCGGCAAAGGAAGAGACGAAGCGAGCCCAGGAAATAATCCCCGAAGGCGTAAATCTCTCGGGCGGTTTCCGCGGCTGGTTCAGCCGGCGCGCGTCGAGGCAGGAGCCGCGAGGGGACGCCGGTGCTGTTTGATCTTTCCGAGCGTACGAAATTTCGGCTTACCGGTCACGATCGGATTCGGTATCTCAATGGCCAGGTGACGAATGATGTGCGGAAGGCAAACGCCAATCTCTCGATGGCAGCGTGCGTGCTCAACGCCAAAGGCAAAATCGATGCACTGATTTACATCGTGGGCGGCGAGAACGAACTGCTCCTCGATGCCGATCCGGAGTTGCGCGAAGCGCTGGCGCCACGGCTGGAGCGTTACCTCATCGCCGACGACGTCACGATCGAGGATGTGACCGACCAGTTTTCGCTCTTTCACAGCGTCGGCGAAGAGCCGCCCGCTTTGCCTAACGAGCCGCTCTGGCGTCGCGCGAAGCGTTTCGGCGTGACCGGCTGGGATTTGATGGTCGGCGCCGCGGAGCACGATCGCGTGCTGCAAGCGTTGGCGGCGATGGATTCCGTTCGCGACCCGAATTCAATGGAGCGTTTCCGCATCGAGCAGGGCGTGCCGCGTTGGGGCCGCGAATTGACCGATCAGATTATCCCGGTGGAAGCCAACCTCGAAGGCGAGGCGATCGATTACGCGAAGGGTTGCTACATCGGCCAGGAGGTGATTTCGCGGATGAAAATGTCCGGGCAAACAAACAAGCGGCTTTGCGGTTTGGTCGCTCTCGACGGCGCGCCGCTGGTCCCAGCGACGAAGCTCCTCGCGCAAGAGAGCGGGAAAGAAGTTGGCTGGGTCACCAGCGCGATCTGGAGCGAATCGTTAGGCAAAGAGATCGCGCTGGGCTACGTGAAGCGAGGGTTCAACGAAGCGGGAACGAAGCTGCAAGGGGGCGGGGCGGTTGCAGTGGTCTCGCTGCCTTTTCGTTAGGGGAGCACGGGGTGCCACCCCGTGGGTCGCGGGAGCCTCCCGCGACCAACTTTTGCAGCCCTGGCCTGTGACCGGAAGTTCGTCGCGGAGGCTCCGACGACCAGACGGGCTAACAGCCCGTGCTCCCCAACGCAGATCATCGCGCCTCGGATTTGGGAAGCGCGGATGTGGATTGACCCTCTCGAACACGCTCCTTAGTTTGCGCCTCTTCTCTATGGCCAAAGTAATGATTAAAAACGTCTCCAAAATTTATCCCGGGGTGAAGGGACAAGACGTGACCGCGGTCAAAGACGTCAACCTCGAGGTCGGCGATCGCGAGTTCGTCGTGCTCGCCGGGCCCGTGGGTTGCGGCAAATCAACCATGCTGCGGATGATCGCCGGCCTCGAAGAGGTTTCGCAGGGCGATATTTTCATTGGGGACAAGCGAGTCAACGACGTCGCGCCAAAGGACCGCGACATTGCTATGGTCTTCCAGGATGACGCGCTCTATCCGAACCTGAGCGTCTTCGACAATCTCGCCTTCGGCTTGAAGCTGCGGAAATATCCGAAAACGGAAATCAAGAAGCGGGTCCTCGATGGCGCAAGCATCCTCGGGATCGAAGGCTTGCTCGAGCGCAAACCGAAAGCGCTTTCGGCCGATCAGCGGCAGCGCGTCGCGATCGGGCGCGCGATCGTTAGGCAAGCGAAGATTCTCCTCGTCGACGAACCGCTCGCCCATCTTGACGCCAAATCGCGGGTGCAGATGCGGACGGAAATCATAAAACTACAGCCACGACTGCAGGTGACGATGCTCTACGTTACCCGCGACCAGGTCGAGGCGATGACCATGGGCGATCGGCTCGGGTTGATGAACAAGGGCGTGGTGCAGCAAAACGACGCGCCGCTGAAACTTTACAACGAGCCGGTCAACCTGTTCGTGGGCGGCTTTCTCGGTGAGCCGCCGATGAACTTCATCCACGGCACGCTCAAGGCCGAGGGAGACAAGATCCGCTTTACCGAGATTGCGGGCGGTACCGTCGACGTCGCTTTCCCGGCGGCAGACAGGCTGGCGACCCGGGCGTTTAGCGGAAAATCGGTCATCCTCGGCATCCGGCCGGAAGATCTCGAAGTGGCTGAGGCTGGCCGCAAAGAACGGCGGGCCGCCAGCGGTTTTCCCGCGATCGTCGATCTCGTCGAGCCGCTGGGCGCCGGCACCAATCTCCACCTTCAGACCGGCGCTCACACTCTCATCTGCCGGAGCCAGGAGAGTTTCGATCACCGCGATACCGGGCGCCGGTTCCATTTTGAGATGAGCCTGGGCAAGGCCCTGCTTTTCGATCCGGTTTCCACCCGGCGCATCGCGGACGACGCCAAAGTGGCGGCGGATGCATGATTAACTTGCTAACGAACAAGCAGCCCGCGTATAAACAGGCGTTCTCTCCCATCAGAGAAATCCCTAGCTTGAAATCATTACCGTGAACCAACAATTACTTGCCGAAATCGGCCGTACTCAACGGCTGGAAATCCTTAACACCCTCAAACGCACCCGCGGGTTGTCCGTCAACCAACTCGTCGCCCGCATGCACATGAGTTACATGGGGATTAAGCAGCATTGTCTCACCCTCGAACGCGATGGTTATCTCGACACCTGGCGCCGTCCGCAAAAAATGGGACGTCCGGAAATGGTCTATCGGCTCACCCGTCGCAGCCACGGCCTTTTCCAGGCCGACAGCAATGCTTTCACGCTCGAGCTGCTCGAATCCATCCAGCAAATTCACGGGCCGAATGCACCGGAGAAACTGCTCTACAACCTTTTTGAGCGGAAAGCCGAGCAGCTCAAAGGGAAGATCAAAGGCGAGACCGTGGAGGCGCGCGCGAAGGAATTAGCGGCCCTGCGCGACGAGGAAGGCTACATGTCGCAATACCTCTCCGCTCCGAGCGAAGGCGGCCCGCAAATCCTGGAGTGTCACAGCCCGATCATGAACCTGGTGGAGAAATACAAGTTCATCGGCAAGCTCGAGCGGGACATGTTCGAGAAGCTGTTGCAGGTCCCGGTGCGGCGGGAAGAAACCTGGACTTCCGGGCTGTTCGAAGCGGCGTTTTATTTCGGAGTCTGATCGTACCCGGCGGCGCTGCCGCGGAACATTAACCGCAGAGAGCGCAGAGGTTAACTCCTGGATCGCCGATCGCGGTCATTTCTCTTTCTTTGCGGACTCTGCGACCTCAGCGGCTAGGGTGCTCCGCGATTTCGCGATTAGCTCTTTCGTCGATGGGGATTCTCGATTGATTGCTGCCCATGGCCAGTCGATTCCCCGCCGCCGTCATCGAAAATCTGCGACCGCTCATCGATGGCGGCCGTTATCCGATCAAACGCGTCGTGGGCGAGGATGTGGTGGTGGAAGCGGATGTCTTTAAAGATGGCCACGACGTGGTCGCCGCGGCGTTGAAGTGGCGCGTGGTCGGTGAAGCGAAGTGGCATGAGACGGCCATGACGCACATCGACAACGACCGCTGGCGCGGCGTTTGTTCGCTTTACACAAACGCCACATATGAGTACACGGTCGAGGCTTGGACCAATGTTTTTGCCGGCTGGCGGCACGAATTCGGCGCAAAATTCGAGGCGGGGCTTGACGATTTAAACAGCGAAAAACTGGAAGGCGCCCAGCTTCTGAAGGTCGCCGGCAGGCGCGCCCGCGGGGCCGATGCCAAACGCTTGCGCGAATTCGTCGAGCAGATGCGCACCGGTGAAGATTCCGACGTCAACCGGATCGCGCACTCCGGCGAATTGGAGGTGCTCATGGCCACGTACTCTCCGCGCTCGGGCGCGACCCAATACACGCCGCCGCCGCGGGTGATCGTGGACCGCGTCGCCGCGCGCACCGCCGCTTGGTACGAGTTCTTTCCCCGTTCCGCCGAAGGCCTCACCGGGCGCGGCTCGACTTTTCGCGATTGCCTCGGCCGGGTCGATGACGCGAAGGCGATGGGTTTCAACGTCATTTATTTTCCGCCCATTCATCCGATTGGCCTAACGAATCGTAAAGGCCGCAACAATTCCATCACCTCCAAGCCGGACGAGCCGGGCGTCCCTTACGCGATCGGCAACCGCAATCTTGGTCTGCCCAATGGCGGCGGGCACAAGGATATCGAACCGTCGTTAGGCACGTTCGAGGATTTCGCCTGGCTGGAACGGGAAATCAAAAGCCGCAAGATGGAGATCGCGCTCGATTTCGCGATCAATTGCTCACCCGATCATCCCTACGTCGCGAAGCATCCCGATTGGTTTTACAAGCGCCCCGATGGCACGATCAAGTACGCCGAGAATCCGCCGAAGAAATACGAGGACATTTATCCGATGAATTTTCGTTGCGAGGATTGGCCGGCGCTTTGGGAAGAGATGAAAAGCATCATCCTTTTCTGGGCGGAGCGCGGCGTGCGCACCTTCCGGGTCGATAACCCGCACACTAAACCGGTCGCGTTTTGGGAGTTCCTCATCAGCGGGGTGCGCGCGAAATTTCCGGACACGATTTTCCTCTCGGAGGCTTTCACCAAACCGAAAATGATGAAGGCGCTGGGCAAAGCCGGATTCACCCAGAGCTATACCTATTTCACCTGGCGCACGGAGAAGAAGGAGTTGGCCGAATATTTCACCGAGCTCACGCAGACGGAGATGCGCGAATATTTTCGCGGCAATCTCTTCACGAACACGCCGGATATTTTGCCGCTCCATTTGCAGACCGGCGGGCGGGCGATGTTCATGATTCGCGCGGTGCTCGCGGCGACGTTATCGAGCGTTTACGGCATCTACAGCGGGTTCGAGCTCTGCGAAAACGCCGCCCTTCCCGGCCGGGAAGAGTATCTCGATTCCGAAAAATACCAGTTCAAGGAGCGAGACTGGGACGCGCCTGGAAACATCAAAGAGTTAATCACGAAGCTGAACCGGATCCGGCGCCAGAACCGCGCGCTTCACCTTTACGACAACCTGCGTTTCCACTTCGCCGAGAATGACCAGGTCCTTTTCTACAGCAAAATGACCCCGGCCCGCGACAGCATCATTCTCGTCGCCGTGAATCTTGATCCGCTGCACACGCAGACGGCATTCGTGCACGCGCCGGTCGAAGATTTCGGAGAGCTCGGCGGTGACAGTTATGAGGTGCATGACTTGTTGACGGAGCAGCGTTACGTCTGGCGTGGCCGGCGCAATTACGTCGCGCTCCATCCCGGCCTGCAGCCCGCGCACATCTTTCGCGTGCGCCGACTGTAGCTCAGTAGCCTTCGAGGCTGCTCTTGCCGGTCTCGTGTTGCTGCTCGAGCAAGAGCACGAGAAGGGATGAACAATCGCTGTGACCTCGTTGTCTCAGCTCCGTTGGGTTGCATCGTCAACCCTCGCGCCTATGATAAGCCGCAAGTGAGCATGAAACGTTTCTTTTCACTGCTCGTCCTTTTCGCGAGCGCCACCTCCGGCTTTGCGCAGACCGCGCCACCCGACCAGCCAATCCTTCCCCGGACCACCAACCTCCTCCAGGCGATGATGTCCGCGGGCCCCGTCATGGCCCTGCTCTTTCTCATGTCGATCTTCTCCGTGACGATGATCGTTGTTTATCTTTTCACCATTCGCCGCGGTGCCATCGTGACCAACGGTTACATGGCAACGGCCGATGCACTGCTGCGCAAACGCGATTATCTCGGCTTGCTCGCGGTCTCGAATCGCCATGGCGAAGCGATCGCGCGCGTCGTGCAGAAGACGCTCGATTTCATGACGAAAAATCCGAACGCTGATTTCGCCCAGGCCCGCGAGATCGCGGAAACGGAGGGGACGCGCGTCGCCACCAATCTCCACAACCGCGTCACTTATCTTGCCGATATCGGCACGATCGGACCACTCGTCGGCTTATTCGGCACCGTCATCGGGATCATTCGCTCGTTTGGCGCGCTCGGGTCCGATCTCGGGCCGACCCGATACACGCTTTTGTCTAAAGGAATCAGCGAAGCTCTCATCAACACCTGCGGCGGGCTCGGCATCGGCATCACCGCGATGATTTTCTACGCTTTTTTTCGCGGCCGTTCGCAACGCCTCATCTCCGATCTTGAATCCGCCTCCACGCACATCATCGCGCTCCTCTCGCTCCAGCAGAACCGCCGCTCCGAACGGACGCCGGTGTTGCTTGAAGATGAATTTTGAGCGGGCGAGGGCGTCGAAAATTTAACGTCCAACCCCGGGGTTTGCTCGTCCGATGAACTTCCGCAGCCGCAGCCTTCCGCAACATCCCGGCATTCAGCTCGCGCCGCTCGTCGACGTCCTCCTTCTCCTCCTGATTTTTTTCCTCATGACCTGGAACGCCGCGCGCAACGAAAACGAGCTCGACGTCAAGGTGCCGAAGGCGAGCGCGGCCAGGGAAAAATCGGCGCCGATCGGCGACGTGATCGTGAACGTGAAAGCGGACGGCAATGTAGTCGTGAATCGCCGCACTCTCTCCGGTCCTGACCTAACGACACTCTTGCAAGGCTTGGTGAAGCTCAATGCCGATCAGGCTGTCGTCATCCGCGGCGACGAAGCGGGCGCCTACAAGAACATCGTCAACGTTCTCAATATTTGCAGCGAGGCCGGCATCACCAATGTTGCCTTCGCCACGGCAAAATGAAGTGGCCGCCCGGAATCGCGGCGCTGCTTCTCGCTGCCCCGCTCGCCTTTGCACAAAACGAACCGCCAATTCGGCGCGCCCTTCCGGTCCACGAGCCTCCGGTCGCGCGCGCCCTCCCCGTGGAACCCTCCACCGCGCAGCCGGCGGAGACGCCCACCATCCGCCGCGCCCTCCCCGTTCCCGAAGAGGCCGCCGCGATCGCGCCCACGCCGCCGCCGACAACTGCCGCCGCGCCTAACGAGACCCCATCGGCGGAAGACGCCGAGTCGCCTGACCAAGCCCAGCTAAATTACGCCAACGGGCTTTTCGGCCGCAAGCTTTACGACCTCGCGGTGCCGGAGTACGAAAAATTTCTCGGCCTTTATCCGCGCTCGCTCGATCGCGCCTCGGTTTATTTTTACCTGGGCGAATCGTATCGCGCACTCGGGCACACACCCGCGGCCCGGAGCAGTTTTCAAAATCTGCTGAGCGATTTTCCGGAGAGTGATTTGGCCGGCCCAGCCTCCTACGGTCTCGCGGAAATTTCCTTCAACGACAAAGACTACGAATCCGCGCGGCCGCTTTTTCATCGCGCGGCGGCGAAGGTGAAAGCATCGGCCCTGGCGCTTTCGGCGCGCTATTTCGAGGCGCGTTGTCTGGAGAGCCTCATTCGCAAGGATGAGGCGCGCGACCTTTATCAGGAGGTCGTGGCGGTCGGGAATCCCAACCCCTACCGGGACGATTCCCGACTCGCGATCGGCACCATCTTCCTCGAGAAAGGCCGCAAAGCCGACGCCCTCGAGCAATTCGAAGCGCTCGCCAACGAAACCACCAAGGCCGCGCTCAAAGCCGAGGCGACGGTCCGCGCCGGCTCGCTCGCGCTCGAGCTCGCGCAATCGGAAAAGGGCAAACCCGACAAGACCATGACCGCGAAAGCAAAAGCGTTGTTGCAGAAAGGCCGCGCTTTACCCGAGGCCGGACGTTGGAGCGGGATCGCCGCGGTCGGACTTTTACGCCTAGAATACCAGGGCGGGCAATACGCCCAAGCCGTCGCCGATTACGCCAAGAGCGTCGCTCAGGTTCCCGACGAAGCGCGCCCGGAAATGATGTTGCTGGCGGCAAACAGCCAGCGGCAACTCGGCCACTACAAGGAAGCGCAA